>NZ_JBSFWB010000006.1:0-441282 GCF_053592635.1 Streptomyces sp. NPDC002623 | reverse complement strand
TGAGGACGACCTCCTCGACGGCGGAGTCCGCGGTGGGCAGCGGGGTGTCCGGGGTCGCGCCGAGCAGGAAGGCGCACTCGGGCGTCGCGTCCAGCCCCGGGCCGCCGCCTTCGGCGTTTCCCCGCCCTCGCGTGATCCACTGGCCCGATGACGACACCCGCGCCGGATCGCGGCGTACGCCTCGTCCCCGTACTCCTGGTCCTCACCCTGGTGAGCGGCCTGATCGACGCGGTCAGCTTCCTCGGCCTGGGCCATCTCTTCACCGCGAACATGACCGGAAACGTGCTGGTCATCGGCTTTGCCGCAGCCGGCGTCCCGGGCTTCTCCGTGCCGCATTCCGCCGCATCCCTGCTCTTCTTCCTGGCCGGCGCGGTGGCGGGCGGCCGTGTGGTCCACCGCAGCGGGAACGGCTCCCGCCGCACCTGGGCACGGCTGACGCTGGCCGTGGAGGCGGCGCTGCTGGCGATCGCGGCGGCCATCGCCTTCACGACCACCGCCGCCGACGGCCGCTTCCGGATCTACGCGATCATCGCCTGCACGGCCTTCGCGCTGGGCATGCGCACCGCGACCGTCCGCAAACTGAAGGTGGCCGACCTCCCCACCACGGTCCTGACGATGACCCTGACCGCCCTGGCCTCCGATTCCCGCGCGGCAGGCGGCTCGGAGGTCCGCGGCTTCCGCCGCGCGGCGGCCGTGGCGTCCCTCTTCCTGGGCGCCCTGCTCGGCGCGTGGCTGGTCATCCACCACGGCCTGGGCTGGCCCCTCCTGCTGGCAGCGGCGATCTCGGGCGCGCTGGCCCTGCTCGCCGGCGGGAGGGACTGATCACCCGATCAACTGATCAACCGAACCGATCGCTTCACTCCGCGCTGACTCTCAACTCCTTCACCCCGTTGATCCAGGCGGACCGCAGTCGCCGTGGATCCTCCACCAGCCGCAGCCCCGGCATGGCGTCGGCGATGGCGTTGAAGATGAGGTTGATCTCCAGCACGGCAAGGGATTTGCCGAGGCAGAAGTGGGGCCCGCCCCCGCCGAACCCGAGATGCGGGTTCGGATCCCGGGTGACGTCGAACGCATCGGGATGGTCGAACACCTCGGGATCCCGGTTCGCGGAGGCATAGAAGATCCCGACCCGGTCCCCCTTCCTGATCAGCTTCCCGCCGAGTTCGGTGTCCTGGGTGGCGGTCCGCTGGAAGGCGGTGACCGGGGTGGCCCACCGCACGATCTCCTCGGCGGCGGTGTCGGGCCGCTGGTCCTTGTACAGCTCCCACTGCTCGGGGTGGGTGAGGAAGGCGTGCATCCCGTGGGTGGTGGCGTTCCGGGTCGTCTCGTTCCCCGCCACGGCGAGCATGAGCACGAAGAACCCGAACTCGTCGGAGCTGAGATTGCCCTCGTCCTCGGCCGCCACGAGCGTCGAGACGATGTCATGAGCGGGGCACTGCTTCCGCTCGGCAGCCATGTTCATGGCGTACGCCAGGATCTCGGCGGCGGACTGCTGCCCGACCTCGGCGGTGACGGCGAACTCGGGATCGTCGTACGCGATCATCCTGTTCGACCAGTCGAAGATCTTGGAGCGATCCTCCTGGGGCACGCCGATCAGCTCGGCGATGGCCTGGAGGGGCAGCTCCGAGGCGACGGAGGTGACGAAGTCGAAGGAACCGCCCTGCGCGAGGGCGCCGGCGACGATGGCGGTGGCCCGCTCCCGCAGCCGCTCCTCCAGCCCGCGGATGGCCCGCGGCGTGAACCCACGCTGCACGATCTGCCGCACGCGCGTGTGCTCGGGCGGATCCATGTTCAGCATGATCAACCGCTGGGCATCGATGGAAGCCCGCTCGATGTGCTCGTTGAAGCGGATGATCGCGGTGTTGAGGTAGGAGGAGAAGATCTCCGGATGCGTGGAAACGTACTTCACGTCCGCGTGGCGGGTCACCGCCCAGTACCCCTCGTCCTCGAAGCCGGCCACGTTGTCCGACTGCGGGATCCAGCGGACCGGTTCGGCGACCCGCAACTCGGCGAACTCGGGGAGGGGTACACGGTGTTGCAGCAGGTCGGGATCGGTGAAGTCGAACCCGTCGGGAAGCGCTGGACAGGGCATCGGCGGCTCCAGCCATCTGACGATGCAAGCTGACGGTCGATCTACGATCGAATCACGATCGATCTGACGGTTCATCAGAAATAGATTGCCGTGAAGGTAGTTCAGGACCCTCGAGGCTGCAAGACCCTTGCGGTGACCCACATCACGTAAGCAGACTGCACTCAGCAGAACTAGAACACGTACTAGTTCCGAAGGGATCCGCACCCATGGCCGCCGAACCCGTGATCGTGGAAGCAGTCCGCACCCCCATCGGCAAGCGCGGCGGCGCGCTCGCCAACCTGCACCCCGCCTATCTCCTGGGCGAGACCTACCGCGAACTCCTCGGCCGCACCGGCATCCCCGCCGACGCCGTGGAGCAGATCGTCGGCGGCACGGTGACCCACGCCGGCGAACAGTCCATGAACCCCGCGAGGACGGCCTGGCTGACCATGGGCCTCCCCTACGAGACCGCGGCGACGACGGTCGACTGCCAATGCGGCTCCTCACAGCAGGCCAGCCACATGACGGCGAACATGATCGCGTCGGGCGTGATCGACGTCGGAATCAGCTGCGGGGTGGAGGCGATGTCCCGCGTCCCCCTCGGCTCGGGCTCGAAGCACGGCCCCGGGAAGCCGTTCCCGGAGGAGTGGAACGTAGACCTCCCCAACCAGTTCGAGGCGGCGGAACGCATAGCCCGCCACCGAGGCCTGACCCGCGAGGACGTGGACGCCCTGGGCCTGCTGTCCCAGTCCCGCGCGGCGACGGCCTGGGCGGAGGAACGCTTCAAGAAGGAGACCTTCGCCGTCCAGGTCCCGACGACGGAGGAGGAGCAGTCGACGGGCCAGGGCATGTGGCGACTGGTCGACCGGGACGAGGGCCTACGCGACACATCGGCGGAAGCGCTGGCGAAGCTGAAGCCCATCATGCCGACGGCGGTGCACACGGCCGGCAACTCATCGCAGATCAGCGACGGCGCGGCGGCGATCATGTGGGCGTCGAAGCGTATGGCAAGGGCCCTGAAGCTGAGGCCGAGGGCGAGGATCGTCGCCCAGGCCCTGGTGGGCGCGAACCCCCACTTCCACCTGGACGGCCCGATCGACGCGACGAAGGCGGTCCTGGGCAAGGCGGGGATGTCCCTGAAGGACATCGACATCGTCGAGATCAACGAGGCGTTCGCGTCAGTGGTGTTGAGCTGGGCCAAGGTCTTCAACCAGCCCCTGGACAAGGTCAACGTCAACGGCGGAGCGATCGCCCTGGGCCACCCGGTCGGCTCGACGGGAGCCCGCCTCATCACGACGGCACTTCACGAACTGGAGCGCACGGACAAGGAGTTCGCCCTCATCACGATGTGCGCGGGCGGCGCATTGGCAACGGGGACGATCATCCAGCGGCTGTAGTCCAGCGGACGAACTCCGAGAACACGGCGGGCCGAAGCACGAGGACCGGGCCCGCCGGGTTCTTGGAGTCGCGGACGGCGACGGTGGCGGGGGTTTCGGCGATCTCGACGCAATCCCCGCCCTGGTCACCGCTATACGAAGACCTACGCCAGTTCTTCTCCATAGCGTTCCTCCATCACTCGCCGGATCAACTGTGCCGAATCCTTGAGGGAGAGAGCAGCAGCCCGGAGATGATCGTAACGGAGTGAACAGTCCTTGACGGTGTCCGGGTTCGCGCTCGGATACCCGATGCCATACCCCTCGGTATAGACGATCGTCGGGTCGCTGGAGAACCGGTAGAGGTTGAACGAGCCTTGCGTCCCGGGGTGCGCCCCGGCTGCGAACGGCAACACCTGGATGTTGATCCGGGGATCGCTCTCGAACGACAACAGATGGGCGAGTTGCTCGCGCATGACGGCCCGGCCACCGATCTCCTGGCACAGCGCGGCCTCACTCAACACCAGCCAGAAGACGGGCGGTTCGCCCTTCTCGAAGATGCGCTGGCGAGCAAGCCGGACGGCGGTGCGGTCGTCGAGGTCGCTCTTGTCGAGCACCCCGAGGACGGCACGCGCGTAGGCAGGAGTCTGGAGCAGGCCATGCACCAGGTGGGTCTGGAAGGTGCAGATCTCAGCGGCCCGCACTTCCAGCTCCGCCACCTGCCGGAACCAGGCCGGAAGTTGACTGCGAAGCACAAGCTCGACGAGCCGCGAGAAGAGACCACCGGTCCCGAGAGCCGCATCGACTCGCTCGCTGAACTCGGTAGTCGGAACCTTCCGGGCGGTCTCAACCTGCCCAACCAGCGACCCGGTGTAGTTGAGGATGTCCCCGAGCTGCTGCTGAGTGAGCCCGGCCGCTTCCCTTAACCGGCGCAGCTCGAACCCGTAGTAGTCGAGCGGCGAAGCACCCGGGTCAAGAACGTTGATGTGGGTCACGCAGGGGCCCCTCTCACGCAGGCACACGTTGCATTCAGCCAGTAGCCCAGAGTAGTCGTAGCAGGTCACCCTCGTCCCGTGAACGGATACTTCCCCTCGATCTACGCGCCCCCGGTCCCCACGCAATACCGAATGACGCTGACAGCAGGCACCCACTCGGCCCGCCACATCCGCCGAATCGCCCGCACCCTCCTGGCGGACTGGGACCTGAAGGACCTGACGGACCCGGTCGAACTGGCCCTGACAGAACTGATCGCCAACGTGGTCCGCCACACCCCGGACAGGCACTGCAAGCTACTGCTCCTGAAACAACCGACGGGAGTCAGAGCCGAGGTAACAGACAACTACGGCCAACTACTCCCGACCCCGGCGGAGTTGCACCCGGAGTCGGAAGGCGGCCGGGGCCTGTTCCTGCTCAGCGCACTGGTCGACACATGGGGAGTGTCACCGGCACCCGGCGGCGGGAAGACGGTGTGGTTCGAGTGCACCCTTTGCAGCACATGAGTAACCAGACGGCCCACCGAAGGAACCAGCAGGCCGCCGCCACAGATCCGAAGGTCACTCTTTAGTGAATATAAGATCCTGTTCTTGCATATCAGGCCCTCCCAAAGAGAGGTAAATCTTTCCAGAGTCCTCGTACGGATAGAAACCGCTCTGGAAATCTCCAGCACTGCCGCACATACCGGCGGAGAATTCAAGGTCGACCCAGACGTCCGAGTTCCTGCTCGGAAGACGCTGCTGCAGCTTCCAAGTCCCGTGCACGTCAGCAACGCCATTCTCCCCGTCCGGAAGGAGGTAACTGCAGCGAATGCCTGTCAGGACAGCAGTCCCATCAGGTGAGAGCCGAGCCGTGCGACTCCCGTCAGCACGCCAGGTCCCGACTATTTGCTGACGGGTTGGAGCCTCAGCGGTCTCCGGATCTACCCCTCCTGTACATGCCGCCGTAAACAACACGCACACGACACCCACAGCAGATGGGTTCAAACTTCTAGCGGATGGCAATCGACTCACTCCAGGAGACCGTCACTTTCATGGGGCGCTAACCCTCAGGGAATCTCTTCAAGATACTGTCGAAGACAATCTTCGCCAGCGTGAACGCCTTGCCGTCCCGATACCCGCCCCCGGTCGGAGGACGCATCCCCGACTCGCGGGTGATTGTATCCTGAACAGCGAATCTAACGCGGCCTTGCCCACGGCTGTCGATCGATTCGAGCTTGACTCTCCTGACGAACTACCCCGAATATCCAGGGTGCGTCCGCCGAGCTTTCCTCATTCCGCGCGCAACTCCTCGATCCTAGCCAGCTGATGCTCATAGCTGGCCGCATTCTCAGGAATTAGCTTGCTCAGCGTCCGAAAGAAGCGTGCGGCAGAAAGTGACATTTCCTGCAGGAAGTAGTCCAGTTCTACAGCGGCAGCTCGCAGGCCGTCACCGGCGTCACAAGACACGAGGACCTGCCCGCCTCCGATTTTTGAGAACTTCAGCTCAATCGGCTGGTCAGGAAAGTACGTCTTAGCCTCCACCGCCGTCTGCAGTTTCAGCATCATGGCGATGAAGTAGGCCCAAAGTTGGTCAACATAGTCCTCCATGGATGTGTCGATAACAGTCACTCCATTGATCACCAGATCGATGGCCCCCTCTACGTAATCGGAATCCCCGTCGAACCTTGAAGCAACCCGAACATTGGTAAGCCGACCCGATGAGCTACCCAGATAAGAGGTGATCTCGATCATTCATCGTCCTTCGATTATGAAATGCAGAGCGGATGTCCCCACAGGGCACCTGCGGAGACATCCGCTCACGTCACGGCAACGGGAAGAATTGTCCGATTCTACCCTTGTTTAGCCCGAGTTGATAGCTTTCCCCATTGAACACTCCTGTAATATTCCCGATGCCCGACGAGCCTATACGGGCAACTTCATCCTCATTCTGCCGCATCACTGAGGTTACTGCGGCCGCTATGTCATCGGGTGTCATACTCTCATCAAAGAAGGTCTGCATCTTTTTCACGGTAAAATTCCAGTACTTCGGGTGATGCCTGTTCAGGATATGCTTCATACCCGTCTTATCCAGAAGGAATCTCTCACCCCCGATGGCGATCCTAAGGTTCGAGAACTTGGAGAGGGCTTGCGCCACTTCCCCTGGCTTCCCCAGCTTATAAGCACTCTTGAAGCGCTCGAGCTGTGACCCTGCAGCGCCTTTCCCAATGCCTAGGGCGCCAGGCGAACCCGGAACCCACGGGACGATATTCTGCTGGACTTGCATATACTCGCAGTACGATCCGTCCGCATTGCAGACCAGACGCGGTTCAGGCTCTCCAAAAATTTCGTCGAAAACGAATTTGAGCGCGCTGAGAACAGGATCGTTGAAACCGCCCTTGTAGGGACCGGGAACCGGGGCAGGACCGGGGCTGGGCGCAGGTACGGGGCTGGTGTTGTCGCTGGATTGGTCGGCGTTGGCCGTGCCACCGCCGTTGCCGGAATTGCCGTCGTCAACCCCGTTGCCATCGGGGTCCCATGCGTGCGCAGGGTCGTCGGCAGGGTCATAGTCGTCGGTGGTGCCGTTGCTGCCCGAGCAGAAGTGCGGGTAGCAAGATTCGAGACCCGTCGGATCGCTCTCCGTCACGGGGTTGTTGTTGGCGTAGCTGTACCCGTTCAGCGAACCGGGCTGACCGAGGCTGAGGATCGGGTCCACGCTGATGAACTGACCGATGCCAGGGTCGTATTCGCGGGCGCCGATGTGGGTCAGGCCCGTCGTGGTGTCCTTCGTCTTGCCGAGGAAACCCTTGTCGTCGGGCCAGGGGCCGTACAGAGGGGTGCCGCGGTCCGCACCGAAGGGGGTCATGTAGCGCTTGGTGAAGGTCTGGCCGGTGTCCGTGTTGATGGCCAGCGAGGAGGTGTTGTGCTGGTCGCCCGTCAGGTACGTGAGCTTGTTGGTGCCTGACTGGTTGGACCGGAGAGCAGCCGTGACGTCACCGGCGCTGTAGTAACGCTGGGCCCAGGTGGTGCCGTTGGCGCGAAGGTGGAGTTCGGTGGCGCCGGCGTACAGGACGCGCTCGCCGTTCTGCGTGTTGCGGATCAGCAGGGTGCCGTCGGCGGAGTACAGGTAGTCGGTCGACGTCCCGTTCTCGGTGAGCTTGTTCAGCTTGCCTTCGGGCGACCAGTCCAGTGTCTGGGTGCCCGTCGCGCCAGGGCGATGCCAGCTGTTGCCGGTCTTGTCGTAGTCGTACGTGCGCTCCGGGCTCGCGCAGTCTGTCTTGGTCGTGGTGCCGGTGAGGGTGTGGGGCTGAGTGGTGCTGGTGTAGCAGTAGGTGGTCTTTGTGTCACCGGTGCTCTTGTGGACCGTTTCACCGGTCCGCTGGCCTGCGGAGTTGTAGGAGTAGCTCGTCCAGTAAGGGGCCGGGCCCGACAGGCTTGAGGCGCTCTTGGGGTCGGAGCACTTCTGCGAAGCGGGTGTCCAGGCCTCGATCATGCGCTGATGGCCGTCGTAGGCGAAGCACTGGGTTTCAGCGGAGCTGGTGCCGCCCAGGGTGGTCGGGTCGCTGATCGCCGTGACGTTGCCGGCCTGGTCGTACGTGTAGTTGAGGTCCTGCAGCATGTAGCCGTGTGTCTGGTCCGTGACATTGCTGCTGGTGACCCGGCCGGTTCCCTCCTCGAAGTTGTTGGAGACGTACACGCTCTTGGCGCCGGTGCCGCCCATGCCCAGCGTCAGGAGTTGGGGCTGTGCGAGCGCCGAGTAGTCCACGTCCAGCAGGTAGCCGGTCGCACCGCCGATGGAGGTCACATGGCCCAACGCGTCGTAGCCGTAGTCGATGTTCTCGGCCGGCAGCCCTCCGAGGGCCGACTCCTTCGTCTGCTTCAGGGTGCCGTCGACGTTGTAGTACGTCTCGTAGGCCAGCGTGGACGGTGCGCCCGCCTTCACGAGCGGGTCGCTCGCCGGCAGTTGCAGCTGGGCGCCGGTGGCGCGGTTCAGGCTGTCGTATGCGGTGACGGCCTGCGTGTAGGCAGCGCCCGTCTTGCCTCCGACGTAGCGCGTGGAGGAGGTGGGCAGGCCCTTGAGGAGCGTGTCGTAGACGTAGCCGGTGAGCTGGTTGGCGTCCGTCTTGGAGTCCTTCCAGGTACCCGTGACGCGGCCCAGCTCGTCATAGCCGGTCAGCATCGAAATGCCGCGCGAGTCCGTGGACTTGACCGGGCGATCGAGGACGTCGTACTCGACCGCTGTCGTTCCCTTGTCCGGGTCGGCAGCGCTGGTCTGGCGACCGAACAGGTCGTACGCGTATGCCCACTTGGCGTTGTCCGGGCCGGTGACCGACTCCTGCTGGCCATCCAGGACGTAGGTGAACTTCGTCGAGGAGTAGGGGGCGCCGGGAGCGGTGCCGAAGGAAGCGTCGGTCGGGCTTGTGCTCTCGTACTCGCGGGTCTCCGTCGTCTTGCCGCGCACGTCGGTGATCGTGCGCTGGGCCGAGCCTCCCTCGACCGCTGACGTCGCGACGGAGTCACCGGTGTAGCTGGTAGTGGTGGACCACTTCTTGACGCCGAAGATGTACAGACTGGTGCTCGTGGGTCGGCCGGCTCCGTCGAACACCGTCCCGGTCTGAGTGGGGGACTCGCCGTACTCGGCCCGGGCGTATGCGCCGTTGGGCGTCTTGGATTTGTCGAAGATGTCGGCGTACGTCTCGTAGGCCAGGCCACGCGTGTCGTACCGCGTGTCCGTCAGCAGCCGACCACCATCGGGTGTTGGTGACTGGCTCTGCAGGGGGCGCAGGAGCGAGTCGAAGAGCGCGTAGCTGGTGGTGTAGGTCTCGCCGTCGTTCTTCAGCGTCGAGGACGAGACCCAGGACGGCTCGGTGTTGTCCAGGTGGTAGGCGAACCTCTGGTTGGGGGCCTGGGTGCTGCTCGCGGTGTTCGGCAGCCAGACCTGGGTCAGTCGGCCGAGGGCGTCGTACGTCAGCTCGGTCTTCTTGGAGTTGACGTCGTAGACACGCAGTGGCTGACCGCGTCGCGGGTCGAGGAAGCTGACCTTTTTGTACGTCTTGGGGTCTGTGGTGATGGTCCTGGTCAACGGTCCGGCGTCGATGGGGGTGTAGGCGACGGAGGTGGGCGGGTTCGTTGACGCGTCACTGACACTCAGGGGGCGGCCCAGGGTGTCGTAGGTCGTGGCGGAGACCTTCTGCCAGCCGGCCGGAAGTCGGTCGCCGTTGCCGTCCGCGGTGGCGGCATAGCCGGTAGCTCGGCCGGTCCAGGTCGCCAGGCCCTTGGTGGGTTTCTGGTCCGCCGACCACGTCGTGGCGTTCGCAGTGTCGTAGACGGTGCTGACGTCGGCGAGGACGTCGCCCCGCGCGGGCTTGGCCGGGTCCATGGCCGTGGGCAAGGTGAGCGATGCGTCCGCCGTCGCACAGCTACGGGCGACCGAGCGGGTCCGGGAAGTCAGCGAAATGATGCCGGCGTCAGTGTTGCGGGCGTACCACGTGCGCGTGCAGGTCTCGTCCGCCGCTTTGCCGATCTGCCCGGCGTCATCGACCGTGACGGGCATGCCGTAGTCGTCGAAGGACGTGCTCGTCTGGCGCTCGCGCCAGCTCTGGGACGCCGTCAGGTAGGTGTAGTTGTGCACCTTCTGCGTGCGGACGTATCGGGCGACATGGTCGCCGGCACCGGGCGGGGTCTGCCGGGCGGTCTCCTTCGACCAGGGATCGTTCACTGTCGCCGAGATGGCTGTGGAGCCGTCGTAGGTGACCTGTTCGCGCAGTTGGCCCGCGTACTCGCCCTTGTCAGTGATCGACGCCGCGCCGAGTGCCGGTGTCGCCAGAGGGGCGACGGAGACGGACTTAGTGGTGCCGTCGCCCCTCTCGTCCCCGTGCATGCCCTGGAGGTAGAGCGAGACCGTCCTGGAGCGGGTCACGTCCGTCGCGCCTGTCCAGGCCGTGACCTGGGCGTATCCGCGCCATTCGGACCAGGTGCGCTCTTCCTTCTTCGTGAACGGGTCGTCGCTGTAGTGCCAGGCGGCGCCACTGTACGTGTAGGCGTGCTCGACCGCCTCGTTGCTGGCGGTCGGGTCCGCCACGGACACGGCCAATACGCGGTACTTGTGGAACCAGTCGATCGAGGCGTTCTCGGCACCGTTGATGTGCCAGAACTGCGGATAGCAGGAGCGCGTGTTGGTGTCAGGGGCCGCGCCCAGGACCTCGCTGCGCACGCACTCTTCTCCCGACAGCGTCACCGTGGTGATCGCGCCGGTCTCGGAGATGATGGTGGAGATGCGCGGGCGGGTCAGGGGCAGGATCTTGTCCGTCGCGTCTACCCGGTTGGGTCGCATGTGGTAGGTGAACGACACCGGGTTCAGAGCGATGGCGGTGTCGCCGGCCTTCGCGGTCCGCTTGAGTGACTCCAGTGTCAGTACCTGGTCGGAGCTGTCGCCGAGGTCCCCGCCGTCCAGGTACTTCTCGGTCAGGTCCCAGGAGTCCACGGCGTCATAGGCGGCGCTGGTGGCGTTGTACGAAAACGTGCCGATTCCGGTCAGACGCTTGCGGGAGAAGAAAGACGGGCCCGCGGCGTTGCACTCGTCGTCGCCACTGGAGCAGATCGCATCAAAGGGCACGTCCGGCCAGTTTTCGGATGTGTCGTCGGTCAGGCTGGAGCAGTCCGAGGCCGTGCAGCGCTCGGCATAGCCGAAGGTGACCTTCGCGTCCGCCTTGTCGGTGAACAGCGCGCCCTTGCGCAGGCCGTACTCGATCCGGCTCAGGAAGCCCCCGCGCGTGTAGGAGGCGTTGGCGGTCTCCGACTTGTTCTTCTTGTAGTAGTTCGATTCCTTCGTGTACCAGTACGTGGCGGCGTTGCCGCGGGTGTCCTCGACGTAGTCCAGGTTCCAGCGCCAGGCCTGGGTGAGAGCCCGATCGGCAAAGGCATCACCCGCCGAGTAACCCGGCTCAAGCGAGTCGTCACCGAACACCGGCACAGTCGAGACCGAGTTGGTGCGCTCGGTGCCCGCGCCGTCCAGCTTGTTCAGGCCGAACACGTACTTGGTGCCGTCGCCTGTGACAACGGTCCAGTGCTCGCCGTCGTCATCGCCGTTGTCCGCGTCCTTGGACCGTGTCACCTTCGACGCATCGTCGTTCTCGAGCCGCCACTGGTCGTCGTCGACCTTGACCAGCCGCGAGGACTTGCCGTTCAACACCAGGCGCGCGTTGTCGTACTTCCAGCACAGGTCGAAGACGTCTTCATGACCGTCGTCGTCGCACGAGCCGTAGGTGCGCTCGATGTAGGACTCGGTGAGTCCGAAGCCCTCACCGACCGACGTGCCCTGGTTATTGGACCTGGCGGTGCGACCGTCCACGCTGCCCGAGTCGTACGAGAGCGACAGCGGAGGCTGCGGGCCCGCCGCGGCCGGCGGCAGTGTGAAGTCGTACGACCAGGTGAACGATCCCGAACTGCCTCCTGCCTCCCAGGACGAGGACTCCGCCAATGGAGTGGCCGAGTAGCTTCCGGTGCCCTTGGGCGACTCTCCGGACCCGGCCGCGGCTGCGGTGACGGCCAGCACGGTGGCGGCAGAGGTGGCACTGTCCGCGGCCTTCATGAACTGGGTGGCCGGGCCGTCCGTGGGCTCGGCGATGCTCACCTTCGCCGAGACCGACTGGCGGGCGAGGTCGTTGTCCGACGCCAGCGGACTCTGTGTGCGGCACTCCTTCTTCTCCGGTGTCGTCAACGCACACGCGGGCAGTTGCACCAGACGCAGGCGCTGGGACCAACCGCCGCCGATGGCGGAGGCGAAACCGCTGTAGTCGATGCTTATCTCGGCGTCGCCCGCCGTGTCCGCGTCAGTGGTCAGGAGCACGCCGGTGATGCCTGCCGCGCGTGTGGACTTCTGGTCCAGCACCATGACACGTGCCTTGCCGCCGGCCACGGCCTTGCGACCGGACGGGGGTGCGATGGCGACGGGGACGCCACCCGGCTCGGCGGCTGTCGTCTTGCCGGCCGCGAGACCGAGCGTCGCCTCGCCCTTCCTCGGCCAGGTCGCCTTCTGCTCATTGCGGGCCCGGTCGGCCTGAGCCTTGTTGGCCTTCTTCTCCTGGGCGACCTGCTCGCGCGCCTTCTTCGCCCCGAGGCCGTCGACCTCCTTGACCTTGCTCACTCGGGACTTGGGCACGTCGGGGCGTCCCAGACCGGAGGATTCGGCGGCCTGGGCCAGTTGCGCCACGCCCAGGGGGACGACCAGTGCCAGGGCCAACGACTGCACCAGCAGTCGGCCAGCTCCGCGCCGTCTTGCATCCCTGCGCAATCTTGAGGTGCTCCTGCCAATGATCATGTGCTACGCCCCACCCGGTCCCGTTGAGAGAAGATTCAGCAAGTCGTCCGCAGGCTGCTGCGGCTTCCGCACTCTGCGTGGGGGTGAGGACAGCGCCCCCGGCGCTGTCCTCACCCGCCAGCCGTCAGTCGCCCACGGTCTCTTCGACCTGATCGGAACCGGTCATCGCACCGGCCCACAACCGCACCTCGGCTATACGTCCAGGCAGGTAGTGCTGCCACGCGCTGCTGGTGAAACCCTTGCCGACGGCGAAGTCACCGGAGCCGACCTTGGCGGTGAAAGCCTGTGGGTCTCGGTTCTGGACGCCTGCCAGATAGAGGCTGATCGTGCCCGTCGTGTCCGCCTGGGCGTCGAAGACACCGGTGAGCCGGACCATGCCGTCCAACACGGCGCTCTGTTCGGAGGACACCGCAGTGAACGTGCCGTTGGCGTCAAGTCGACCGAACTGCCAGTACCCCACCGGGACGGTCTTCTCCTCCGAGGTCTCCTCGTCCCACACGGTCTCCTTGCCCGACAGCTGGTACCAGAAGCCCCACGCCGAACCGTCCGCCGTCCGCTGTCCGACCACCTGTCCCGTGTAGCCGACGCTCTTGCCCACGAGGGCGGCACCGTCCAGGGACGCGAGGGCGGTGACTGTGAAGGAGCCGGTGTCGTCGACCACAGGTCCGGCCGTGGTGGCCGCGTCGTCCGATCCGTCCAGCACGATCGACTCGCCGTCCAGCGACGCTCCGCCAACAAGAGCCAGTGCACGACCGTAACCCGAGGTGGTGTCCGTGATCGTGGTGTAGACGCCGTGCTCGGCAGACCAGTCGGCGACCAGCTCCACACCTGCGTACCCCTGCGAAGTCAACGTCCGTGCTTCCTCCTTGATCGCCTCCGCTGACAGTGCCCGCTGCCATGTCTTAAGCTCGTCCACACTGCCCTTGAAGTAGTCGGTGTAGGCGTCGGCCCAGATCCCTCGGCCGATCTGCAGCGGACCTGACCCCTTCCAGGCAGTTCCGGCGTCGACCGTGCTCTGCAGCGCCCCGTTGACGTAGAGGCTGACCTTCTTCGTCTCGGCGTTGTGCACCCCCGCCACATGCGTCCAGACACCGCGCGGTGCGGCCTGCTGAGCGCTGGCCTTGTGCAGCGATCCATCGGTGGCCATCACGCTCATGCTCCAGGTGCTGGCCCCTTCACCCGCATACGACAGCCCAAAGGGGATGTACTTCTTCGAGAAGGGGCTCGGGTTGTCGGGCGCCTGGCTGAGCACCGTCAACGTGCGCGAGGCGGCGGGGTCGACACGCACCCACGCGGAGACCGTGTAGGAGGCGGAGGTGTCCAGCACCGTGGCGGGCGTGGCCGCATACCCTGTGCTGCCGTCGAGAGCCAGACCCTTGTCCGTCACCGGCGTCTCCAACGCCGCACCTGACGCGTCACGCGTGATCAGCCCGCGACGTCCCCGGTCGTCGCGCACGGCACCACCGGCCAGGGTCGCGTTGTCCGAGCCGTCCCACGTCGCGGAGTCCACCGCCACGCCGTCGGCCTCGGCGAAGTTCCACTGCCCGACTGGCTTCTCACCGTCGGCGACCAAGAATTCGACGACCGACTGCTCGCCGTAGCGACCGACGGTGTCCTTGGCCCGTACGTACAGGTTGTACTTGCCTTCCTTCGGCGGCGTGATGCCTACCGTGACCGTCGAGCCGGTCTGGTCGGCCGACCACGCAGCCGTCGACGAGAGCCGGTACTGGTAGGCGACGTTGTTCGCATCGACCGTCGCCGGCTTGAACGTGAACGTGCCCTTCACCCCCGGCCCGCCGTGAGGCGTACAGTCGTTGGCCAGGCACTCGGTGTATGTGGAAGCGATGGTGATCTGCGGTGCCTTGGGTGCCGTCGGGTCCACCTTGAAGTAACAGGGTGTGGTGTAGCCGGTGTTCTGCTGGTTGCTGCCGTCCTCGTAGTAGGACAGGGTCAACGCCTTGAGTCGGTACAGCACGCCCTCCTGGAGCGTGGGCAGACTGCGCGTCTGCTTGACAAGGTTCCCGACGTAGCCGGAGGTCGGACCGTCGACGTCCGTGTGGGCGGTCGTCCAGGTCATGCCGTCGTACTTGTCTGTCCGCCAGCGGATGCGGAGGCTGGCGCCCACCGAGCCGCCGGCCGCGGTGCGTGGCTTGCCCTGCACCAGCGGTGTCGGATCGGACACCACGGCCGGATCCGCCGAGCTCGCGGAACACGCGTAGCCGGTTCCCGTGACCAGACCGACCTCGGTCGGAAGCGCGGGCACTGCCACGAACTTCACCGCGAGCACAGCGTCGTTCTTGAACCGCTTCCATGCCGAGGTGTCCGACTCGTCATGCGCCTTGATCTCCAGCGTCAGCTGGGAGAACTGGCCCGCCGCGAAGTTCGAGACCGTTGAGGTGAGGTTCTCGTTCGTCTCGGCCGGGTTGTCGTTGAACTCGATCGGCGCGTCCGGGGAATCCGGGTCGCAGAGCGAGCCCCGACCGGCGGACACGTTCTGGTCGACCATCAGATCCAGCTCCGCCGGCCGCGAGGACCACGTCGTGGCAGAGGAGATGTTGTTCGTGCGGACGAGGTCCACCCAGCGCGGATCGCACTGGAACGCCCACGGCTCGGTCACCCGGAACGTGGCATCGAGGACCTTCTTGCCCTTCAGGCTCGCCGGGGAGAATTCGAAGTACAGCTTCTGCACGTACCCCGGGCCGCAGTAATAGCCGTTCCAGGTACCACACTTGCCCGCGCCCTTGCCCTGATCGTCGTCGCCGTTGCTCCAGCCGTAGGACTCGTAGCCGTCGTTGCGCAACAGGGTGCGCTCGGACTCGCCCCAGGTCACAGTCGGATCGATGAAGAGCGGGAAGGCGTCGGCCCCGGTCTTGCTGAGCATCGCCGTGTCAGGGACGACGGACAGCGAGTTCTTGGTGACGTCGACGTCCATCTTGGCGACCTTGTCGCCCTGACCGGGCTCCAGACCTGAGCCGGACGGTGCCAACTCGGCAGGGTCGGACGGTTCCAGGATGTCCGCGACAAGTGCCTGCGCCCGCATGAGTTGAGTCTGCGTGCCGGAGGCTTCGGGAGCCGCAGACGCCCCCGGAGTGCCGGACGCCTCTCCTCCCGAGTCCCACATCCGCGCCGGCGGTGCCTTGAACACGGTACGACCACTGCCGTCGACGGCCGTGAGGTTGCCCGCCGCCCCCTCGCGAACGTTCAGCCCTTGGGTCTTGAGTCCGAAGGTGAGCTTCTTCAACTCGTCGTTGGCCGCCGCCTCAGGGGACTTGACCACGAACACAGGTTGGAAGCTCTCCGGCGTCGCGGTCACCTGTAGGTCGACACCCGGCAGAACATCGGCATACACGGCGCTGGAGCCGTCCAACTGCGGGGCCGGAAGCTTGCCCGGCCAGCGGAGTTCCAGTGAGTTGCCCTCGTCCTCGATCCGAGCCAAGGGCTCCTTGTCGCCACCTGCCGAGAACGTGATCGACACGGCCGCGGCCTTGGGTCCGACCGACCCATCGGAGCGCGATTCCAGAGTCGCGTCCGGTGCCTGCCAGCCACCGTCCGGCTTGGCGACGCGTACAGGGACGGCCGACTGCTCCAGCGTGAAGGTGAAACCGTCAGGGTTGGCGTAGACCGTCGCGCGGTCTGTGCGTTCCCCGATCACCTCCACTTGCCGGCCGGACTCCTCGGCTGCGGCCAGTGCCTGCTGCCCCTCGGCCAAGGACGCAGGGTCCGTATCGGTGGGAGAAGCCGCTGCCTGTTGCGCGGGCAGCACCAACATGCCCAGCAGCACGGCCAACGCGGCTGTCGTGGCTCCGGTCCTCATAAATCTGCCATGCCCACGACATCCAGCTCCGCCTGAAACACCCCGTGCGAACTGCACTGAACCCCGCCCCCAGAGTCACACGATCTTCAAAAAAGTAACCGCATTCAAACCCTTCTCTCACCTTGCGTCAAGGAATTATCGACGCGCGCAGAACTCACTCGACGCCATGTATCCGCTAAACACGTTCGG
This sequence comes from Streptomyces sp. NPDC002623, assembly GCF_053592635.1. Lineage (NCBI taxonomy): Bacteria > Bacillati > Actinomycetota > Actinomycetes > Kitasatosporales > Streptomycetaceae > Streptomyces > Streptomyces sp. NPDC002623. Next base: position 424,544 of record NZ_JBSFWB010000006.1, on the reverse strand, counting down.
CAATAAATAGCTTGAATTCGACGTCGGCCGCGATCGCGGTCTGCGCATGCCAGTCCGTTTCGGGAGGCACTCAAGCGCCTTGGCAAGATGGGGAGTTAGATACCTCAGGGCCGGTCGACGGGTTGGCCGACGCCAAACGGTCGGACGGGTTCCGGTGTTCGGCGCCGTCCGCACTCTGACTCAAAACATTCAGTTCAGTTGGTCAAGAAGTTCGGGAACGTAAGCGGTTCGAGTGAGCGACTCGGGCGATCAGTTCGGTGCCGGGTTCTTCTCCAGTTCCGTCGGCTCGGCAGCCCGCTCCCTCGGTGCCGACGGCATCGTCAGCAGCCGGGCCCTCGGTCCCATGAACAGATACGACAGGGCGAAGCCGCCGCCTACGACCGCTGCGCCGCCGGCCGCGTCCAGGATCCAGTGGTTGCCGGTGGCGACGATGGCCGAGACCGTGAAGAAGGGGTGCAGGAGGCCCAGGGCCTTCATCCACCACTTCGGGGCGACGATCGCGATGACGAGTCCGCACCACAGGGACCAGCCGAAGTGCAGGGACGGCATCGCCGCGTACTGGTTGGTGAGGGCCGTCAGTGTGCCGTAGTCCGGCTTGGTGAAGTCCTGGACGCCGTGGACCGTGTCGATGACGCCGAGAGAAGGCATCAGACGCGGGGGAGCCAGGGGGTAGAGCCAGAAGCCGACCAGGGCGAGGAGGGTCGCGAAGCCGAGGGACGCGCGGGCCCAGCGGTAGTCGACCGGGCGACGCCAGTACAGGAGGCCCAGGACCGTCAGCGGGACCACGAAGTGGAAGGACTCGTAGTAGAAGTCGAAGAAGTCACGGAGCCAGCCGACGCCGACCACCCAGTGGTTGACCGCGTGCTCGATGTCGATGTGGAGGAAGCGCTCGATGTCGAGGATCTGCTGGCCGTGGGCCTCCGCGCGGACCCGTCCCGCCGCGTTCGAGCCGCCGGTCGCCGCCAGCCTGACCTGCTGGTACGCCGCGTAGGTGACACGGATGAGCAGGAGCTCCAGGAGGAGGTTGGGGCGGGTCAGGACTCGCTTGAGGAACGGGAGCAGGGGCACGCGACGCCAGCGCGGGGGGACCGGCTGCGCGACTTCCGTCGGTATCGGCGTCCGGTAGTAGGGGGACGTCCGCGGCAGGAACGGGACGACCGTGGCCGCGGCGATCGCGGCCAGCAGCACCGCGTTGTCGCGCAGCGGGTAGAGGGCCGCCATGTTCGGCAGCATCATCTTCGCCGGGAGGGTCGTCACCAGGATCACCGCCACCGGCCACACATAGCGGTCGGAGGCGCGCTTGCCGACCCGCCCGACCACCGCCAGCAGGACCCACAGCAGCTGGTGCTGCCAGGTCGTCGGCGAGACGACGATCGCCGCGCAGCCGGTCAGCGCGACCGCCAGCAGCAGCTGGCCGTCGCGGGCGTAGCGGACCGCCCGGCGGATCCCCAGGACGGCGACGGCCGCGCCCAGCGACAGGAACAGGCCGATCTCGACCGGGCCGGCGAGGCCGAGGCGCAGCAGTGCGCCGTGCAGGGACTGGTTGGCCAGCCCGTCCGCCTCGCCGCCGAGGCCGGCGCCCGCCATGTGGTGCACCCAGTAGGTGTACGAGTCGTGCGGCATCGCCGCCCAGGCGAGCACGGTGACCCCGGCGAACGTGGCGCCGGTGGCGGCCGCGACCCGGCGGCGACCGGTGAACCAGAGCAACGCGGCGAAGAGCAGGACCGTGGGCTGGAGGGCGGCCGCCACGCCGATCAGGACGCCGGCCGCCCGCCAGTCCCGTACGACGAAACAGCCGAGCAGGACGAGCAGGACGGGGATGATGCTGGTCTGGCCGAGCCAGAGCGTGTTGCGCACCGGCAGCGACAGCATCAGCAGGCTGGTCGCGACGGGCGCGGCCAGCAGTGCGGTGCGTCTGCTGATCGGCTGCGGCAGGGCGCGGGCCACGACCAGGCCGAGGGCGGCGACCAGCAGCAGGGTCCCGAAGGTCCAGCCCCAGCCGAGTGCCTGTTCGGCCGCCCGGGTCAAGGGCTTGAGGACGAGCCCGCCGAACGGGGTACCCGTGAACTGGGTCGAGTCGTAGATCGAGCCGTTGACGTGCAGGACGCCGTTCGGTCCGACCCAGGTCTCGAGGTCCGTCAGCCGCTCACCGCGCGGGGTGCCGAGGACGACGGCCACCTGGCGCACGGCGAGGACCGCCGCCACCAGCCAGAGCCCGAGGCGGGCCGCGCGAAGCCGCGCCCGCGCCGTGTCGACCACCGTGTCGACCGCCGTCGACCCGAAGGCCTCTGTCGGCCGCCCGCTGTGCTCCGCATTCGCCACGCCTCGTAGGCCTCCCGCCCCGTTCGTGCCACGCGTTCCATGCGCAAATTTCCTACGCGCACTCTACGAGGCTCGCGCCTCCCAGGAGAGAGACGCAGGCCACCCCCTCTTCACCTGACGTCCGCCCTCCTTTTGTCCGGAAGACGATAGTCGTCCGTGGGGCCGGTCGCCTCCGCGGGGGCGGGATTTGGATCACGGTGCGAACAGATTCGGCTCTTCCGCCGTACCGTCCTTGGCACCACATACGCAGTGGAGGGTGACGGAGGGGATACGGAGCATGGTCGGTTTCCTGCGGGAACGGCGACGGCGGTTGCGGGCGTGTGGCAAGCGGTTACGCGGGCGGGTCGTCACTGTCCTCCTGGCGCTGCTGGCGATCCAGCTCGGTTCGCTCGTGGCACCGGCCTACGCCTGCGGCTGCGGTGCGCTCGTCCCGGGCGACGACCGGCAGCTGACGGTCGGCCGGGAGGCCTCCGTCGTGCGCTGGGACGGCAAGCAGGAACAGCTCGTGATGAGCCTGACCGTCGACGGCGACGCCGACCGGGCCGCCTGGATCATGCCCGTGCCGAACCGCGCGACGGTCGAGCTCGGCGACCCGGAGCTCTTCGACCAGCTGGCCGGGGCCACGGCGCCCGAGCAGCGCACCCGCCACCACTTCTGGCCGCAGGACGGCGACTGGCCGCTGACCACCGGCGACGGCCGGGTGGGCCCGCCACCGCCCGGCGCGGGGCCCGGCGGCGTCGGCGTGGTCGGACGCCAGCGGCTCGGTCCGTTCGACGTGGCCCGACTCACCGCCACCGACCCGGCCGGCCTGGACGACTGGCTGCGCAGCAACGACTTCGCCTTCCCCGCCGCCCTGCAGACCGCCCTCCAGCCGTACGTCGACCGGCGCTGGGAGTACGTGGCGGTCCGGCTGACCCCCGAGACCACCGGCGCCGCGCTGAGCGGCCGGCTCGACCCGCTGCACCTCACCTTCGCCGCCGACAGCCTCGTCTACCCGATGCGGCTGTCCCGGCTGGCGGCCACACCGCAGTCGCTGGGCCTGTACGTCCTCGCCGCCCACCGGATGGAACCGGCCTCCCGGATCGGCGGCGAGCGGCCCCGGGTGACGTTCGCGGGACGGCTCGGCACGACGACGGGGCCGCTGGCCGAACTGGCGAAGGGCGCCCCGTTCCTGACGGCCGTCGCCCAGGAGTTCCCGCGTCCCCCGGAGATCTCCGGGGACCTCGAGCTGCGCCGGGCCGCGACGGACACCGCGTTCCGGCAGGTCATCTACGAGGACCGGCTGCTCGCGCTGGCCGGGATCCCGGTGTGGCTGCTGACGGTCGTCGGCGGACTGGCCGTCCTGAACACGGCCGCGGTGGTCCTGGGGGTGCGCTGGGGACGGGCCCGCCGGGCGGGCCTGCCGGGACCTCGGCATGCGGTGGGCTGTCAGCCGGCGGCCACGAACCCGGTTCCGGGCGCGCCCCCGATGCCGACCCAGGCCCCGACCGCAGCTCCAGCTCCGACCCCGCCTCAGCCTCCGGTCCCACCTCAGGCTCCGACCCCGCCTCAGCCTCCGTTCCCACCTCAGGCTCCGATCCCGCCTCAGGTTCCGACCGCAGCTCCAGCTCGGAGAGCGGCTCCGACCCCGGGCTCGGCTCCGACCGCGGCAGCCATGCCGACCGCGCCTCCCAGGTTCGCCGCCCCGCCGACGCCTACCGGGCCTCCCAGGTTCGCCGCCCCGCCGACGCCTACGCCTACCGGGCCTCCCACGCCCTCCGGGCCTCCAGCGCCTCCCGGGCCTCCAGCGCCTCCCGCACCCTCCGCTCCTCCCATGCCCTCCGCGCCTCCCTCCGTACCTCCCTTCCTGCGTCCCCCCATATCTCGCTCCACGTCTCGTTCCGCGTCTGGCTCCGTGCCTCGTTCCGCGCCTCCGATGCCGTCCGCGCCACCGCCGTCCCCGGGACTTCGCGCACCCGGAGCTCCTGTCGCTCCTGCCGCTCCCGCCCCTTCCCCCGGGCCCCGCACGCCGCCTCGCTCGCGCTTCGCGCCCCCTGCGCCGAACGGCTGAAATCCGCTGCCGAAGACCAGCCTGACTAGTTAGCATTCCTAACTAGACATGCCGCCAGACATGTCAGGTACACGAGAGGCAGAGCGCATGAGCGAGTCGCAGGTCTGGGACGCCGTCGACGCCTACTTCACCGACCACCTCGCCCCGGACGACGAGGTGACGGAGGCCGCGCTGCGCGACAGCGAGGCCGCCGAGCTGCCGCAGGCCAACGTCACGGCGAACCAGGGCAAACTGCTTCAGCTGCTCGCCGAGATCCAGGGTGCCCGAGCGATCCTGGAGATCGGCACGCTCGGCGGTTACAGCACGATCTGGCTGGCCCGCGCCCTTCCCGCCGACGGCCGTCTGATCTCGCTGGAGTACAACCCGCGGCACGCGGAGGTCGCCACCCGCAACATCGCCCGCGCGGGCCTGGACAAGCTGGTCGAGGTACGGGTCGGGGCGGCCCTGGAGTCGCTGCCGCTGCTGGCCGACGAGAACCCGCCCCCGTTCGACCTGGTCTTCATCGACGCCGACAAGGCGAACAACGCCAACTATCTGGAGTGGGCGCTGAAGCTCACCAGCGTGGGCAGTCTGATCGTCGTCGACAACGTCGTACGGGGCGGCCGGGTCGTCGACGCGGACAGCGACACGGGGGACGTGCTCGGCACCCGCGCCGCGATCGAGCTGATCGGCTCGCACCCGAGGCTCAGCGGCACGGCGATCCAGACGGTGGGGACGAAGGGCTACGACGGTTTCGCACTGGCGCGCGTCCTCGCGTAGCCCCCACGTTTCCAAGCCTCAGCCCTCAGGCCTCAAGCCTCAGGCTTCAGGTCTCAGACCTCAGGCCTCAGACGTCAGACTTCGGGCCTCAGGCCTCGTGATAGAAGCCCACGTTGACGCTGCGCGGCCCGGTGCGGTCGATGACGATGATCTCGCCGGAGCCGCCGCGCTCCAGCGGCATGCTCCCGCCGTACGCGAGCGGCTGCGCGTACTGCCCGCTCACCAGCCGCACCTCGGAGGACGGCTCGTCCTGCGAACCGCGCAGCCACGAGACCTGCCAGACGCCGTCGGGGCCGCACAGGAACTCCAGGTGCACCCGGGAGACGAACAGCCAGTCGTCGGGGGTCGCGAGGCGACACACGGACTTGTCCCGGCCCACCCGCAGCACGGCGCCCGGTTCGCTGGGCGAGTCGGCCATCAGCATGCCGGCCGTGGCGCCCTCTTCCGTGCCGGAGACGGTGGCCATGGTCAGTTCGAGCACGTGCGCTCCCCTTGAAATGTCTTTGACATGCCTGTCGGCGTCCTGGGTCCTAAGTGTGCTTGTACAGCGGCCGCATGATAAATCGCCCGGCCCCACCGCGTCCGGCACAATGGACGCATGACCGAGCGAAAGCCACCCGGTGTCCCTTTCGAGTCCTGGGTCGACAAGCAGATCCGTGACGCGGAGCAGCGCGGCGAGTTCGCCCAACTCCCGGGCGTGGGCCAGCCGTTGCCGGAGATCACGGACACCTCGTATGACGAACTCTGGTGGATCAAGCGCAAAATGGCCCGCGAGGGCCTCTCCGTGCTGCCGCCGACGCTCGCCCTGCGCAAGGAGGCGGAGGACGCGCTCGCCGCAGCGTACGAGGCGCCTTCGGAACGCATCGTCCGGAAGATCATCACAGACGTCAACGTCAAACTCCGCGACATGATGTTCAAGCCGCCGCCCGGGCCCCCGCTGGGCATGAAGCCGTACGACGTCGAGGCGGTCGTACAGGAGTGGCGGGAGCGCCAGGAGCGGCGGGAACAGCAGGAGCGCGGGACGACGGCCGGGCAGTCCGAGATGCAGTCAGAGGCGTAGCAGCCGCTCGGTCAATTCACGGTAGCTGCGCAGCGCCAGCCGGAGTTGCTCGGTGTCGACGGTCGTCGCGGCGGGTGTTGCGGCGGGTGTCGCGGCGGTCGCCGGTCGGTCCTCGGCGCCGGCCGTCGGCTGCCAGGACCGGCGCAGGGTGCGGCGGCGTCGGTCCATGGCCTCGGTGAGGCGGGCGGCCAGTTCCTCCAGCGCCTGATCGGCCTCCACCACGGCGTCCCGGGGCCCGTCGACGAACCCGACGACCGCGTGCCGTATGCGTAGGGCGATCCGCTTGCCTTCGTCGTCCGGCAGGAGCGGCCCCCCGTGGTCGACGGGGGCCGTCCTCGTGTCTGCGTTCTTGCTCGTGTTCGTGCTCGTGCTCGTGCGCGGTGTCACGTCCTGCATGACGGTCAGCTCTCCTTCGCCTGGTGACGGGGGAAGCTCCACGGCAGGCGGCGGCCGAACCGGGAGGAATTCCGGGCCTGGACCTGTACCTGGGACTTGGGCTTGGGCTTGGGCTTGGACTGCTGTGGAGCGGATGCGACCAGGTCGTCGAAGAGCGCGCGGGCCTCGACCATGGCCGTCCGCAGGTCCTCCGTACCCGGCACCCGGCCGTCGCCCGTGCCTGCCGCGTGTGCGGCGCCGTGGACGCGTCGGTAGCCGTGGACATGGTTCGCGTGGTGGACGGAGAGCGCGGCGAGCTGTTCCTCGTGCTCGCTGCCGTCCGGGAAGCCGCGGGCGCCGGCCACCTCGGCGAGCAGGTGGTCCGCGTCGGCGACCGCCTCCCGGGGCGAGTCGACGAACCTCTCCTGCGCGGCCCGCCAACGGGCCTGGAACCGCTCGCGCTCCGCCGGCTCCAACGGCCGCTCGCGCAGCCCGCCGTGCCGTTGCACGAGGGCGTCGAGCTCTCTCTCGGCGGCGCCGACGTCCCCGTCGTGCCGGGCCACGGCCCGGTCGTACTCGGGCCCGAAGCGGTGCTTCAGGCCGCGTCCGCCGTGCGAGCCGCCGCGGGCGCGCAGGATGCGGACTGCCGCGACGACCATGACCGCCACGATCACGATCACGATCAGAGCGATGATCACGCCTGTGGACATGCCTTGCCTTCCGGTGGGTCGGCCCCACGGGCCGGTTCCCCTGCGTGTTGCCCGGATGTCGTCCGCCAAACAGCGCGCGAGGGCCGGGCCGAGTGCCGGGCCGAGTGCCGGGCCGGGTGCCGGGCCGGGTGCCGGGCCGACGAGCGGGGCGCCGCGCATATTCGCTTGCGGACCCCGCACACCGGCTCGCCAGAATGAGCGAATGACCTGGACCATCGCCCCGGAAGCCGTCGACTCCCCCGCCGCCGTCGCGCTCTGGCGGGCGTACTACACCGAGGTCAGCGACCGCTACTACCTGCTGCACGAAGGGCGCCGGACCGGCCCGGAGGAGCTGGAGCGGGAGATCGCCGCCCACGCCGGCGCCGAACTCGCCCCGCCCAGCGGGCAGTTGCTCGTGGGGCGGTACGACGGCGAACCGGCCGGCACCGCGGGCGTACGGCTGCTGGACGCGACGACCGCCGAGCTGACCCGGGTGTTCGTCCGGGCGGAACTGCGGGGCAGGGGCGGCGCCGCGCTGCTCGTCCGGGGCGCCGAGGACGCCGCCCGCGCGCTCGGCGTCACCCGGATGATCCTCGACACCCGCGGCGACCTCGTCGAGGCGCGCGCCCTGTACTCCCGGCTCGGCTACACGGAGACCGAGCCGCACAACGCGAACCCGTACGCCGACCACTGGTTCGTCAGGCTGCTCGGCCAGGACCTCAGGTGAGCCGGTGGTCGGGCACGACCCGCCCGCCGTGCGGCTGTTCCCGCTCCGAGCCGCACAGCTCGCTGTTCAGTTCCCGGACCAGTTGGACCAGGTCGGTGGGCCGGTCGGGTCCCCACCAGTCGCCGAGCAGCTCGGCCAGTGACTGCTCGCGGGTCTCGGCCAGCCGTTCCGCGACCTCGCGGCCCGCGTCGGTCAGCGTCATGTCGAGTCCCTCGCGCACGGCGAGCCGGCGTTCCTCGACCTGCCGGGCGGCGTCCATGATCACCGACAGCGGGACGGTGCTGCGCTCGGCCAGCACCGACGGCTCGACGCTGCCGTACCGCTTGATCCGCAGCAGCAGCCAGCTCGCGGCCGGGTGGAGGTCGTAGCCGGCCCGTGCGGTGATCTTCCGGTAGATCTCGCGGCGGCCCTCGCGGGTGCCGAGGACCGACAGCGCCCGGCACACCTCGTCGTACGAGGACCGCTCCACCGGGTTGCTGGCGAGGGTCTCGGTGACGTCGGGGGCGGTGACCGAGCCGCGCAGCGGGTCCTCCCTGAGGAACCAGGCCAGGACGAAGCCGAGGAGCGCGACGGGCGCGGCGTACAGGAAGACGTCGGTGATGGCGGAGGCGTACGCGTCCAGGACGCGCGGGCGCAGGTCGGACGGCAGGTCGGCGATGCCCCGTGGGTCGGACTCCAGCGTCCCGGCCGAGACCCCGGACGGCAGCCGGACGCCCCGGAAGGCGTCGGTGAGCTTGTCGCCGAGGCGGCCGGCGAAGACCGTCCCGAAGATGGCGACGCCGAAGGAGGCCCCGATGGAGCGGAAGAAGGTCGCGCCGGAGGTGGCGACGCCGAGATCCTCGTATCCGACGGCGTTCTGCACGATCAGCACCAGCACCTGCATGACCAGGCCGAGGCCGAGGCCGAAGACGAAGAAGCAGGTGCTCATCTCGCCCGTGGAGCTGTGTGCGTCGAGCTGGTGGAGCAGCAGCAGGCCGAGGGTGGTGACGGCGGTGCCCGCGACCGGGAACACCTTCCAGCGGCCGGTGCGGCTGACGATCTGCCCGGAGCCGGTGGACGACAGCAGCATGCCCGCCACCATCGGCAGCATGTGCACTCCGGACATGGTCGGCGAGACGCCGTGCACCACCTGGAGGAAGGTCGGCAGGTACGTCATCGCGCCGAACATCGCGAAGCCGACGATGAAGCTGATCACGGCGGAGAGGGTGAAGGTGCGGATGCGGAACAGCTTGAGCGGGAGGACCGGTTCGGCCGCCCGGCGCTCCACGGCCACGAACGCGACGGCCAGCAGCGCCCCGAGCACGGCCAGTGCGACGATCTGCGGGGAGCCCCAGTCCCAGGTGGTGCCGCCGAGGGACGCGACCAGCACCAGACAGGTGGCGACCGAGGCGATGAGGAGGGTGCCGAGGTAGTCGATGACGTGCTTGGTCGACTTGCGCGGGATGCGCAGCACCGTCGCGATGACGGCGAGGGCGACGACGCCGACGGGCAGGTTGACGTAGAAGACCCAGCGCCAGCTCAGGGCCTCGGTGAACAGTCCGCCCAGCAGCGGGCCGAGGACGCTCGTGGCGCCGAACACCGCTCCGAACAGGCCCTGGTAGCGGCCGCGGTCGCGCGGCGGGACGATGTCGCCGACGATCGCCATCGACAGCACCATCAACCCGCCGCCGCCCAGGCCCTGGAGCGCGCGGAAGCCGATCAACTGCGGCATGTTTTGCGCCATTCCGCACAGCGCCGAACCGATCAGGAAGATGACGATCGCGATCTGGAACAGCCTTTTGCGGCCGTACTGGTCGCCCAGTTTGCCCCACAGCGGGGTCGCGGCCGTCGACGCCAGCAGGTACGCGGTGACCACCCAGGACAGATGCTCCATACCACCGAGGTCGCTGACGATCGTCGGCAGGGCGGTCGACACGATCGTCTGGTCGAGGGCGGCGAGGAACATGCCGAGCAGCAGGGCGCCGATCGAGACGAGGACGTTTCCGGACACGTGTTCCTGACGTGGATCCGCGGTCCTGCTGTGCGCGTCCAAGGCCATGGATGCCTCCTGCGGCTCTGGTGGCTCTGGTGACCCCTTCATCGTGATCGGTGTGACCCGTTATGGCCTCTTGAGTCCGCTTCGGTCCGTGTTCGGGGCCGCTGTGATCCTTCCGGGCGCCCGAGGGTAATCCCTCGGGATCCTGGCGGAATCCGACATTCCGGGGGTCGCGCGCGGTCGGCTGTGTGGAGGATCTGCATAATCTCTGGAGTTTGGATGGGGAGGGACGAACAAGTGATCGATCCGACGGGGCAACAAGGGCGACCCGAGCAGTACGGGCTGCCGTGCCCGGAGTGCGGGGCACTGCGCGCGCCCGACAACACCCCGTCCTGCGCCTGCGCCCAGCGCGCCGCCGACACCCTGCGCGACACGCGCACGGCGGAGGCCGCCGCGGCGGAGGACTTCGATCCGCTGCGGATACGGCCGTACGTGGAACTGGACGGCACGGGCGCCTCCGGGACGGACACCGGGTTCGGGGCAGGAGTCGGGGCGGGGGCCGGCGCGGGGATCGGGGTCGGGGCTTCCTCCGCCGCCGATGTGACCATGCCGATCCCGACGGTCCCGGCCGACGTGACGATGCCGCTGCGCGCCGTGGACCCCACCGGCCCGCCGCCCCCGGACGCGACGACGGCTTTACCCACTCCGCTGGCTCCGCCCGGCCTCGCGCCCAGCGCCGGCGACCTGAGCCTGTTCGAGGCGGACGACCTCGACACCGCGCACCCCGACGACGAGGAGCCGGGCAGCCCGCGCCGTCGCCGCGCCCTGCTGATCGCGACGACCGCCGCCGTCGTGGCCGTCCTGGCCGCCGCCGGGTTCGCCAGCGGACTGTTCTCCTACGAGACGCCGACCCGCGACGGGGCCGCCCCCAAGGACGTGCGGGCGGCCGTGCCCGACACCTCCACGAGCGCGTCGTCCGGGTCGCCGTCGGCGAGCCGGTCCGCGTCTCCGTCGGCCTCCGACGCCTCGCCGTCGCCCTCCGAGAGCGAGAGCCCGTCGCCGTCCAGGTCGCAGGCGAGCGCCTCGTCCTCGGCGTCGCGGTCGGCCGACGCGGTCGAGAGCACGCCGACCTCTCGCGTCACCAGTTCCACGGGGCCCGAGAACGGCGCCGACGACAGCGAGGAGGCCGCGCCCGGAGTCGTCCTGCGGCTCGGCGACACGGGCGCCGAGGTGACCGAACTCCAGTTGCGGCTGACCGAGGCGTTCCTCTACACCGGCGAGGCCGACGGCACGTTCAGCAGCGAGGTCGAGACCGCCCTGCGCAACTTCCAGTGGGCGCGCGGCACGACGGAGGACGGGCTGGGCGTGTACGGACCGGTGACCCGGGAGAAGCTGGAGTCGGAGACGAAGGAGCCGTAGGCCGGCCCGCACGCCTCACCCCAGGTGGATCCGCACCCCGTCCGCCACCGTCTCCACCCGCACCTGCCGCAGATCCCGCACCACCGCGTCCGGTCCGTGCACCGCCGCCCGTGGGCCCACGCCCACGACCCGCATCCCGGCGGCGCGTCCGGCCTCGATGCCCGCCCCGGAGTCCTCGAAGACCACGCACTCCGCCGGGGCGACCCCCAGCTCGGCCGCGCCCTTCAGGAACCCTTCCGGGTCCGGCTTGCTCGCGCCCACGGACTCCGCGGTGACGCGCACGTCCGGGAGGTCCAGTCCCGCCGCGGCCATCCGGGCCGTCGACAGCGGGACGTCCGCCGAGGTGACCAGCGCGTGCGGGACGCCGCGCAGGGAGGCGAGGAACTCCGGTGCGCCGGGCACCGGCACCACGCCCTCCAGGTCGGCGGTCTCCTCCGCCAGCATCCGCGCGTTGTCCGCGAGGTTCATCTGCATCGGCCGGCTGGGCAGCAGTACGGCCATCGAGGCGTAGCCCTGTCGGCCGTGGACGACCTTCATGACCTCGTCCCCGTCGAGCCCGTGCGCGTCGGCCCAGCGCCGCCAGACCCGCTCGACGACGGCGTCGGAGTTCACGAGGGTGCCGTCCATGTCGAGCAGGAGGGCGCGGGCGGTCAGGACCGGCATCAGGCAGCTCCAGGTGAGAAGGGACGAGGCGGCCGGGAAGAGAACAAGGCGGCCCCGCCCGCCGGTCAGGGAAAACGGGCGGGAGCCACTTTGTTTCCCCACGGTACAAAATAATCCGGTCCGACCGCCACCCCACCGGGAAAGGTCCGGAAACCGTTCACCCGCCGTTCAGCTCCCCCGGGCCGCCTCGGGCGCACGCGCAGGCCCGACTCAGCCCGCGCCGCAGGCCCGGCTCAGCCCGCGATCGCCTCCCACAGGCTCCACACGCCCAGCGCCAGCATCAGCAGGGCCGCGATCCGGGTGATCAGCTTCAGCGGTACTCGCTTCATCAGGGCCTTTCCACCGACGATGCCGAGTCCGGCCACCGCCCACAGCGCCAGCACCGCGCCGAGGCCGACGGAAAGCGGGTCGTCGTAGCGGGCGGCGAGGTTGGCCGTCATGATCTGGGTGAGATCGCCGAACTCGGCGACGAGGATCAGCATGAAGCCCGCGCCCGCGACCTTCCAGAACGACTGGTCCTCGGGCCGCCGGACCTCCTCGTCGCCCTCGTCCTTCTTCAGCAGCAGCACCGCGGCGCCGCCCAGGAACAGCACGCCCGTCAGCGCGTGCAGGATCTGCTGCGGCAGCAGCGTGAGCACGCTGCCCGCGGCGACGGCCAGCACGACATGCAGCGTGAAGGCGGCGGCGACGCCCGCGAAGACATAGGAGGCGCGATAGCGGGTGCCGAGGACGAGGCCGGCGAGGGCGGTCTTGTCCGGCAGCTCGGCCAGGAAGACGACGCCGAAGACGAGCGCCGTGACGGTGATGCTGATCAAGGTTCCTCAATCGGTCGGGGCCGCCCCACCGAGAGTGCAGTACCTCACATACTTCGCACAAAGACACCTCGGCACGGCAGCACACAAGTCACCCGTGCCGTAGGGCACGGGCGTGCACTGCTTGCCGAAGGTCTCGCTGGCCGACCCGTACGACGGGTCTGCCTCCGGGCGCCGGCTCAGACGAGCTGAGCAGTATGTCGACGGTCCGGCGAAGAGCTACTCCCCTTCTGCGCTCCCCATTGTACGAGATCGTTCTGCGATAAACCTTGTCGTGTCATGCACGCGTCATTAGTTTCTTACCGAGCGCTCATCTCCCCGCAACTCGGCACCGCGAGCATTCGAACGCTCGCGCTCCAACACCCCGCATCCCCCATGGAGTTCGCATGTCGAAGTTCTACGCGCGTGGACGGCTGAGCATACTCGCCGCTCTCACCGGCCTCATAGCCTCGGTCGGGCTTTTCACCTCCCCGACCGCCTCCGCCGCCCTCCCCACCCCGGTCAGCGCCGCCACCGCCCGCACCTACCTCGCCTCGCTCACCGTGGCGACCGAGGACCGCACCGGCTACGACCGCGACCTGTTCAACCACTGGATCACCATCTCCGGCACCTGCAACACCCGTGAGACGGTCCTGAAGCGGGACGGTACGAACGTCGTCACCAGCTCCGCCTGCGCCGCCACCAGCGGCACCTGGTACTCCCCCTACGACGGCGCCACCTGGACCGCCGCCTCCGACCTCGACATCGACCACCTGGTCCCGCTGGCCGAGGCCTGGGACTCCGGCGCCGACAGCTGGACCTCCACCCAGCGGCAGAACTTCGCCAACGACCTGACCCGCCCGCAGCTCATCGCCGTCACGGACAACGTGAACCAGTCGAAGAGCGACCAGGACCCGGCCGAGTGGATGCCGTCGGTCACCTCCTACCGCTGCACCTACGTCCGCGCCTGGGTCCAGGTGAAGTACTACTACGACCTCTCGGTCGACTCCGCCGAGAAGAGCGCGCTGACGAGCTACCTCGCCAGCTGCTGATCGGCGTTCACGGAAGCTGATCGATCCGTAGCCGCCGGGATCTCCCCGCAAGCCTCCGTCGTTCCGTACCGTACGGGGCGACGGAGGAGGGCGATCACGTGGCCGGACTGCGGCTGGGACCACTGCTGAGGTACGCCGACGGCTCGTCCGCGACCGTCTGGGTCGAGGCGAGCCGTCCGTGCGCCGCCGAGGTGCGCTGCGCGGACGGCGCCGCCGGCACGGCCCGCACCTTCCAGGTCGCGGGCCATCACTACGCCCTGGTCCAGGTCAGCGGCCTGACCGCGGGCACGACGACGGCGTACGAGGTCCTCCTCGACGGCGCGCTCGTCTGGCCGCCGCCCGACTCCCCCTTCCCGCCCTCGGTCATCCGCACCCCGCCCGACGGCGACGGCGAGGTCCGCGTGACCTTCGGCTCCTGCCGCTGGGCCGCGCCCCCGGCCGACGACCACGACCCCGTCGGCCCCGACGCCCTGGACAGCCTGGCCGCCCGCCTCGCCGCCGACCCGACGGCCGAACGACCCGACGTCCTGCTGCTGTTGGGCGACCAGGTGTACGCCGACGAGGTGTCCGACAGCACCAGGGAGCGGATCGCCGCCCGCCGCGGCCTCGCCGATCCGCCGGGCGCCGAGGTCGCGGACTTCGAGGAGTACACCTGGCTGTACTACGAGTCCTGGCTCGACCCCGAGGTGCGCTGGCTGCTGTCCACCGTGCCCAGCTGCATGGTCTTCGACGACCATGACGTCATCGACGACTGGAACACCTCCGCCGCCTGGCTGGCGGACATGCGGGCCACGCCCTGGTGGCGCGAGCGGATCCTGAGCGGCCTGATGTCGTACTGGGTGCACCAGCACCTCGGCAACCTCACCCCGGCCGAGCTGGCCGCCGACCCGCTCTACGCCGCCGTCCGCGACACCCCCGACGGCACCGACGTGCTGCGCGCCTTCGCCTGCCGGGCGGACGCGGACCCGGCGTCCGTGCGGTGGAGCTACCGGCGCGACTTCGGACGGGTACGGCTGCTGATGGTCGACACCCGGGCCGCGCGGGTCCTCGACGAGGGCGGGCGCTCGATGCTCGACCCCGGCGAACAGGCATGGCTGCGCACACAGGCCCTCGACCGTCCCGGCTCCTACGACCACCTGCTGATCGGCACCTCGCTGCCCTGGCTGCTGCCGCAGCTGGTGCACGACGCCGAGGCCTGGGACGCGGCCCTGTGCCGGGGCGAGCGCGGCCCGCGCTGGGCCCGGTTCGGGGAGAAGCTGCGCCGGGCGGCGGACCTGGAGCACTGGGCGGCCTTTCCGACGTCCTTCGCCGCGCTGACGGCGCTGATCGCCGAGGCGGGCAGCGGGGCGGCCACCGGGGCGCAGGCCCCGGCGAGCGTGCTCGTGCTGTCCGGGGACGTGCACCACGCGTATGTGGCCGAGCCCCGCTGGCCCGAGGGGACCGGTCCCGACGCGCGTGTGCTGCAGCTCACCTGCTCCCCCGTGCACAACGCCATACCGCTGTCGATAAGGGCGGGCTTCCGCTTCGGCTGGAGTGCCGCGGCCCGGGCGCTGGGCCGTCGGTTCGCCCGGCACGGCCGCTGTCCGCGGCCACCCGTCGACTGGCGGAAGACGGGCGGACCGTGGTTCGGCAACCAGCTCATGTCGCTGACCCTGCACGGGCGTTCGGCCCGGCTGCGGCTGCAGCAGGCGCGGGCCGACGGCATGCTGGCCACCGTCCACGAGTCCGACCTCACCCCCTGATCCGGACGGCGACGGGACGACCGCGGGGAAACAACGGGACAACTGGGGCGCGTGGGGCCCGCGTTGGCTTCCGGGAACGCGGGGCACCCCCGTGCTCGAAGAGTTCGGGAGAGGCATGATGAGGCAGTCCGTCCGCTTCCCGCACGGCCTCGCACGGCCTCGCACGGCCTCGTGGACGGGCAGCTCCATCGCGCCCCACACGCCCGGGAGTCACCCCCTTGCCCTCAGTGAACGCGGAACACACAGCCGGCGCCGCCGCCATCGACGTCTCCGTCGCCCTCGTCGGCGCCGGGCCGCGCGGCACCAGCGTCCTGGAACGCCTCTGCGCCTCCGCGCCCGAACTCCTGCCGCCCGGGGCGCGCCTGACGGTCCATGTCGTCGATCCCGACCCGCCGGGGCCGGGCCGCGTCTGGCGCACCGCACAGTCGCGGGAGCTGCTGATGAACACCGTGGCCTCGCAGGTGACCCTGTTCACCGACGACAGCGTGGACTGCGCGGGCCCGATCCGTCCGGGCCCGAGTCTGCACGCGTGGGCGCGCGGCGCGCTGGGCCCGGACGAGTACCCGACCCGCGCGCACTACGGCCGCTACCTGGAGTGGGTGTTCGCGCGGACCGTGCGCCAGGCCCCGCCCTCGATCCGCGTCGAGACGCACGCGGCCCGCGCGCTCCGGCTCGACGACGCCGCCGACGGCCGTCAGGTCCTCACCCTGGACGACGGCCGCGTCCTGCTCGGCGTCTCCGCCGTCGTCCTCGCCCAGGGGCATCTGCCGGTGGCCGCCGACTGCGCCCAGCAGCGCCACACCGCCTACGCCGAACGGCACGGCCTGCGCCATGTCCCGCCCGCCAACCCGGCCGACGTCGACCTCTCCGCCCTCGCGCCGGGCAAACCGGTGCTGCTGCGCGGGCTCGGCCTGAACTTCTTCGACCACATGGCCCTGCTGACCACCGGCCGGGGCGGCCGCTTCGTCCCCGACGCCGGCGGCGCCGGGCACACCGGCGCCGGCCGGGCCCTGCGCTACATACCCTCCGGTCACGAGCCCCGGCTGTACGCCGGTTCCCGGCGCGGCGTCCCGTACCAGGCGCGCGGCGACAACGCCAAGGGGCCGTACGGCCGTCACACCCCGCTGGTCCTCACCCCGGAGGTGATCGCGGGCTTCCGCAAGCGCGCGGACTCCGGCGAGGCGCCCGACTTCCTGGCCGAGATATGGCCGTTGGTGGCGAAGGAGGTCGAGACGGTCTACTACACGGCCCTGACGGACCGCCCCGGACCCGCCGGCCGTTTCCACGCCGGCCGTTTCCTCGCCGACCGTTTCCTCGCCGTCCCGCACCGCGACCCCCGAGAGGCCCTGCTGCTGGACGAGTTCGGGGTGCCGGAGGCGGACCGCTGGAGCTGGGACCGGATCTCCCGGCCGTATACGGAACGGCGGTTCGCGCATCCGGGGCAGTGGCGGGACTGGCTGCTGGCGTATCTGCGCAGGGACGCCGAGGACGCCGCCCGGGGCAATGTGGAGGGGCCCTCGAAGGCGGCCCTGGACGTGCTGCGCGACCTGCGCAACGAGCTGCGGCTGATCGTCGACCACGCCGGTCTGGCCGGCCCGTCCCGCCGGGACCATCTGGACCGCTGGTACACCCCGCTCAACGCCTTCCTGTCCATCGGACCGCCGCGCCGCCGCATCGAGGAGCTGGCGGCCCTGGTGGCGGCGGGGGTGGTGGAGGTGCTCGGCCCCCGGCTGGAGGTGCGCGAGGAGGACGGGGCCTGGCTTGCGCACTCGCCGGAGGTGCCGGGCTCGGCGGTCCGGGTCACGACGCTCGTCGAGGCGCGGCTCCCGGAACCGGACGTCCGCCGCACCGCCGACGGCCTGCTGGCCCGGCTGCTGAAGACCGGGCAGTGCCGTCCGCACACGGTGGACGGTTACGTGACCGGGGGGCTGGACGTAACGCAGCGCCCCTACCATCTGATCGATCGTCAGGGCCGGTCACATGCAAGGAGGTTCGCCTTCGGGGTGCCGACGGAGGGCGTGCACTGGGTCACCGCGGCGGGCGCGCGCCCAGGGGTGGATTCGGTCACGCTTTCGGATGCGGACGCGGTCGCGAGGGCCGTCCTACGTGCGGCGATCCGGGAGGCGGGGATGAAAACGGAATCCGATCAGTGGCCAAAAGTTGAACTTGCAAGCATTGATTAGGTCCGCCTAACGTGTGTCGCTCATTCGGTACCGCCGCCCCCAACGACCGACACCGAAGGAGCACCCCCACATGCCTGCTCGCCTCAACACCGCACAGCTCGATACCGCACAGCCCTATGCGGTCGGCGTCTTCCGCATCGTCGTAGGCCTGCTCTTCGCCTGCCATGGCGCGGCCTCCCTCTTCGGCGTCCTCGGCGGCGCCGCGGGCACCGACGGCGGCACCGTCGACGCCGGTGCCTGGCCCGGCTGGTACGCGGCCGTGATCCAGCTCGTCTGCGGCAGCCTGGTCCTGCTGGGCCTGGGCACCCGGGCCGCCGCGTTCCTCGCCTCGGGCTCCATGGCGTACGCCTACTTCGACGTGCACCAGCCCAGCGCCCTGTGGCCGATGGAGAACGGCGGCGAGGCCTCCGCGATGTTCTGCTGGGCCTTCCTGCTGCTGATCTTCACCGGCTCCGGGGCACTCGGCCTGGACCGTCTGTTCTCGGGCCGTCGCACGGCCGCGGAACGGACGCCGACGGCACAGAAGGCCACGGTCAACGCCTGACCCGACGGCCGATCCGCCTTGCGGTGCGTGCAGGTCGCGCACCGCAAGGCGGATCACCCGCAGGTGAACGAGCCGCGCCGAACATACGAGCCCCCGTGATCCTGCTGTCACACCCCGGGCGTACGCTGTATGGCTGTCATTGGCCGCACCTGCCGCTCCCCCGCGACACAGCGGCACGGTCGGGTCGCCACGGGGGAGACACGGGGAGTCTGCGGTGTTCGAGAGTGTGGGGGCGTTGTTCGGCAGCCCCTGGATCTACGCGGTGGTGGGCCTGTCGGTCCTCCTCGACGTGTTCCTTCCGGTACTGCCCAGCGGCGTGCTCGTCATCACGGCGGCGACGGCCGCGGCGGCGGGCTCGGGCGCGGTGGCCGGCCAGGTCCCGCACGACGTCCCGGACATCATGGTCCTGATCCTCTCCGCGACGACGGCCTCCGTGCTGGGCGACCTGGTGGCCTACCGGCTGGCCTGGCGCGGCGGTGAGCGCCTGGACCGCGCGATCGCCCGTTCCCGTCGGCTGACCACCGCGCAGGAACGTCTCGGCGAGGCCCTGGCCCGCGGCGGCGGCGCGCTGGTCGTGCTGGCCCGCTTCGCCCCGGCCGGCCGTTCCGTCGTCTCCCTCATCGCGGGCACGGCCCACCGCCGCCCCCGCGAGTTCCTCCCCTGGTCCGCACTGGCCGGCCTGTCCTGGGCGGCCTACAGCGCCGCCCTCGGCTACTTCGGCGCCCACTGGCTCGGCACGACCTGGCTGGCGACGGGCGTGTCGGTGCTCGCGCTGGTCGGCGCGGGGGCGGGCGCGGGGTACGTGATGCGCAGACAGCCGGCGTAGCGGGCCCGGTCCCGGGTCCGCCCCTGCCTCCTGCTCCTGCGCCTGCCCCTGTCTCTGGGGTCCCCAGGCGCTACGCGCTACGCGCCGGCCGCCACGCTGCGGCCCGAGCCGCGCACCTCCAGGCCGTCCAACAGTTCGGCGGTGGCCGCGGCGATGACCTCGACCGCCCTCTCGAACACCTCCCGGTTGTGCTCGGCCGGCGCCCGGAAGCCGGACACCTTACGGACGTACTGCAGCGCTGCGGCGCGAATCTCGTCCTCCGTCGCCTCCTCGGGCAACGCGGGCGGACGAAGCGTCTTGATACTCCGGCACATGTCCCCAGTCTCCCTCTCCGCTTCCCGTTCCGATTCCCGTTCCGATTCCCGTTCCGGTTCCCACAGAGATTCCCTCTGGGACTCCCTCTGCGTCTCCCGGTCACATGCCATGATCACTTCAGAGGCGGCCACCGCACCCGCGGGGTCGACCGACGAGAGGATCAACAGCATCATGACGAACGACATACGCACCGTTGCCGTCCTCGGCCCCGGCGGGGTGGGCGGCCTGCTCGCGGCCCTGCTGTCCCGGGCCGGCCACCAGGTGATCTGCCTGGCCGGCGAGGACACGGCCGCGACCCTGCGCACCGACGGCATCCGCGTCCGCAGCACGCCGTTCGGCGAGTTCACCGCTCGGGTGGACGCGGACACCGAGCTGCGCGCCCCGGTCGACGCGGTCCTGATCGCCGTCAAGCACACCGCCCTCGACGCGGCGCTGACGCGCATCCCGGCCTCCGCTCTCGGCGAGGACACTCTCCTCGTGCCGTTCCTGAACGGCGTCGAGCACCCGGCCGTCCTGCGCACGCACCACCGCCCGGACCGGGTGGCCCCGGCCGTCATCCGCGTCGAGTCGACCCGGGTCGCCCCGGGCGTGATCGAGCACGGGAGCGCCTTCGCGGAGATCGACCTGACCGGCGACGCCGTGCCGCGCCCCCGCCTCGACGCGCTCGCGCGGGCGCTGACGGCGGCCGGCCCGACCGTGCGCGTCCTGCCGGACGAGACGGCCGCGCTGTGGGCCAAGATGGCGTTCCTCGCGCCCTTCGCCCTGCTCACCACCTGGCACGGTCTGCCGCTCGGCGAGATCCGCACCCGGCACCGCGCGGAGCTGACCGCGCTGGTCGAGGAGAGCGCCGCGGTCAGCACCGCCTGCGGCGCCCCCGCCGACCCCGCACAGGCACTCGCCCGGTACGACGCGTTCGCCGCCACCGCCAAGTCCTCGATGCAGCGCGACGCCGAGGCGGGCCGCCCTCTCGAACTCGACGCCATCGGCGGGGCGTTGCTGCGCGCGGCCGAACGGCACGGCGTGCCGACGCCGGTGACGGCGCGCCTGGTGAGGGAGCTGGCGGACACGCCTTCGTAGCCGGACACCACCCGGTAGGCAGAAACCACCCGGCAGGCAGCAACCACCCGGCAGACGGACACCGCTTCTCAGGGACCGGTGCGCAGGTCGACGTACCAGTCGTTGGATGTGATCGGGTTCCCCTTCGGGTACTCCAGCTCGACCTGCCCGAGCAGCGTGAACCCGGCCTTGCGGCACACCCCGTTGGACGCGGGATGGTCCACCTTGGGGAAGGCGTGCAGGGCCGGGTGCCCGCCGGTCTCCCGTACGACGTCGACGAGCGCGCGGGCGGCCTGCGCCGCGAGGGCTCTGCCCTGGAACTCGGGCAGGATCCCCCAGCCCGTCTCCCACACCGTCCCGTCCCGCCACTCGCGCTCCCAGTAGCCGATCGAGCCGACGGTCTCCCCGCCGTCGGCGAGCGTGACCCGGTACATGCACCCGTTGAACGGCTCGACATACCGCCGATGCCGGTCGGTGAGCTTCTCCTCGCTCTCCGGCCCGCCCAAGTGCTTGGTCATCTCGGGGCTGTTGGTCCGCTCCAGCAACCAGAAGTCACCCTCCGACCAGGGCACCAGCCGCACTTGGTCCACACCGTTGAGATCCATGCGCCCACGGTAGAGCGAGGGTCTGACAATCGGGTCCGCCCCCGTAACGTCGGGACAGCACCACCCATGGAACGAAAGGAGTCAGAGGCCGTCATGCGTCGTCGCATCCCGACCTGTGTCCTCACCCACGCGACCCCGCCCGCCCTGAGCGACGGGCACGCGGTCGACCGCTACGTCCCGATCGCGTCGCTCACCAAGGTCGTCACCGGCACGGCGCTGATCCGGATGGCGGCGGCCGGAGTCCTCGGCCTCGACGACCCCGTCGAGCGCCTGCTGCCCACTGCGTCCCCCGGCACCGGCATCACCCTGCGGCACCTGGCCGAGCACACCTCCGGCCTCCCGCGTCTGCCGCCCGTCCGCCTCCCCCGCCGCGACCCGTACGCCCCGTTCGACGACTCCGCGCTGCACGCTCTCCTCCCCCGGCTCGCCACGCTCGTCACCCGCCCCCCGGGCCAGGAGGAGGAGTACTCCAACTTCGGCTACGCGCTCCTCGGCGCGGCCCTGGCCGCCGCGTCCGGCACGGCGTACGAGGAGCTGGCGACGGCATACGTGCTGCGCCCGCTGGACGTCACGGAGATGACGGCGCGCCCCGACCCGGCACGCTGCCTCCAGGCCCCGGGCCTGTTCGGCAGAGCGCGCCGCCCGTGGACGATGGACGGCGCGATCCTGCCGGCGGGCGGCCTGTGGGCCACTCCGCGAGCCGTGGCCGACCTGGTCGTACGGCTCCTGGTGGAACGGCGGCTGGGAGATCCGGCACCCTCCTGGGCGACGGCCGGCCCGCTGCTCTGGCACAACGGCGCGACCCGCGACGCCTCGCTCTTCGCCGGGGCGATGCCCGACGGCAGTTGGGTTGTCGTCCACCGCCTCAACGGAGACCCGCAGCTCACGGACCGACTGGGCGTGGCGATCCTCGACCGGGCCCGCACCGACAGCTGAGATCCACCGCCCCTGCTCGAACATACGTTCACACGAACACCCCGAAGGAGCTCGCCACCCAAATTCGAACAGGCGTACCATTGCCGTGTGGCCAAGACCTATGACTTTCCCAGCGACCTGCGCGCCGGTCAGGAGGAGCTGCACCAGGTCCGGGCCGAGCTGTCGGCCTTGCTGAAGCGGCTCCCCTGGTCGGTGGAGCCCCTGGACGGCTTCAGCGACGACACCGGCTGGCGCAAGACCGAGCGCCCCGCCTCCCCCGGCTGGACGGCCGACGAACAGGCCGAGGTGGAGAAGCTCCGACAGCGCGAACACGAACTCGCGGTCTTCGTGTCCTGCCACCGCTACTGGGCGGAGATCGCAGCCCCGGACCGGGTCGAGGCCCGCATGAACCTCAAGCACGCGCACGAGTAGGGTCCCCTCCCGCCGCCGGACCTCCCATGGCACGATGCCCCCTTCAGACCGCTCTGTCCGTGGGGGAACACATGCGCATCCGCGCCGCCGGCACACTCACCGCCGCGCTCCTCGTGCTCACCGCCTGCTCCTCGCAAGGCGACGACCCGGCCCCGGCCAACGACTCGGGGACACCCGCGGCCGAGCCCACCGTCAGCGTCCCGGCCGAGCACGAGGGCGACGACCTGAAGGCGGCCGTCGCCGTCTACACCGCCGCGTACTTCGCCGCCGACGCCGACACCGCGTACGGCATGCTCTCCACCCGCTGCGCCGAGCAGACGACCAAGGAGGCGTACGCCGGCGTCGTCGAGCAGGCGAACGTCGACTACGGCGAGGACCACCCGGCGACGGACATCACGGCCCAGGTGTCGGGCACGCTGGCCCGGGTCGCCTACAAGGTGCAGGGCCTGCCCAAGTTCGACCAGCAGGCGCAGCCGTGGACCCTGGAGGGCGACGCCTGGAAGTACGACGCCTGCTGACGCGTGGCCGCGAGCCTCAGGTACTCGACAGACCGGCGCGGGCCGGGCGTCGGAACAACTGCTCGACGACGGTGTTTCCCCAACGGTCTCCGGACTGCTCCGAGACCAGCGCGAAGCCGTGCTTCTCGTACATCGCGCGGGCCGTGTCGAGCCCCTGGAACGTCCACAGCGCCGTCGCCTCGGCACCGCCGGCGTCGCAGTAGGCCACCGCATCGTTCAGCAGTCGCCGTCCGAGGCCTGTGCCGCGAGCCGCCCGGCCGACCAGGAACCAGCGCAGGTGCGCCTCACGCGGGCCGTGGGACAGCTCGACGGCGATCGAGCCGACGACCGTGCCGTCCTCGTCGCGGGCGATCCAGATCCGGTCGGCCGGGTCGTCGCGCCTGACGAACTCGGCGAGGTCCCCGGCGACCACCGCTTCGAACGCGACGCCGAAGCCCGCGATCTCGGCGTACTCCCGCGCATGCAGGACGGCGATCTGCCCCACGTCGCCCGGCCGCAGCTCCGTGTCCACCTCGATCGCCGCCCGGGAACCGGGCAACGGATGCCCCAGGCGGCTGTGCACCAGAGCCTCGGCATAGGTACGCAGACCACGCCGCACCGCCTCCTGTTCCGGCTCCGCGAGGTGCGCGAACGCACTCTCCACCTGAGCCGTTCCGTGCCGATGGATCGCGCGGACGGTCTGCCGCCCCTTGCCCGTCAACGACAGCGTCTTGTGCCGGCGGTCCGTCTCACCCAGATCCTCACGGATCTCGTCGGCGTCGACCAGCCTGCGCAGCAGCCGGCTCACGGTCGAACGATCCAGCAGCAGCTCGTCCGCGAGTTCGGCGGCCGTGATCCCGGGCGTGCGATCGATCTCGATCAGCGCGTGCACGGTCGACGGCGGATAGGGCGTCGCGGCAAGCGTCTGCTCCATGAACCCCAGCTCACGCGTCACACGGCGAGCGTGAGCGCGCACCGCCAGGATGCGGTCCTCGTTCTGCACACAACAGATGTACCAGCCAACCGATGCACCAGGCAACCGATGCACGAAGCAACTAATTATGCTCGTGCGGATGGCGGCGCAGGCGGACGTCGCAGTCCGACACTCTGGAGTAGTCGCCCGCGGCGGCTGCGGCCGCCCGCTGCTGGGCCAGGGCCGCGCAGGTTACGCATCCAGGTACCGGCCGGGGCCGCTCAAGACTGGCGGGCTCGGGCCGGGATCCGGCGTTCATACGGTCTCGCCTCCTCGCGCACGCTGCCACGCACTTCGCAACGTGCCGGCTTCCGGACACACCTTCGCTGTATCGGCCCGGCACTCCTGACAGCCGAGACAGTGATCCAGCAGAGCTCGGTATCGACTGTCAGCCCGGTAGGCGCGGACCTGGCGCTTCCCCGCGCCCCTCATCCTGCCTGCTCCTCACCGAGCCGCGGGCCGAACGCGTCCCCGAGAGCGGCGCGCAGAGCCTCCGCATCGGTGAGAAGTCGGCCCTCGCCCGGGCACATGCGCCAGTGCGGGCCCGGCCCCTGCGTCCGACGGGGTGGAGGAATCGCCACCGAGCTGCCGCAGCTGAGCACCTTCGCGTTCTCCAGTTCCCAGCCGTTCGCCGTCCCGCGGGGCACGAAGAAGTACAGGACCGAGCGGGAGTCACCTGACTCGACGACAGCACCACAGCACGGACCGAGGATGCCCATCGCAGCGAGTCCGGTCTGACGCGGTACACGGATGGCGTCCCACTCTCGTCCGGCATCTTGCAGGGTGCACCCTCCGGCGGACGGCAATTGTGTGCTCGGCATCATGGCTCCTCGGCAGCCTGTGAGGTTCAGATGCAGTCAAGATTGGCCCTTGCATATCGCGATTTCGAGGACTTCGAGAGGGCTTTCTGCCGCCCCAAAGAGGACTTTTTATAGGGTGTGCGGGTAAATGCTGGCCAGAACAAGGGCTTCCGGCGACACTTGACGCAGTGCTCGACACGGAGGTGCAGCAGTGGCACGGCCCGCAGGCAACACCCGCCTCAAGTCCGCTCGTGTAGCGGCCGGCTACCACTCTCAACAGGCCCTCGCCGACGCCCTCAAGGCGGGCGTCCGGCAGGTCCGTCGGTGGGAGTCCGACAATCCGCCGTGGCCGCAGGCCGAGGTGGGTCAGGCTCTCACCCGGCTCCTCGGACAGGATCTGGAGGCGCTCGGATTCACCCCTCCCGGCGGCAGCACTGCGGACCGCGCCCGTCGTACGGTCCTCGCGGCGACGGCTGCCGCCGTAGGCCTCGCCGCCGTCCCCACCCAGGCCGTGGCCGTCCAACCCGCCTCGGTCGCTGCGGACTTCGAGGCCGTGACGCGCTCACACCGACGCCTGTACTGGTCCGTCGCGCCGGCCACCCTGCACCCGGCCGCGCTTTCTCACGCCGCCCTCGGCTGTGCTCTGCTCCCGGAAACCGCCGGACAGACCAGGCAGCGAGTCGCGTCCGCCCTCGCCGAGACGTGGCTGCTCGCCGGACGGATCGAATTCTTCGACCTGCGCGACGCCCTACGCGCGCAGCAGACACTGCTCCGCGCGCTCCAGGCCGCAGGCGAAGCCGACGACGCGCTCATGGGCGCAGCCGTCCTCGCGCACACCGCGTTCATCCCCGCATGGACGGGCGACCGGGACGCGGCCGTCGAGCGGATGGTCGCCGCCCGCACCTACGCCCGTCGCGGCCCGGCCTCGGCCGAGCTCCTCGCGTGGCTGGACGCCGTCGAGGCCGAGTGCGAGACCAGGTGCGGACACACGCGCACCGCCCTGCACCTGATCGGGCACGCCGAGGGCGTGCTTGAGGCGGGCAGCGAGCACGAGAGCCCGAACTGGCTGGACTGGTTCTCCCCGGTCCGACTTGCCGCGTTCAAGGGCAACACTCAGCTGAAGGCCGGGCACCTGCCGCAGGCCCGCACCACTCTCCTCGCTGTCCTCGACGCGCTGGAGTCCACCGAGGAGAAGCAGCGCAGCGTCATTCTGGGGGACCTGGCCGCCGTCGAAGCCACGGCCGGTGACCCCGAGGCCGCATGCGCGCACGCGGTCCAAGCGCTCGATCAGCTGGAGCGGACCTGGTACGCAATGGGCATGGATCGCGTGCGGGAGGTGCGTCGGCAGCTGACGCCGCACCAGCACAAGGCATGCGTGCGCGAGCTCGACGACCGGCTGTACGGGTGGGGGACGACGGTCAGCGCCTTGTCTCGTTGAACTTGGCGATCAGCCCGGACAGTTCGCGGAGGCTCTCCACCCGGAAGGTGGGGAGTTCCTTCGCTTCCTGGGTGTTCCACTGGATCGTCGCCCACGGGCCGCGGCGCACCAGCGCGGTCGGCATACCCGCGGCAACGGCCGGGCGGAGGTCGTTGTCGACCCGGTCCCCGACGTAGAGGATCTCCTCAGCCGAGAACGGGACGACCTCGGCGACGCGGCCGAAGAACGCGAGGTCCGGCTTGCTCGCGCCCCAGTCGTCGGAGGTGCCGATCAGGTCGACGTCGTCGGTGAACAGTTCGCGCAGGATCTTCCCCGCGCGGACCGTCTGGTTCCCGGCGATGCCCAGCCACAGGCCCTCCGCACGGAGCTGTGTCAGTGCAGGTCGGACGTCCGGGTAGAGGTCGGCCTCGCCGAAGTGCTCCGGCCGCCCGGCCTCGGCGCGGCGCTCGCGTTCCGCGTAGAGGTCGAACCCGGGCTGGAACTCCTGAAAGGTGTCTCGGTAGTCGCGGCCCTGCGCGATGACCGCGCCGAACACGGCGGCGAAAGTGTGGCGGGGAACGCCGAGCCAGTCGGCCCAAGTGCCGTACTCACGAGTCTCGTCCACGAGGCACTCACCGACGTCGAAAACCACTGCGCGAATCATGCCCGCAGGGTAACCGGGCATGACGAAAGGCCCCCTGTACGGCCCGGGTGGGGCCGTACAGGGGGCATCGCTCACTTTCAGTCCTGCTGCTCCGCCACAAGGGGCATGAACGCCTTCAGCAGCGCGGTCCGCGGTGCGATCCGCAAGGTTGTCCCGTGGCCGCTGGCGATGATCAGACCCATGCCCTTGAGAGCGTTTATGTCGCGGGAGACGGTCTTGTCCTCTCGCCCCGCGTACGCCTCGGCGAGCGCAGGGGTGAGGCCCCTGAGGTCAGCCCGCGAAGTCCACTGTCCCACCGGCAGGCTCAGCAGCAGTCGCCGTTGGCGGGCGCAGGCGGGCGTGGACTTGTCGTGGAACGCCTCGTGGACGAAGTTCCGCCATGTGACGTCCATCTGCTGCCCCTGGATGTCACTGATCTGCTGCCGCAGTCCGTCAACCAGGCCTTGCAGTGCGTACTTCACGAACCCGGTTACGTCATACGGTTCCCGGCTCGTACGTCGAAGCTGCCTGTAGTAGTCGGCTCGTGTCTTGTTGTAGTGGTCAGCCAGTACGTGTGCCGCGACGGTGGGGGCTCCGGCCCGCACCGTCATCTGATACTCGATCAGGCGCGCGGTGCGGCCGTTGCCGTCCTCGAAGGGGTGAATCCACGCGATGTACAAGTGCGCCATGATCGCCGACAAGACAGCAACAGGCTGCCGCAACGGCCCATCGGTGGTGCGCAGCTCTTCCAGCCAGGCACACATACGCTCGATCAGATAGGGGCAGTCTTCGGCGGGTGCGCCGCGGTAGACGCTGCCGACGAGGACGCTGCTGGACCTGATCTCCCCTGGCTTGGAGTCTCCGTCCACCGGCAGGTCTGCGAGGACAATTCGGTTGAACTCACAGATCCGCTCAAGGGTGAGGTCAAGCGGGGTGTTCTCGGCCACCTCGTCCACGATCCGGTTGTAGCCAGCGAGAACGTTGTCCACCTCCTGCCCGAGGTACTCCTGGGACGGGGGGAGTTTCAGGTCATGGTCGACGCGACGCCTGACCTGGTCCTCCGACAGGGTGTTGCCCTCGATCTGGGTCGTGGCGTGCGCCCCCTTCGTCAGGTACACGTAGTTAAGTTCGGCCGCGACGTCCGGCTGCAGCGGAACTCCCGCGATGTGTTCCAGCTTGGAGACCGCCTCGCCAAGCAGAAGCCACGCCTCATGGTCCAGGCCCCGCAGGTCAAGCTGGAAGGTGATCCATGGGTGAGTCCTCTCGTATGCCCGCATTTCCGCTCCCGACAACGGTGATCGAATATGCCTTTGAACTGCATGTTCGCGATTATGATGCCCTTTTCTGTCCAATGTAGTGTCTAGCGTTTCGGGCTGCCAAGCGAACTGCTACGCCATGAGCGAAGGTTTACCTAAATAGCTCACAGCAACCACACAGTCGCCCCCTGTGCAGCCCGCGTGAGGCCGTACAGGGGGCGTCGTGTGTCAGCGGGTGAGCAGGGCTAGTAATCCGGTGGCAGCGCCCACCGCGCCGGTGAGCATGCCAACGGCGGCCGCCGGCCACCGGTTTCTCTTCAGGGCCTCGACCTCGGCGCGGACCTCGTCGAGCTCCTTCTGGGTGTCCAGACGCAGCTGCGCCAGGTCGCGTTCGTTGCGGTCCGACCTCTCGACGAGGACCGAAAGACTGCCCTCGACCCGCGCGAAACCGGTGGCGACCGTGCCGCGGAGGCGCTCCAGCTCGACGGCCACGGAGGCCTCCGGGACAGTCACCCGCCACCGCCTTCATGCGAGCGTTTCAGCGCCGCCCGGAGGTCCTCGTCCCTGCCTCCGTCGGCCGTGCGCAGCCAACCGGGAAGAAGCGCCTGGACGCCGGGGACGGCCATGACCCGGGCGAAGCCTCCCGCGACCGCGAGTGACCCGGCGACCCACGGGAGGGCTGCGGGAACGCCGGACGCGTCGACGACGGCCGGCAGGACGACCGCGATGCCGAGCGCGGTCTGGAGCACCGTGCGGGCAGTGCGCTTGCTGGTGTCCTTCATGGGTCAGCCCTCCATGACGTACGGGACCTTGAGTGCGGCCCACGAGGCGGCCCCGGGCCAGCCGTCGGCGGCCGCGCCGGCGTACCCCTGCTTCCGCTGCCACTTCGCATACGACTTGCGGTCGGCCTCGGTCCACTGCGGGCCCGGGCCGGACGTGTACGCCGAGCAGCCGACCGCGACCAGGCGCTTGCCCATCGCCGTGACGATCGCCGAACGCGGAGCCTTCTTGAACCACGCGGCACCGGGGAACGGTTCGTACCGCGTCTCCACGACGGGTGCCGACGGCGCGCCGGCAGCCTCCTCAGCGAAGGCGATCAGCTTGGCGAAGTCGATCGCGCCCGGATCGCCGTGCAGGTTCTCGTCCACGTGCATGTGCCCGCACACGCCCCTGAACGCGTTCCACTGCGCATCGTTCATCCGCTGCCCGCCGCCGTTCGCGTACGACGTCGGGTACGCCGGCCACCGCGACGGACCCGACAGCGGCACACCGTGCTTGGCGTGCATCCAGGCGAGGAACTCGGCCACACCCTGGAGCGCCCAGTCGGGGGCGTCCGGCCAGTAGATGTGTGCGGTGCCCGCCTTCGTCCACTTCTTGTGGGTGGCCGGGTCGCAGGTGCCGACCAACTCGACCTGGCAGACGTTGTTCGTATTCGTCTCCACCCCGCCCGGCAAATTCAGCAGGGCGCGGGCGGAGGTGTCGATGTCGAAGTGCTGATACCACTTCAGCCGCCTCGCCTCGAGGTCCGGGACTGCAGTGAGGGTCGGTGCGCTCGCGCCGCCGCCGTAGTCCGGAAGGCTAGAGCCCTCGGTGGTGTGGAGGACGACGACGTTGACCTCCATGTCGTCGCCGCCGAACTTGCCCTGGTAGCGGCGGGTCTGGCTGGCGCCGGGGTAGGTCTGGGGGCCGGTTCTCGTCGTCATCGCGCACCGCCTCCTTGCGCCGAGTCCCAAATGGCCCGGGCCGCCACGGTCCAGGCCGTCTGGACCTGCTCGCCGAGGTTCTCCCACGCGGGCATGCGGCGCCCGTCGTGGGTGAGTCCGCCGGTCGCTTCGCCGTACGCGGCGTATGCGCGCGGGCCGAGGTCGGCGGGGATCGGTTGCTGTGCCATGTGCCCTCCGGGGCATGAGAAAAGCCCCGGCCAGAGGCTCGGGGCATGTGGACCAGGGTGGCCGCCGGGTCAGGGCAGCGGCGCGTACTTCGCCTGGTAGTCGGCGGTGTTGTAGGTCCCCCGGTACTGGAACTGGCCGCCGCCGAGCGCCTGCCGGATCACCCAGTGGTTCAGCCGGATCTGGGGGTCGTTCGTGCCGTCGACGAGGCTCAGGAGCTGCCCGTCGTCGCTCTCGATCGTGGTGTTGCTGAGGAACTCGTTGGCGATGAAGGTGCCGTTGGTGCCGTCGTACTGGACGGCCTCCAGCCGCTCGACCACAAAGGGCATCAGGTTCTCCTCAGATGATTCGGTGAAGCAGAATCCATGAGTCCGCCTCCATGACGGTGGCGGTGGCGTTCGTGACGGTCTGCGCCCAGTCGATGGAGAAGGTCCCGCCGACGCCGCTGGTGATCAGTCGGCCTGCCCCGTGGTTCGCCTGGGCGGCCGAGGTGGACGGCGTCGAGAACTGGGTTTCCACACCGAACGCAAGCCGGGTGCTGGTACGCCCGTCGGTGTCCGCGGTCGCCGTGCCGGCCAGACGGCCCGTCACCGACTACGACCCGGTCGACCCGCTCGGCACTGTGAACTTGATGTCCATGTCGGCGGCCGGGTCGCCGGAGATCCGAAAGTAGAACTCGAACAGATACTCCGCGTTCGCCTCGACCTGGAGCTGCAGCTCCGGGTCCGCGGTCACTGTCGTGGTCGACGGCCTCGGTGTCGGGACGGACTTCGCCGCGTGGAGCGGCAGCATCGACATGAGGAGTTCGGCGGTGACCGTCTCCCCGGCCAAGATGATCGGGTACTGCGGCATGCGGCCTCCTACAGGGCGATGGGCATCGGCTGTGCGAGGCGCAGGGCCTCACCGGCTGTCTGCGGTTTGGTGACGCCGTTCACCGAACGTGTGACGGTGAAGCGCTGCGGGGTGATGACCTCGAAGGCGTCGTAGCGCACCACCGGTGAGACGTTGGTGTTGCTGGCGTGCGCGATCGACCGACAGCCCACGAAGCTGCCCCCGCCGAGCGAGGTGTCCGTCACCGTGATCTGCCAGTCGGGCTCGCGGCCGCCCACCGCCCACGCCTTGGCGCGCAGCGTGGTCCCCCGCACCTGAACGCGGGCCCGCACTAAGGTGCCGGCCGCATGGGTCAGCGCCGTCGTGAACGTGGCCAGCGACGACTCGACGGCCGCGACCCGCTTGCGTAGGTCCAGGTTGATCGCATTGACGTATCTCCTGGACCGGCTGCTCCTGCCTGAGTGGGAGTACACACCGCTGAAGGACGTGAACAACGTCTTCGCGGTCCAGGCGTGGGCGACGAGGGTGTCGAAGCCGCTGGGCCCTCATGACCCGGACACTGTGGCCCAGGCGCGCAGCTTGCTGAGCAGCATCCTGTCCGGCGCCGAGGACGCTGGCTACATCCACACCAACAAGCTGTTCGGCCGGAGGATCCTCGCGGGCACAGACCACGTCGACGAGAGCGAAGAGGAAGTGTGGGCGCAGCCAGACGAGGCACAGCGCCTGTACCAGCGCCTCGGCGGCGTCCAGGGGCTCATGGTTCTCACGGACTGCTACCTCGGGCTGCGGTGGGGTGAGTTGGCCGGCCTCCACAAGGACAACTTCCTGCTGAAGAGGATCGACAAGATCGACGGGAAGCCGTTCGTGCGGCACGTCATCCGGGTCGACCCGAAGGTCGGCGCACTGCACGAGGATCCGATCGAGCTGGACGAGGAGGGCATGGCGGCCTGGCACGCCGCGGAGGATGCCCGGCTGGAGATGTGCCGCGCGAAGGGGTGGAAGGCGAACCGAAGGAAGCCTCCGAAGAACCGGCTCGAGGTGTACCTGGGGCCGCCGAAGAACAAGTACTCGGCGCGCGAGGTCGACGTGCCGGAGTTCCTGGCACGGCTGCTCGATCAGCACATCGAGGCCTGGCCGTACGAGCACCCATTCACGACGCCGTCCGGGACGTTCTGGCTCCGTGGCAACTTCGGGCGCGAGCTGCGGCCGGTGGCCGACGGGCGGAAGGCAATCCCCCGTAAGCGCGGGTACGCCGGCCGCGAGGGCTGGGAGCCGATCCTGCCGCGGTTCACGATGCGCGGGGCGCGGCACACAGCGGATACGTGGATGAAGGACGACAGGGTCGACAGGGCGCTCAGGTTCGCGTCGATGGGGTGGGTGCCGAAGGACATCGAGGGGACCTACGAGCACGTCACGCCGGAGATGCGGCAGCACCGCCTGGACTGCCTGACGGCGCGCTGGCGCCGGGGACGCCGGGTGACGTTGCGGAGCGTTGCGTGAGGGCTCTCGGGAGTTGATCTCCCGAATATCCCCTAAACGATCTACAGGGCCCCCTCGCTGATCTTGCGAGGGGGCCCTGACCTGTGTGGGCGCGGACGGTTTCGAACCGCCGACATCCTGCTTGTAAGGCAGGCGCTCTACCCCTGAGCTACGCACCCAGGACGAGTCGACAGCCTACATTGCCCGGGGCCGGGTCCCGCAAACCCGTATCGACGTCTCGGGGGTTATCCCCACCCCCGATCCGGGAGCGTGCCGGATCGAGTCGAGGGCCCCGGCTGCCTACCGTCGTAAGCATCGCCGAACCGGCGGCTCACGCGCTCCGCGCGCCTCAGGGGGAGACCGACCATGGCCCGTACCACCCATGCGACCCGTACGACCCGTACCACCCGTTCCGCCCGTTCCGCCCGTGCCGTCCTCGTCGGCGGAGCCGTCGTGGTCCTCGCCGTGGTCGCGACCGCCTGCACCGCGTCCGCCGACGACGACGAGCATCCCGATCGGCGGTCCTTCGCCCTGCAGGGCGGCACGCTCACCGTCGACTCCGACGACTCGGCGCTGGAGATCGTCGCGTCGGACGACACCGAGGCGGGCACGGTCGACGTCACCCGGTGGTTCCAGGGGTCGGTCGCCGTCGGCAAGGAGCCGAAGGTGACCTGGTCGATGAAGGACGACCGGCTGACGCTGCGGGTGCGGTGTTCCGGGGTGGTCGCCGACTGCTCCGCCAAGCACCGGATCGAGGTGCCCCGGGGTGTCGCCGTGCAGGTCGGGAGCGACGACGGCAGCGTCCGGGCGCGGGGCTTCCGGGACGCGCTGAGCGTGCGCACCGAGGACGGCTCCGTGCATGTGACCGACTCCAGCGGGCCGCTGGAGCTGCGCAGCGACGACGGTTCCGTCCGCGCCGAGGTCTCCTCGCGCACGGTGACCACGCGCACGAAGGACGGCTCGGTGCGGCTCACCCTGAGTGCCGTGCCGGACCGGGTGGAGTCGGTCAGCGACGACGGGTCCGTGACGATCACGCTGCCCGAGGCGACCTACCGGGTGACCGCGAAGAGCGACGACGGCTCGGTGGACGTCTCCGTGCCGCGGGACGAGTCCAGCGCGCACGTCGTGAGCGCACGCACGGCCGACGGCAAAGTCACCCTCAGGAACGCGAACTAACCGACCCGTGTGTTCGTCCTTAACCGGTGGGAGAATGACACCGGGCAGGGTGGATGACAGCACGGGAGAGGGATGTGACGGCGACACCAGCGCAGCCGTATTCGCCGTTGGCCCCGCACGCGCGACCTCGTGCCCTTCGTGCGCTCACCGACACACTGACGCTCGTCGCCCTTCCCCTCGTGGTCGCCCTCGCGCTGCCCGTCGCGTTCGCCGGCGGCGGCACCCGGCGCTGGTTCGGCGGCCGGGCGGAGGGCCAGCGGGCCGAGGCCCAGGCGGCGAAGGACGCGGCGGCGGCCGCCTTCTACGAGCTGGACACCGCCCAGCGCGACCTGCGGATCTCCATCGAGACGATCCAGGCGGTGGACGACACGCCGGCCGCCCGGCGGGCCGTCGCCGACTTCGAGGCCGTCGGCAGACGGATCGACGAGGCCAGCCACCAGTACATCGACGCCGTCGACGCCCACGATCTCGACCGGGACGACCTGGAGGCCTCGGCGGCCGCCCAGGCGCGCACCGAGCTGACCCGCGCCAAGGACGAACTGGGGCGCGTCAAGCAGGAACTGGACCGCTTCGCGGACGGTCTCGGCCCGCTGCTCGGCAAGGCCGAGACCCAGCTGGCCCGTCTCGCACCCGCCGTGGAGCGGGCCCGGCAGGCGCTGCTGGCCGCGTCCAACGCGCTGGACGCCGTACGGGAGAGCGGGCTTCGGGCCGACGATCTCGCCGCGCGGCTGGCGGCGCTCGCGCCCGAGCTGACGAAGCTCAACCAGGGCGCGGGGCAGCACGGGGTGCCGGGGACCCTGGAGCGGGCGGAGCGGGTCGCGCGGGAGGCCGAGGCGGTGCGCTTCGAGGCCGAGCGGCTGCCGGAGCGGGCCGCCGAGATCGACCACCGGCTGGTGTCGCTGCGCACCCGCGCGCAGGCGCTGGAGACGCGCTCCGGGCAGGTGGAGCCGATCCTGAGCGAGCTGCGGCGGCGGTTCGCGGCGGCCTGCTGGCAGGACCTCCAGCATGTCCCCGACCAGGCCGGGGAGAGCGTCCGGCAGGCGGAGGCGAAGCTGAAGGAGGCGCAGGCGGCGCGGGACGCGCAGCGCTGGCCGGACGCGACCGCGCTGCTGTCCACGGTGCGGGCCCTGCTGAACAACACGGACGAGGCGGTCTCGGCCGCCGGTGACCGGCTGGCCAGGCTGAACGCCGTGCAGAAGGATCCGCAGGCGGAGATCGACCGGACCCGGTTCGCGATCCGGGACGCCCAGCGGCTGGCCATGGCGGGGCGCAACACGCCCGATCCTCGGCATGCGCGTCCGCTGGACGACTCGGTGGCCCGGCTGGAGCGGGCGATCACCACGCTGGAGGGCCGGCACCCCGACTACTGGCACTTCCTGACCGAGACGGAGGCGGTCCGGCAGGCGGTCGCGCACGTGGTGTCCCTGATCCGCGAGGAGCGCGGCACCGGGCACTGACGGCGTCCGACATTGCCCCCGGGGGGCGACGGGCGGATATTGGGTACGCAAGGCCTCCGTCGGCACGTCCACTCCCAGGGAGGCGGAGATGGCCGCACACGCACTGCACAGCCGTCCCAAGCGGCGGATCACGTTCAACGAGCATCTGCCGGTCGACCACCGGCTGAATCTGGTCTACCGGATCGGCGCCGGGCTGATGGGCCTCGGGCTGCTGGTCTTCGGGATCTTCGGCGTCATCGACAAGATCGGCTTCTTCGACACCGGCGGGGACGAGGTGTGGAGCCTCAACACCAACGGCGCGCTCAGCTGGCTGTCGATCGGCGTCGGGCTGCTGCTCTTCGTGGGCATGGTGATCGGCGGGAACTTCGCGTCCACGCTTAACTTGAGCCTCGGCGTCCTGTTCATCGCCAGCGGCTTCCTGAACATGGCGCTGCTGGAGACGGACTACAACTTCCTGGCCTTCAAGATCCAGAACTGCATGCTCAGTTTCGTGATCGGGATCCTGCTGATGGTCTTCGGGATGTACGGCAGGGTGGGGTCCGCCCTGCCGCACGACAACCCCTACTGGCGAGCCCGCCACCCCGATCAGTGACGGAGTGACGGGCCGGCCGGATCAGACGGGCTGCGCGTACCGGATCAGGTGCGGTACGCGTAGTAGTACGCGTTCGGGTACGAGGCGACGAGGCTCGCCACCGACCTGCGGAGCGTGTTGTTGGAGTGGTACGTCACGTACGGCACGCCACCGCTCTTGGAGGTGACGATCATCGTGTGGTCCTTGGACCCGTCCCGATCGAAGTCCACCTGGAGGACGTCGCCGACCTCCAGCTGGTAGACGTTCGCGAGGCTGGTCGTCCGCTTGGAGTTCTGGGCGAACCAGGACCACTCGTTGACGCCGACGAACGAGTCGGACTGGATGTCGGCGTTGCCGAACCACTTGGTGTAGTCGTACACATAGCCGGGGACGTGCTTCCAGCCGCCGGCCTTCAGGGACTGGCTGACGAAGTTGGTGCAGTCGCCGCCCGCGCCGTGGCCGTTGAAGTCCGGGTAGTCCTTGTTGTAGACGTTCCAGTACTTCTCGGCGTACGTCGCCATCGCCTTGTAGTCGAAGGCGGTGCCGGTCTTCGGGACGGCGGCCGGGTTGCGGGTGGTCGCCGCGCGCGGGGCGTTCGGCATGGTGTCGTCCGCCGTGGTCACCTTGACGGTGGCCGGCTTGGACAGCGTGTTCACCGCGAGACCGCCCTGGTCGGTGTCGCGGATGTCCGTCAGCTGCCAGTTGCCCTGCCGGTCGGCCTTGAAGGTCAGCTCGTGCTGGGCCTGGAAGCCGGTCGTCTTCGGCGCGTTGCCGGTCGTCTGCGCGTAGGTCAGGGTCGTGGTCTCGGTGACCGCGGCCTTGGCCGTACGGCCCGTCACGCGCGTGGCGTTCAGGGTGACGGTGGTGGCGGCCTTGCTGTACTTCTCGCCGGCCTTGGCCAGCTTGTCCTTGCGCTGCCCCAGCGAGGACAGGGTCGAGTCCTCGGTGCGGGCGGTGGTGGAGGACAGCTTGACGTCGCCGGAGAAGCCGTTGGTCAGCGGCTTCTCGCGGTCGCCCTGCTTGCCCGTGACGAGTGCGTCCGTACGGTCGGTGAAGACCGCGTCCGCCAACCGCTGGAAGGTGGCCTTGGTGCCCGCGTCCACCGTGGGGTCGTCGGTGACCGCGGCGCCTGCGGACCAGTTGGGCAGGAGAGCGACTCCGGCGACGACCGAGGTCGCGGCTGCCCCGAGTATCGAGACGCGACGGCGCGTCCCGCTCAATTTCCTTGACTTCACTGATGTTTCCCCTCTTGCCCCGGCGGAGGGATGCCGGGAAGGGCATCTTTGCATGACGTGTGCATGAGTTGTGAAGAGGGTTGCGGTTGAGGTTTGGTTACGTCGCGGACCGCTTCGGGCGTCACTGCACGACCGTCGACCAGTCGGGGTTCTGCGCCGGGTCCAGCGTGCGCAGACTCTCCAGCGTCTCGGGCGTCTGGACGTCCATCCAGTCGGCCAACTCCTTGAAGGACACGCACTTGACGTCCTTCTTGGTGCACACGTTCTCGATGACCTCGTCGACGGCCTTCATGTAGATGCCGCCGTTCCACTCCTCGAAGTGGTTGCCGATGAACAGCGGGGCCCGGCTTCCGTAGTACACGCGGTTGAAGCCGGCCATGTAGGCGTCGAGGGTCTCCTGCTCCCACTGTGCGTACTTGGCGGGGTCGCCGTCGGGCTGGCCGTCGGACTGGTTGGCCAGGAAGTTGAAGTCCATGGACAGGGACTGGACGTCGCCGAACGGGAGCGCCTGGAGCGGGAAGTCCCACAGGCCGTTCTTCTTCGTCGGCCAGATCTGGAAGCCCCCGGGGTTGGACGCGTCGTAGCGCCAGCCGTAGCTCTTCGCGGCCTTCAGCAGGTTCTCCTGGCCCTCCAGGCAGGGCGCCCGGCCGCCGGTGACCTCCTTCTTGAAGTCGAAGGGCAGCGGGGCGATGTCCTTGTAGCCGGTGTTGGTCTTCCAGTTCTCCGCGAACTCGTAGAACTGGTCGATCTCGCTCTTCCACTCCTCGACGCTCCAGTCCTTGCCGCCCTTGGCGCCGCAGAAGTGGCCGTTGAAGTGGGTGCCGATCTCGTTGCCCTCCTTCCACGCCTCGCCGAGCTGCTCGAGCGTGGTGCGGATGTGTTCGTCGGTGGGGTAACTGATCGCGGCCGAGCCCTTGGAGTGCTGCGGCGGGGAGTACAGGTTCTTCTTGCTCTTGGGCAGCAGGTAGATGCCGGTGAGGAAGAAGGTCATGTTGGCGTTGTACTGCTCGCCCATCTTCCGGTAGTGCTCGAAGAGGCCGTCGTCGCCCATGAGCGCGCCGTCCCAGGAGAAGACGACGAACTGCGGCGGTTTCTCACCGGGCTTGAGCGGGACCGGCTTCAACTGGCCCGTCTGCGGCCCGGTGTACGAGGTGGAGCCGTCCCCCAGGACGTGGGTCTTGCCGTCCCACACCGGCTCCTCGGTGGCCTTCGTCGCGCTCTTCTTGCTCTCCCCCGAGGAAGCAGTCGGCGCGGTGTTGGTCGTGCGGTTGAGCACCAGGTAGCCGCCCACCAGGGACGCGACGACGAGGAGCGCCGCAAGCGTCATGAACCCCGGATGCGTGGTGGCGGGGCGGCGCGGTGCCGGGGCCTTTCGGCGACGGCCCGACGGTGACTTCATGTGCGGATCATTCTCCGGAAATCGGGGACAGGGGTGCCCTGCTCGGTGGTCAGCCGAGCGGGCTCATGGCACCTGACCAGATGCCGTAGGGAACGCTGTCTTCGGTCGTGCCGGCGATGCCCTTCAGTGGGAGCGGTTCGAGGCTCTTGGCGAGGTCGATGCGGTAGACGACGACCGCCGTGGACACGGCCTTGGCCGAGCCGACGTACCAGGCGGCGGTGTCGTTCTGGGTGGTGCCCTTCTTCCCGGTCACCTGGCCGAGCGAGCCGGACCGGACGGCCTGCGACTGCGAGGCGGGCACGTCGTCCGGGTGGGCGGTGCTGAAGGAGTCGGCGAGCGCGGAGTTGACCTCCTCGGCCACGTCGGCGCCGAACGCGCGGGTCGAGGCCGGGGCGTCGAGGGCGACCTTGGTGCCGTTCCGGGTGATCATGCGCACCGAGTACGGCTCGGTGTGCTTGCCGCCCGCGGCGAAGGTGGAGTAGCCGCTGGCCATACGGATCGCACTGGGCGTGGCGCTGCCCGTGGACAGCGCGGGCACCTGCGCCCCGAAGCTGGAGGGCAGCAGCCCGGACTTCTCGGCGGTGGAGCGCACCAGGTCCAGGCCGGTGTCCATGCCGAGCTGGGTGAACGGCGCGTTCACCGACAGCTCCAGCGCCCGGTGCAGGGAGATCTGACCGTAGGACCTCTCTCCGTCGTTCTCGGTGGCGAACCGCTTGCCGTTGCGGTCCCAGTAGAAGCCCTCCGGGGTGGTCAGCAACGACTCGTTGTCGCCGTCGTAGAGCGAGTCGCCGTCGACGTCGGTGGTGTCCCCGTCGCGGCTCTTGTGGATGCCGTGCTCCAGGCCGGCCGCGTAGACGAACGGCTGGAACGCCGAACCGGCCGAGACGGTCGTGGCGTTGGACTCGTTGTAGCCCTGCGTACGGTGGTCGGGGCCGCCGTAGACGGCGAGGATCCGCCCGTCGGCGGCCACCGAGGAGGCGCCGTAGTGCGCGGCCGCGGCGATCTTCGGGTCGTCCTTCTGGGCCTGCTTGCGGGCCTTGGCGACGGCGTCGGTGAGCTGCGTCTCGCGCTTCTTGTCGAAGGTCGTGTAGATCTGGTAGCCGCCGAGGTCGAAGTCCTTGTCGGAGATGTTCCCGGCCTTCTTGGCGTACTGGGTGGCGAGTTCCACCAGGTAGTCGCTCTGCTCACCGGTGTCGTACAGCGGGTTGGACTTGAGCGGCTCGGGGAACGTCTTGTACTTCGCGCGCTCGGCCTTGGTCAGTTTCCCGATCTCGACCATCCGGTCCAGGGTCCACGTCCAGCGTTCGACGGCCCGGGCGCGGTTGGCGGAGCTCAGGGTGGGGTCGTAGAGGCCTGCGCCCTTGAGGAGGGAGGCGAGGAACGCGGCCTCGCTGGCGTTGAGCTTGCCGACGTCCTTGCCGTAGTAGGCCTGGGCGGCGCGCTGGATGCCGTAGGTGCCGCGGCCGAACCAGCTGGTGTTGAGGTAGCCCTCGAGGATGTCGTCCTTGCTCATCTGATTGTCGAGCTTGAGGGCGATCATCGCCTCGGTGAACTTGCGGCTGATCGTCTGGTTCTGGTTCAGGTAGACGTTCTTGACGTACTGCTGGGTGATCGTCGAGCCGCCCTGGGTGTCGCCCTGGCCGATCGTGCGGAACACGGCGCGGCTGATGCCCTTGAAGGAGATGCCGGGGTCGCTGTAGAAGCTCGCGTTCTCGGCGGCGAGCACCGCCCAGCGGACGTCCTCGGGGATGTCCTTCAGCGGCATCGCCTGCCGCTGCACCCAGCCGGTGCGGGCCATCGGCGTCCCGTCGGCCCAGAAGTACACGTTGTCCTGCTGGGTGGCGTACGAGTTGAGGTTGTCGGGGACGTCGGTGGCCGCGTAGGCGACGACCAGCAGCATGCTGCTCAGGCCCAGGGAGGCGAAGAAGCCGCCGAGGCACTGCCGCCAGGAGGGTATCCAGCGCCGCCAGCCGACCCGGCCCGGGCGCGGGTACTGCGGGCGCATCCTGCGGACGTAGGGCTTGACACGAGCCACGTACGGGGCGAGGACGGCCATGAGCGGCGCGAGCCGAGGCCCCAGAGCCGCGGATATTCGGGCAAATACGGGAGGAGCGGGAGCTTTACGACGGTTTTTCGAAGAACGCGCTTTCTTTCCGTCGTCGCCCTCGGATATGTCCGACAATTTAGGAATGTCGGACATTCGCAGCTGCATGGTCTCGTCCGCCTGGAAAGAGGCAGGGACCTTC
Organism: Streptomyces sp. NPDC002623; assembly: GCF_053592635.1. NCBI lineage: Bacteria > Bacillati > Actinomycetota > Actinomycetes > Kitasatosporales > Streptomycetaceae > Streptomyces > Streptomyces sp. NPDC002623. Next base: position 384,175 of record NZ_JBSFWB010000006.1, on the reverse strand, counting down.
AACTGCATGGTGGCATCCGGCTCCTGGGGCTCCTCCCCCTGCCCCGCCTGGGTCACGACGCGTCTCCCTCCGCACTTCGTATTGCTCGCGGGCAGACGTACAGACTTACGAGGGCCTGACATGGTTGCCGTTGACGCGGCCGCAAAGTTTGAACCCTCCCGACCTCGGGGTTCAACGCGGCGCTCTCAAATTACCAGCGCCCTTCGCGAATTCTCCACATAAGAAAACGACAGAAGTGAACAGAGGTGAAACTGCTGACACCATGTCCGACCATAGGGGCTTACTCTGACCCCATGCCACGCTACGAGTACCGCTGCCGGACCTGCGGCGACACCTTCGAACTGAGCCGCCCGATGGCCCGGTCCGCGGACCCCGCCGACTGCCCGGCGGGCCATGCAGACACCGTCAAACTTCTGTCAACGGTTGCCGTGGGAGGAACGAAGTCCGCCCCCGCGGCCAATTCGGGCGGCGGGGGCGGCGGAGGCGGTTGCTGCGGCGGAGGCTGCTGCTCCTGAGCTCCTGAGGGCTATTGCCCCCGGACGCCCTTCAGGAACTCCCGCAGGATGCGCTCGCCGGCCAGCACGCCCCGCTCGGGCAGGGCGGTGATCTCCGGGGCCGTCCAGGCCGTGTCGGCGAGCTCCCCGTGCCCCGGACGCCAGCCGCGGTCCGCGGCCAGCAGCAGATCGGCGTCGAGCAGCGAGTCGCCCGCCGCCAGCGTCAGTTCGGCGCCGGTGCGGCGGGCCACCTCGCGCACGGCCGAGCTCTTGGTCAGCGGCTTCGGCACGAAGTAGATCTTGCGGCCCTGGAGGGACACCGTCCAGCCGCGGTTCTCCGCCCAGGCCGCGAGCTCCTTCACCCACTCCTCGGGCAACAGTTCGCGCTCGACGACGAGATACACGAACAGGTCCTCGGCGATCCGCTGCTTGCGCAGCCACAGCGGATCCGCCGTCCTCGTCAGGTGCTCCTGCACCTCGCCGAGCGGCGCGCACTCGTCGGCCAGCCGCGCGAGGACGCTCCCGTGCCAGTCCTCGTCGGTGACCCCGTCGACCAGCAGATGGCCGCCGTTGGCACAGATCGCGTACTTCGGCGCCGGGCCGGGGAGGTTGATGCGCTGGTACTGCTTGCGCGTCCGGGTCGTCGTCGGCACGAAGACCGCCGCGTCGCCCAGGTCGGTCAGCAGCTGCGCCGAGGTCTCCGTCATGAACGACAGGGGCTTCGCCTCGTGCACCTCCACGCACAGCAGTCGCGGCGCGCGGGCGTCGGGCATGGTCAGCGCCAGCGCGGCCGCCGAGTAGATGAGCGTACGGTCGAGATCGCTCGCCACCAGAACCGGCATCAGACCGCCACCGCCTTGCCGTCGGCGCCGGTCGCGCCCCGGGTGTACTGCGGGTGGATCAGCCCCACGCAGGTGTACGGCAGATCGTCGACCTCCTCGACGGGCACCCCGCGCTGTCCGGCGAGCAGCCGCACATGGTCCAGGTCGGCGCCCGCGCCGGCCCGCGCCAGGATCTTCCACGGCACCCGGCGCAGCAGCACCCGGGTGGTCTCGCCGACGCCCGGCTTGACCAGGTTCACATCGTGGATGCCGTACTCCTCGCTGATCCGCTCGACCGCGCGCCAGCCCTCCCAGCTCGGGGTGCGGTCACTGGCGAGCAGCTCCTTCACCGCGCCGTCGACGGCGTCCGAGACCTCCGGGAAGCGGGCGGCCACGGCGTCCAGGAAGGCCACCGAGACGTCCGCGCCGGCGAGTTCGCGGTAGAACTTCGCGCCGTGGAAGTCGTTCGGCCCGACCAGGTCGGCGCGCAGCACGGTCCGCGAGATCAGCCCGGAGACGGTCGAGTTGAGGCAGGCGGACGGGATGAGGAAGTCCTCCCGGGTGCCGTACGTCCGCACGCACGAGCCCGGGTCGGCCAGCACCGCGATCTCCGCGTCGAAGCCGGCCGCGCCGCCGCCCGCCTCGAACTCCTCGATCGCCGCGGCCAGCTCGCGGGTGATGGCGCCCTTGCCGGTCCAGCCGTCGACGAAGACGACGTCCCGCGGGTCGTGATGGGCCGCCAGCCAGCGCAGCGCGTTGGCGTCGATGCCCCGGCCGCGCACGATCGACACGGCGTAGTGCGCCAGGTCGAGCCCGTGCCGGAACTGCGCCCAGCGCCGCATCAGCACGCCCACCGGGGTGCCGGCGCGGGCCAGCGAGACGAGGACGGGCCGCGGCGACCGCTCGGCGAGCACGGCCTCCGTGACGACGCCGGTCGCCTGCGCGATCCGGGCCGCGGAGGTCTCCAGGGCCGCGTGGAACAGTTCCTGGTACTGCTCGCTGGGCTGGTACTCCACGGGCAGCGACTCGGCGTAGTGCGCGCCGCCGCTCTGGATGGCCTCCTCCCGCTCCTCGGTCGGCGCCTCCAGCGTCACGTCCGAGAGGTCCTGGAGCAGCCAGCCGACCTCTTCGGGCGGATACGAGGAGAAGGCGGGGCCGCGAAGGGGCTCGGGCAGCATGGCGGGCCTTTCGGGTACGTACAGCGGCTCGGGGACGTAACTGGGCACGACCGCGAGGATCACGTGCGGGGTGTGCGCGGCGAGCTGGGCCAGGAGGCCGTCGGGGGCGTGCAGCGCGGCGGTGTCGGCCACCGAGTCGACCACGGCGACGACGGCGTCGAAGCCACCGCCTGCGACGTTATAGGCATAGCGCTCGCCGGGGCCGTCGGCCGGGTCGTCGTGGGCGGGGAAAACGATTCGGCTGCGTATCGCGTAGCCGGGGTCGTCGACCGCGAGGACGGGTGAGCGGGTGGTGGTCGAGTAGCGGATCTCGACGTCCGTGACCTGTTCCAGCTCGCGGGCGAGTCTGAGGGGGGCGTACATCAGCTCCTCGAAACCGAGGATGTGCACGCGGCGCGAGCCCTCCGGGAGGGCTTCGGCGAGGCGGGCGGCCATGGCGGGGAGGGCCGCGTCCAGCCGTATTCGGTGGTGGGGTGTGAAGCCGTGCCGACCGCCGTCCGGCAACCCGCGGGGCCAGTCCAGGTCGACGCGGGTGAGGTTGCGGTCGTCGTCCGGCTGCGGGCCGGTGGGGGCCGGTCGCGCAGTTCCCCGCGCCCCTGGGGGGTTGACCCCTGAGTCGGCTTCGGAGTCAGCGCCCTGAAGGGGCGCGGGGAACTGCGCGACCAGCCCCGACGCACCCGCAGACGACTCGTACCGCGCGACCAGCTCCTGGCCCTTCTCCAGCACGCCCGCCGGCAGGCGCACCCTGCCGGAGGCGGTGGTGACCAGGTCCACGCGGGCAGCGATCTCGCGGGCGAACACGTCCAGGCGCCCCGCGTCCGCGGCCGAGCGCATGTCGACCAGCGCCACCACGACATACCGCCGGCGCGGATACCGCTCGTGCAGGGCCCGGATCGTGTTCAGCACCGTGTTCCCGGTCGAGAACTCGTCGTCGACCAGGACCAGCGGGCCGTCGCCGATCAGCAGGGCCGGGTCCTCCGGGAGGAGGAGGTGGGAGGTGGCGTGGGAGTGGGACTCCTCGAAGCCGCCCGCCGGGGCGATGCCGGGGACCGGGCGGCGCGTGGAGTGCAGATAGGGCGCGGTGCCGAGGCCGTCGGCGACGCAGTGGCCGAGGCCGGTCGCGGTCTCCGCATAGCCCAGGACGACCGCCCGGGCCGCCTCTTCGGCCCCGAGCAGCTCGCGCACCCGGCGGCCGAGGGCGAACCCGTGGCCGTGCACCACCGACGGGGACTGCGGGACGTGCTTGCCCAGCACGTTGGAGACCAGCAGATGCGCCCGCTTGGGGTTGCGGCGCAGGGCCAGCCCCAGCAGGTCCCGAAGCCGGTCGGCGCCGGCGCCGCCGTCGTCGCCGTCGTCACCCAGGAGTTCGACACCGAGCCGCTCGGCGACCCAGGTCCCCGACCAGATGCCGTCGGCCCCGTTGTTCACTGCGTTGTTCATGCGTCCCTAGGTGGTGAGGTGGTGATCAGCCGGGTATGGCGGCGGCGAGCAGGTCGACGAAGCTGACGTCCTCGTGCGCGACGCCGAAGACCTCCGCGCGGAGCATGGTGCGCTCGGCCCAGGCGCGGTGCGGCTTCACCTCGTTCATCTTGTTCGTGTACTGCGACCGCAGCACACCCCCGCCGCCGCGTTCCGGCCGCAGGATGTCCGCCGCGTCGCTGTACTCCTCGTGACTGACGACGGACAGCGCGTGCACGGCCGGCACGTGCGAGGGGTGGATGCAGGTCTTGCCGAGCAGGCCGTTGGCGTGGTCGAGGGAGATCTCGCGCAGCAGCCCGTCCATCGCGTGCTCTATCAGTCTCTCGCGCAGCTCCACGGCCTGTCCCTCCAGGAAGGGGCTGTGCCGCAGCATCGGCTTGAACATGCGCTCGGGGACCCGGAAGTACTCCCATACCGGCCCGGTCACCGTGAACCCGGTGCCGTCGGCCCGCCCCAGCATGTTCACCACGTCGGCGATCACGGAGGCGACGATCTGGACGTCGTAGGCGGTCATGTCGGGCGCTCTGCGCAGCCCGTACGAGGAGCAGAAGTCGGTCACGCCGAGGCGCAGCGCGAGGACCCGGCTGCGGTACTTGTCGACCGCGCGGGCTATGCCCTCCAGGGCGTCCACGCGGGACTCGCGGTACATCAGCTCGGGCGTCTCCAGCACGGGCATGCCGAACAGCCGGCGTCCGCTCGCCACCTCGGCGCCCGCCAGGGCCTCCAGGAAGGGGATGCCGCGTGCCTCGGTGAACTTCGGGAACACGAACCCGCTCAGCAGCTGTGCGGTGTCGCCGAGCCGCTGCACCAGGTCGGGGATCTGCTCGGGCGTCCGCACCCGGATGAAGAGCAGCGGCCTCTCGACGTCGGTGCGGGCCGCCAGGTCGGCGAACTGCCGGACGAGGTTCTCCTCGCCGGCCGCCACGTCCTCGTCGCCGATGGAATCCTCCAGGCACAGCACCATCGACACCACGCCGCGCCCGGTCTGCTTGACGACGTCGTCCGCCAGCCGGGGCCGTGTGGCCGGGCTGTACAGAGTGGCGCCCAGGGCCGCGGAGAGCAGCCTGGCCGGAGAGTCCGTGTCGAAGACGCACGGCTCCCGGTAGAAGAGGCGCTGGCGCACCTCAGGGGCGAGGTGCCCGAAATGACGCATAAATCTCCCCCGTGATGCAAGGTAAGTCGGTGGATTCGGCAAGAGGTGGCCGGTAATAGTACGTAGGGATCCATGTCAGAGGTTCCCACCAGGCATGAATTTCAGGTAACTCACCCGTGAGAGTTGCCCTGCACCCCGCGTTGTCGTGAGCAGGACCGAGAAGGCAGGATGACCGCATGACGCACGCGATGCTGAAGGGGTCCAACGTCCCGCTGAAAGCCACCACGGTGCGCGCCGTGCTGCGCTGGACCCCTGGGCAGGGGGTCCCGGACGTCGACGCCTCGGCGCTGCTCCTCGGCCTCGACGGTCGTGTGCGCTCCGACGAGGACTTCGTCTTCTACAACCAGCCCCGGCACCCTTCCGGGAAGGTGTGGCGGCTCGGCAAGAAGCGGGTCGCCGAGGGCCTCACCGACACCATCCAGACAGATCTCACCGGTGTCGAGCCCGGCGTCGGACAGATTCTGCTCGTCGCTTCGGCGGACGGCGTCACGTTCGACCGCGTACGTTCCCTCACCATCCTGCTGTACGACGCGACGACCGAGGGCGAGCCGCTGGCCACCTTCGACATCCGCCCCGAGACGGGCGAGGAGACGGCCCTGATCTGCGGCGAGCTGTACCGGCGCGGCGAGGGCTGGAAGTTCCGTGCGCTGGGCGAGGGCTACTCCAACGGCCTCAAGGGGCTGGCCACCGACTTCGGCATCTCGGTGGACGAGTCGGAGGAGGCGGCCGCCCCGGAGACGCCCAAGACCCCGAGCCTCTCCCAGCCGCTGCCCCCCGAGCAGCCGACCTCGGCCGTCCCCCAGCAACAGCCGGCGGCCTACGGCTACCCGGCCAACCTCCCCACCTACGGCTACGGCTACCCGGACGGCTCCTTCCGCCTGCCGCCGCAGGGGCCGCAGTTCATCGGCCGGTAGGCGAGGCCCCGGTGGGCGAGGCCCCGGTGGGCGAGGCCCCGGTGGGCGAGGCCCCGGTGGGCGAGGTCCCGGTGGGCGAGGTCATTTCCCCGCCTTGGCCTTGTAGCCCCGGCCCCAGGTGAGCCCCCATCCGTACAGCCGGTCCAGCTCCGCCTGGAACCCGTAGACGAACCGCACCTCGCGCCGCACCATCAGCTCGCCCTTGACGTTCTCGATCATCACCACCGCACAGGACCGGGCCTGCGGATGCCGCTCGTCGAGGCCTATCTCGATCCGTGGTCCGTTGCTCGGGTACAGCGTGACGATCGCGTGGGTCCGGTCGAACGCCGGCGTCGCGTCGTAGATGTAGACGAAGACGAGCAGCCGCTTGATCTCTTCCCGATGGTCGAGGTTGACGTACATCGTCTCGCCGGAGGCCGACCCGAACCGGTCGTCCCCGCTCAGCTTCACGTACGGCGGCCCGTTCACGTCCCCGAGGAGCCCGCCCAGCGGCTGCACGACGCCCTTGGTGCCGTCGGCCAGCTCGTACAGGCACCCGAGGTCGAGGTCGACGTTCACCATGCTCTGGCTGTGTCCGATGACCTCCGGAGGCCGCAGCGCCTTGAAGGGGTGCCGCAGCAGGCTCTCCCGCTGCGGACCGCCGATGTCGGACGTCCGCATCCGCCAGGTCAGGTTGACCCGCAGGTTGCCGGTCGCGGCGCCCTGTTTGGTCAGGGAGACCTGATGGTGCCGTTTGGTCAACTCGATCGCGTTGGTCGCCGCGTTGCCCGAGTCGAAGTCGGCCGCCCGGCTGCCCAGGAGCCCGTCGAAGAAGCCCATTTCCCGCCCCCCACATCCACATCCACGAACGTCCGCCGACAAGACCGGCGGGGCGGCCGTGGAGGACAGTTTCCTCACCGGCCGCCCCGCACAAGAGCGTTCCTCACTCAGAAGGTGATCACACCCCGGACGAGACCTCAGTCTTGTCGTCCGAGCCCTCCGCTTTTCCCTCTGCCGCCGCCAGCGCCTTGTTGCGGCGCACGGAGGACCAGAAGGACCAGCCGATCAGGGCGACGCCGACGAGACCGGTGATGACCTCGTGGATCTGGTACTGGATGGTGATCATGAGGAGCACGGCCAGGGCGCCGATCGCGTAGTGGGCGCCGTGCTCCAGGTAGACGTAGTCGTCGAGGGTGCCCTGGCGGACCAGGTACACGGTCAGCGAACGGACGTACATCGCGCCGATGCCGAGGCCCAGGGCCATGAGCACGATGTCGTTGGTGATGGCGAACGCGCCGATCACACCGTCGAAGGAGAAGGAAGCGTCGAGGACCTCGAGGTAGAGGAACATGAAGAACGCGGCCTTGCCGGCGAGGGCGACGGCCGAGGGCTGCTTGCCGGTGCGCGCGGCCTCTTCCTCCTCCTCGTGCTCGCGTTCCTCGTCTTCCTCGAGTTTGTCCTCGAAGTAGCCGGAGAGACCGCCGACGATCATGTACGTGATCAGACCGGCGATGCCGGCGATCAGCACCGTCTCCGCCTTGTCGGCGTGACCGCCGCCGTGCTGGTGGGCGTTGGCGGCGAAGGTGAACGAGGTGATCAGCAGGACGACCAGAGCGATGCAGACCGACAGCATGTCGACCTTGCCGAGCTTGGCCAGCGGCCGCTCGATCCAGCGCAGCCACTGGATGTCGCGTTCCTCGAAGATGAAGTCCAGGAAGATCATCAACAGGAACATGCCACCGAAGGCGGCGATCGCCGGGTGGGCGTCGGTGACGAGTTCCTGGTACTGGTCCTTGTTGTTGAGCGCGAGGTCGACGGCCTCGATCGGCCCCATCTTGGCGGTGACGGCCACGATGACGACGGGGAAGACCAGCCGCATGCCGAAGACGGCGATGAGGACACCGACGGTGAGGAAGATCTTCTGCCAGAAGGCATTCATCTTCTTCAGGATTCCGGCGTTGACCACCGCGTTGTCGAACGACAGCGAGATCTCGAGGATGGAGAGGATCGCCACGATGCCGAAGCCTTCCCACCCCCCGTAGAAGACCGCTGCGACCAGGCCGAGCGCGGTGACCGCGAACGACCAGCCGAAGGTTTTCAGAAGCACTGGCTACCCAATCGTGTATGTACGGGTCTCCCCCGCGCCGTACTCGGCTTTACTCATCCTTGACCACGAAGTCTAGATGCGAACTCAACGGGCGAAACACCTGGGTTGGTTCTGGTCAAAGAGCCGCAGGTCACCGGCTTCGAACCAGATCCGGAGGCCGCCTCCTCGAACCCCTGAACGGGCCGCCGCTCAGGACACGTTCACCCCGAAATCGAGTGCGATGCCCCGCAGTCCGGACGCGTACCCCTGTCCGACCGCCCGGAACTTCCACTCGGTCTGGTAGCGGTAGAGCTCGCCGAAGATCATCGCGGTCTCCGTGCTCGCGTCCTCGCTGAGGTCGTAGCGGGCGAGCTCCTGGCCGTCGGCCTGGTTCACGACGCGGATGAACGCGTTGGAGACCTGCCCGAAGGTCTGGCCGCGCTCGTCGGCCATGTGGATGGAGACCGGGAAGACGATCTTGTCGCACTGCGGCGGCACCTTGGAGAGGTCCACCAACAGCGACTCGTCGTCCCCCTCGCCCTCACCGGTGAGGTTGTCGCCGGTGTGCTCCACCGAGCCGTCCGGACTCTTGAGCTGGTTGTAGAAGACGAACCACGCGTCCCCCATCACGCGGCCGCTGGTGCACAGCAGTGCGCTGGCGTCCAGGTCGAAGGGGGCTCCGGTGGTGGAGCGCGCGTCCCAGCCGAGTCCGACCATCACCTGAGTGAGGTTCGGCGCGGCCTTGGACAGGGAGACATTTCCTCCCTTGGCGAGCGTGACGCCCATGATTGCTGGTCCTCCCCTAGGTACTGCTTCTTCGGTTGTCCTGCACGTCCGGCGCCGACCGTAAACGGTGCGACGCCGGACGAACTTCAGGTGCTTCGGATTCTTCGGGCGACTCAGACGTTGACGCCGAAGTCCTGCGCGATGCCGCGCAGGCCCGACGCGTAGCCCTGGCCGATGGCGCGGAACTTCCACTCCGCGCCGTGCCGGTAGAGCTCGCCGAAGACCATCGCGGTCTCCGTCGACGCGTCCTCGCTGAGGTCGTAGCGCGCGATCTCGGCGCCGCCGGCCTGGTTCACGACGCGGATGAACGCGTTGCGGACCTGCCCGAAGGACTGCTGCCGGTTCTCGGCGTCGTAGATCGACACCGGGAAGACGATCTTGTCGACGTCGGCCGGGACCGTGGCGAGGCTGACCTTGATCGCCTCGTCGTCGCCCTCGCCCTCACCGGTGGTGTTGTCACCGGTGTGCTCCACCGAGCCGTCGGGGCTCTTGAGGTTGTTGAAGAAGACGAAGTTGGCGTCACTGGCGACCTTGCCGGCGCTGTTCACCAGCAGTGCGCTGGCGTCCAGGTCGAAGTCCGTGCCGGTCGTGGTGCGGACGTCCCACCCCAGACCGACGATGACCGCGGTCAGGCCGGGGGCCTCCTTCGTCAGCGATACGTTGCCGCCCTTGCTGAGGCTGACTCCCACGAGTCCTCCATTGGTGTCCTGGGGCGGGGAGCCCCGTCGTGCGTTGGATATCGGATCAACGAGTCGATCCTAGTGACGGGTTCCCGCTGTATGCAGGCCTTGGAGCCGAAGAATCACAGGGTGTCGATCGCCTTCACGTACTCGGCGAGGTCGCGGGCGTCCGGCAGCGCGTTGACGACCGTCCAGCGCACGACGCCCTCCTTGTCGATGACGAAGGTGCCGCGCACCGCGCAGCCCTTGTCCTCGGCGAAGACGCCGTAGGCGCGGCTGACCTCGCCGTGCGGCCAGAAGTCGCTGAGCAGCGGGTACTCCAGGCCCTCCTGCTCGGCGAAGACGCGCAGGGTGTGGATGGAGTCGTTGGAGACCGCGAGCACCTGGGTGTCGCGGTCGGCGAACTGCGGCAGGTTGTCGCGGACCTCGCACAGCTCGCCGGTGCACACGCCGGTGAAGGCGAACGGGTAGAAGAGCAGGACGACGTTCTTGCTGCCCCGGAAGTCGGAGAGCCGCACGGCGGCGCCGTGGTTGTCCTTGAGCTCGAAGTCGGGGGCCTTGTCGCCGACCTGGATCGCCATCGCCTGATTGTCCCTTCTGGGGGCTGTCTGGGTGAGAACACCCTACGCAGCGATCGCCGAAGGGGCGCTGAAGGGCCGGGCACAAGAACCCGGCCCTTCGGCGTCACATCACTTCTCGGACGTCACCTCTGGGACGTCACTTCTTGGACTTCGCGGCCTTGGGCGTCACCAGCCGACTGCCGCTCCAGTCCTTGCCGACGCTGACGCTCTTGCTGGCCGACAGACCCGCAGTCGTCGCGGCTTCGGAGATGTCGCTCGGCTCCACGTATCCCGTACGGCCGGTCTTCGGCGTCAGGAGGAGGATCGACCCACCTTCTTCGATGTACGTGGTGGCGTCCACCAGCGCATCCGTCAGGTCTCCGTCATCGTCGCGGAACCAAAGGACCACGGCGTCGGCGACGTCGTCGTAGTCCTCGTCCACCAGATCGCTGCCGATGACTTCCTCAATGGACTCGCGGAGCTCCTGGTCGACGTCGTCGTCGTAGCCGATCTCCTGGACCACCTGCTCGGGCTGGAAACCCAGCCTGACGGCAGGGCTGGTCCGCTCCTCCGCGTGGTCCGCGGTCGCGCTCACGGGTTGCCTCCTGATCATGTTTTGGGGAATAGCTCAGCCACGCGCGTGCGCGAAGCATTGGCCGTAGTCCACACGGGCGGGACGGATCGCGCAAGTACCCGGCGGTTCGGACCGCCGAAACGGTGACGATCCTGGCCGTGTCGACGCAACTCCAGTCGCGCGATTCGGGCAGATCGTGACGTACACCACACCTATCTGCCCTGTTTGCGTATTTGAGAACCATCCAAGGGTACGAGATTCGAACGGGTGCCGGTTACCTAGGGGTAGAGATGACGTTTGCGGCCTCGCGGTACACGATGGGGGCGGTGCAGGTACTGAAGAAGCAACGAAATACCAGTGAGATACCCAGCGAGAAAAACAGCCCCACACAGCCCTCTGACAGGTAAGGAACAGCGTGGCTTCCGGATCCGATCGCAACCCGATCATCATTGGCGGCCTTCCGAGTCAGGTTCCTGACTTCGATCCCGAGGAAACCCAGGAGTGGCTCGACTCCCTCGACGCCGCGATCGACGAGCGCGGCCGGGAGCGGGCCCGCTATCTGATGCTGCGGCTGATCGAGCGCGCCCGCGAGAAGCGCGTGGCCGTGCCCGAGATGCGCAGCACGGACTACGTCAACACCATCCCCACCAGGGCCGAGCCGTTCTTCCCGGGCAACGAGGAGATCGAGCGCCGGATCCTCAACGCGACCCGCTGGAACGCCGCCGTGATGGTGTCCCGGGCCCAGCGCCCGGGCATCGGCGTGGGCGGGCACATCGCCACCTTCGCGTCGTCCGCGTCGCTCTACGACGTCGGCTTCAACCACTTCTTCCGCGGCAAGGACGAGGGCGACGGCGGCGACCAGGTCTTCTTCCAGGGTCACGCCTCCCCGGGCATCTACGCGCGCGCGTTCCTGCTGGACCGGCTCAGCGAGCAGAACCTGGACGCGTTCCGCCAGGAGAAGTCGAAGGCGCCCTACGGGCTGTCCTCGTACCCGCACCCGCGCCTGATGCCGGACTTCTGGGAGTTCCCGACCGTGTCGATGGGCCTCGGCCCGATCGGCGCGATCTACCAGGCGCGGATGAACCGCTACATGCACGCGCGCGAGATCGCCGACACCTCGAAGTCGCATGTGTGGGCGTTCCTCGGGGACGGCGAGATGGACGAGCCGGAGTCGCTCGGCCAGCTGACCATCGCCGCCCGTGAGGGCCTGGACAACCTGACCTTCGTCGTCAACTGCAACCTGCAGCGGCTCGACGGGCCGGTGCGCGGCAACGGCAAGGTCATCCAGGAGCTGGAGTCGGTCTTCCGGGGCGCCGGCTGGAACGTGATCAAGCTGATCTGGGACCGGTCGTGGGACCCGCTGCTCGCGCAGGACCGCGACGGCATCCTCGTCAACCGGATGAACACGACCCCGGACGGACAGTTCCAGACCTACGCCACCGAGTCCGGCGCGTACATCCGCGATCACTTCTTCGGCGACGACCAGCGGCTGCGCGCCATGATCGAGGGCATGACCGACGATCAGATCCTGCACCTGGGTCGCGGCGGTCACGACCACAAGAAGATCTACGCGGCGTTCAAGGCGGCCGTGGAGCACACCGGCCAGCCGACGGTGATCCTCGCCAAGACCGTCAAGGGCTGGACGCTGGGCCCGAACTTCGAGGGCCGCAACGCCACGCACCAGATGAAGAAGCTGACGGTCGCCGACCTCAAGGGCTTCCGCGACCGGCTGCACCTGCCGATCTCCGACAAGGAGCTGGAGTCCGGCGCGCCGCCGTACTACCACCCCGGCCGGAACTCGGAAGAGCTCCAGTACATGCACGACCGCCGCAAGGGCCTCGGCGGTTATGTCCCGACGCGGGTCGTGCGCTCCCAGCCGCTCGCACTGCCGGACGACAAGACGTACGCGTCCGTGAAGAAGGGCTCGGGCCAGCAGTCCATCGCGACGACCATGGCCTTTGTGCGGCTCCTCAAGGACCTCATGCGGGACAAGGATATCGGCAAGCGATTCGTGCTGATCGCGCCGGACGAGTACCGCACGTTCGGCATGGACTCGTTCTTCCCGAGTGCGAAGATCTACAACCCGCTCGGTCAGCAGTACGAGGCGGTCGACCGTGATCTGCTGCTGGCCTACAAGGAGTCGCCGACCGGCCAGATGCTGCACGACGGCATCTCGGAGGCGGGCTGCACGGCGTCCCTGATCGCGGCGGGCTCCGCGTACGCCACGCACGGCCAGCCGCTGATCCCGGTCTATGTCTTCTACTCGATGTTCGGTTTCCAGCGCACCGGCGACCAGTTCTGGCAGATGTCCGACCAGCTGGCGCGCGGTTTCGTGCTGGGCGCGACCGCCGGCCGTACGACGCTGACCGGTGAGGGTCTCCAGCACGCGGACGGCCACTCGCAGCTGCTCGCCTCGACGAACCCGGGCTGTGTCGCCTACGACCCGGCGTTCGGCTTCGAGATCGCGTACATCGTGCAGGACGGGCTCCGCAGGATGTACGGCAGTTCCGCCGAGCACCCGCACGGCGAGGACGTCTTCTACTACCTCACCGTCTACAACGAGCCCATCCAGCACCCGGCCGAGCCTGCGAACGTCGACGTGGAGGGCATCCTCAAGGGCGTCCACCGCTTCAGCGAGGGCACCGCGGGGTCGATCCCGGCGCAGATCATCGCGTCCGGCGTGGCCGTGCCCTGGGCGCTGGAGGCGCAGAAGATCCTCGCCGAGGAGTGGGACGTCAAGGCCGACGTCTGGTCGGCGACCTCCTGGAACGAGCTGCGGCGCGAGGCCGTCGAGGTCGAGCGGCACAACCTGCTGCACCCGGAGGAGGAGCAGCGCGTGCCGTGGGTGACGCGCAAGCTGGCCGGGGCCGAGGGGCCGTTCGTGGCCGTCTCGGACTGGATGCGGTCGGTGCCGGACCAGATCGCGCGCTGGGTGCCGGGCACGTTCCAGTCGCTGGGCGCGGACGGTTTCGGCTTCGCGGACACCCGTGGGGCGGCGCGCCGCTTCTTCCACATCGACGCCCAGTCGGTGGTCGTGGGCGTGCTGACCGAGCTGGCGAAGGAGGGCAAGGTCGACCGTTCGCTGCTGAAGCAGGCCATCGACCGGTACCAGCTCCTCGACGCGTCGGCGGCGGCCCCGGGGGCTGCGGGCGGAGACGCCTGACGCTGCGGGCGCGGCCATGAGGTGAGGGCGGTGGGGCTTCTGGCTCCGCCGCCCTTACTCGTTCTTTACGATGCGGACATGCAGGAAAGAACGGCACAGGCCCGGTGGGAACGGCGGACGCAGCGGCCGCTGCTGGCGCTCGCCATAGTGTTCGCCGTGGCGTACGCCATACCGATCGTGGACACCTCGGCCGACCGCGCGCTGACCGCCGCGTGCACCAGGGTCGAGTGGCTGGTGTGGGGGGCGTTCGCCGCGGACTACCTGGTCCGGCTGGCGCTCACGGCCGACCGTCGGAAGTTCGTCCGTACGCACTGGCTGGACCTGTGCGCGGTGATCCTGCCGATGGTGCAGCCGCTCAAGCTGCTGCGGCTGGTCTCGACGCTGCTGCTGGTCGGGCGGCGGGCGCGGATGGCCTCGCAGATCCGGATGACGACGTATGTCGTGGGCGCGGTGATCGGCCTGCTGATGTTCGGCTCGCTCGCCGTGCTGTCGGTGGAGCGGGAGTCACCGGACGGGAACATCCGCACGCTGGGTGACGCCCTGTGGTGGTCGTTCACGACGATGACGACCGTGGGGTACGGGGACCACTCGCCGACCACCGGCCTCGGGCGCATCATCGCCGTCGGACTGATGCTCTCCGGGATCGCGCTGCTGGGTGTCGTGACCGCGAACATCGCGGCGTGGTTCATCGAGCGGTTCGAGAAGGACGACGTCGAGGAGCGCGCCCAGACGGCGGCGATCCTGGCGCTGACGGAGGAGGTGCGGGCCCTGCGGGCGGAGGTTTCGGCGCTCCAGGAGCGGTCCGTGCCCCACGACTGCCGGGCGGTCGGCGCGCTGTCCCCCTCCGGCAGCGCGCCGCAGCCCTGGCCGCCCTCCGCGACGGAGATGCCGTACGGAGGGCCTGACTAACTGTGACCTGTGGCGCGTGCCGGAAGCGAGGAACCTTTAGCGTTGTCACCCTGATAGGGGAAATTCGTTGAAGTCCCGTCAAGTTTCCCCGCCGCCCTCCCCCGGTGTCGCCTCCCCCGTGTCCTCTTCTTCTTTGGGCGGGCCTCAGACGTGGCCGAGGCCCGCGCCCGCCTCGGCGTTCTCCCCGCGCTTGGTGAGCAGCGCGATGAAGACGGCCACCACCGCCACCCCGGCCGCGACCAGGGACGCGGCGCTCATGCCGGAGATGAACGTGTCATGGGCGACGTCCGTGATCTTCGCGGCCGCCTCCGCGGGAGTGCCCGGCGCGACCGGCGCCGCGCCGACCTGGACCGCCTCGGAGGCCTGCGCCAGTTGGGCGGGGGTGAGCTCGGGCAGGCCCGCGCCCTTCCAGTTGGCGGCCAGGTCGCTGTCGACCTTGGCGGCCATCACACCGCCCAGCACGGCCGTGCCGAGGCTGCCGCCGATCTGCATGGCCGCCTGCTGAAGGCCGCCCGCCACGCCCGACAGCTCCATGGGGGCGTTGCCGACGATGACCTCCGTGGCGCCGACCATGACCGGTGCGAGGCCCAGGCCCAGCAGGGCGAACCAGATGGACATGACAGCGCTGCCGGTGTCCGTCTCCAGCGTGGACATGCCGTACATGGCGACGGCGGTGGCGGCCATGCCGCCGGCCAGCGGGATGCGCGGGCCGAGCTTGGTGATCAGCGCGCCCGCGAGCGGGGAGCCGACGATCATCATGCCGGTCAGCGGCAGCAGGTGCAGGCCCGCGTCGATCGGGCTCATGCCGTGCACGTTCTGGAGGTAGAACGTCACGAAGAACAGGCCGCCCAGGAAGGCGATCGCCATCAGGACCATGAGCACCACACCCGCCGACAGCGGGATCGAGCGGAACAGCGCCAGTGGGATCAGCGGCTCCTTGACCTTCGTCTCCCAGAAGCCGAAGGCCGCGAAGAGCACGGCGCAGCCGAGCATGAAGGCCCAGGTCCGCCCGTCGCCCCAGCCCCAGGCCGGGGCCTTGATCAGGGCCCAGACCAGGCAGAACATCGCGCCCGAGAGAAGGGCGATGCCGAGGACGTCGAAGGAGCGCGGGGCGTTCTCTGCCCGGTGGTCGAGCAGGATGAGCACGCCCAGGACCAGGGCGATCGCGCCGACCGGCACGTTGATGAAGAACACCGACTGCCAGTTGACGTGCTCGACGAGGACACCGCCGAGGATCGGGCCGGCGGCGGTCGAGGCGCCGATGACCATGCCCCACAGGCCGATGGCCATGTTGAGCTTCTCGGCCGGGAAGGTCGCGCGCAGCAGACCGAGCGCGGCGGGCATCAGCAGGGCGCCGAACAGTCCCTGCAGGACGCGGAAGACGACGACCAGTGCGATGCTGTCGGAGAGCCCGATCGCGCCGGAGGCGGCGGCGAAGCCGACGACGCCTATCAGGAACGTCTGGCGGTGGCCGAAGCGGTCACCGAGCTTGCCCGCGGTGATCAGGGAGACCGCGAGGGCGAGGAAGTAGCCGTTGGTGATCCACTGGACCTCGGCGAAGGTGGCGCCCAGGTCCTGCTGGATGGCCGGGTTGGCGATGGCCACGATGGTGCCGTCCAGGGCCACCATCATGACGCCGACGGCGACGGTGATGAGGGTGAACCACGGGTGGCCGCGCAGCCCCTTGGCGGGCGGCCCGTCCGACGGGTCCGGCGGCGCCTTGTCCCCCGGACCGGTCGTGTCGATGGCGGTCTGACTAGTCATGCGTTCGAGGCTAGTGACAGCCGCTGACATTTGACAAACAAGTTCACAAGTCAGTAACTGACACCTATGCAAACACTGCGCGAACGCAAGAAGCGGCGCACCCGGGACGCGCTGCTGCGGGCCGCCGTGGAGCTGTTCACGTCACAGGGGTACGAGCGGACGACCGTCGACGAGATCGCCCAGGCCGTCGACGTCTCGCAGCGCACCTTCTTCCGCTACTTCGCGGGCAAGGAGGAGGCCGCGCTCGCGCTGGTGGAGATGTCGGTGGCGCGGTTCGTCGAGGCGGTGCGCGCCCGCCCGCCGCACGAGGCGCCGCTGGAGGCGCTGCGCCAGGCCGTCCTGGACGGCTGGGACTCGATCAACGAGATCGTCGAGTCGATCGTGCCCGTGGAGCTGTATCTGCGCATGTACCGGGTGATCGAGTCGACGCCGGTGCTGCTCGCCGCGCATCTGCGGCGCTCGGCGGAGATCGAGGAGGGGCTCGCCCGGGTGATCGCCGACCGCGAGGGGCTCGACATGGACGTCGATCCGCGGCCGCAGCTGGTGGTGGCCGTGTTCAGCGGGGTGATGCGGGTGGTGGAGCGCCGCTGGTCCACGGGCGAGGGCTTCGGCGTGGCGGAGATGCGTGCGCTGACGGCCCGGCATCTCGACGGGATCGGGCCCGCCCTGCTGGGAAACTGGCGTGAGGCCTAAAGGGCGTTATGACCAATCCCACGCTTCACGAAACGTGATACCCGTCACTTGGCTCACCCGAGACCCTCTCGTTCTCCTAGTGTGTCCTTTCAGTGACTTCCTTCGACACGACCCCCCAACTCAGCGTCTGGCGCGCACTGGCCGCCCTGGCGGTGGTGTTCGTGATGCTGGCGACCACGGGCTGGACCGCCATGCACCACGAGCGGGGAACCAGCGCCCTGCAGGCCTCGCGCACCGCGTGGGAGCACGGCCGGATCGGCGGCCGCCTGCTGCCGGACACCGACTCCGCCCCCTCCCGGCTCACCCGCTTCTTCGCCTCGCTGACCGCCCCGCAGCGCACCGTGCTCGCACACGACTACGCGCTCGCGGTGGGCAACATGAACGGCGCCCCCGCCGAGCTGCGCTACCGCGCCAACCGCGTGGCGCTGCTCCAGCAGGTGGGGATCGAGCGCACCCGTATGCACGACAGCCGGCTCACGCCCTCCGGGCAGCAGTTGGCCGGCCGCCGCATGCACCGCTACGAGGATCTGAGCACCGCCGACCGGCAGATCCTCGCCTTCGACCCGGAGGGCTCCGGCCGGGTCGCCGAGGTGTTCGGCAACCTCGACGAGGCCGAGCGGATCTCCGTCGTCGTCCCCGGCGTCGACACCGATCTGCTCACCTTCCAGCGCACCAACCGGAAGTACACGGCGCCCGTCGGCATGGCCCAGGCCCTCTACTCGGCCGAGCGCGCGGCGAGCCCGTCGACGCGCACGGCCGTGATCGCCTGGGCCGACTACACCTCCCCCGACGGGCTGGGCATCGACTCGGCCACCGCGATGCGCGCCGAGAGCGGCGCCGTCCGGCTGAACGCCCTGCTGAGCGCGCTGCCCGGCCGGACGCCCGTGTCGATGTTCTGCCACAGCTACGGCTCGGTGGTCTGCGGAGTCGCCGCGGACGACATGCCGGACCGGGTGACCGACATAGCGGTGGCGGGCAGCCCCGGGATGCGGGTGGAGAACGCGGAGCAGCTGGGCACCGGGGCCCGGGTGTGGGCGATGCGCGACGCCGACGACTGGATCCAGGACGTGCCGCACCTGGAGGTCGGCGGCCTCGGGCACGGCCAGGACCCGATGGCCGACGCGTTCGGGGCGCGCGTGCTGTCCGCCCGGGAGGCGAAGGGCCACGGCGGCTACTTCGAACCCGGTACGGACAGCCTGCGCAACCTCGCGGACATCGGCACTGGCTCGTACCGCTCGGTGGAG
The DNA here is from genome assembly GCF_053592635.1 of Streptomyces sp. NPDC002623. NCBI lineage: Bacteria > Bacillati > Actinomycetota > Actinomycetes > Kitasatosporales > Streptomycetaceae > Streptomyces > Streptomyces sp. NPDC002623. The sequence goes on along the minus strand of NZ_JBSFWB010000006.1, from coordinate 365,698 downwards.
TGCGCCCACGACGATGACGCGTGCACGGTGGATTTGTCCGACACGACAGAGGCCGGACGCGCGTAGAGACGCATGAATTGCGGCACGCGCGGGGAGGGGACGAAGAATGGGTGTCCCGCATACGATGAGCCGCATGGGTGACGTACTGGCCGGATTTCATGCCGCCTGGGAGTTCGAGTCCGACTCCGTCCTCATCCGATACGAACGGGGGCTGCGCACGCCCAAGCTGCTGTCGGCGCTGGGCGAGCGCCGGATCCCGCTGTCGGCGATCGCCCGGGTGACGCTGGCCCCCGGCCGGCGCGGGACGGTCGTCCTGCACGCGGAGCCACGACCGGGAGCCGATCCGCTGATGGAGGCGGCCGCGGGACAGCTCAAGGAAGCCTGCGACCCGTACCGGCTGGTGCTGCCCGCCGAGCAGGAAACGCTCGCCGAGTACTACGCCGACGAGCTGCGGGACAAGCTGACCGAGTCCGAGCCCGGCCCGGCGGAGCGGTTCCTGGTGGACGCGCCCGAGGTGCCGCTGTCGTTCAAGGCGTACGACGGCAAGGCGTCCTTCGACGGGCGGACGGTGCGCTTCCGGTGGTTCTGGACGGGCGCGTCGTCGGCGAAGTGGAAAGCCGGCGACCAGAGCTTCGCCGTGTCCGAGCTGAGCGGCATCGAGTGGCGGTCGCCCGAGGTCTTCGAGGGACACCTGCGGCTGCTGCCCAGGGACGGCGACGGCCGGCCCGCGCAGGCCGATCAGGACCCCGCGACGGTGGTGTTCGGGCTGGGGTACGGCCCCGTGCACGAGTCCCTGCCGTTCGCCGCGGCGGTGCTGGCGCGGGTGCGGGCACAACGGCCGATGGCCGCCGTCCCCGCGACCCCGCCGCGCCGGGATCCCGCCGACATCGCCGAACGCATCCGCCACCTCGGGGAACTGCACCGGGCCGGGCTGGTCACCGACGAGGAGTTCTCCGTGAAGAAGGCGGAACTGCTGTCGCAGCTGTGATCACTCGCGTCCGGCGGAGGTGAACGCCATGTCCGCGTACCGGTCGCCGGACACCTTCGCCGCGATCGGCTCCAGCAGCCCCAGCTCCTCGTCGCTCAGGACGATCGAGACGGCCGCCGTGTTCTCGGCCACCCGCCCGGGCCTGCGCGTCCCCGGTATCGGGATCACCGGCAGGCCGTGCACTTGGGACTGCTGCTGGACCCAGGCCAGGGCGATCTGCGCCGGCGTCACGGCGTGCGCCTCGGCCAGCGCCCGGATCGGCTCCAGGAGCGCCGCGTTGGCGGCCGCGTTCTCGCCGGTGAAGCGGGGCTGGTGACGGCGGAAGTCGTCGGCGGTGAGGTCCGTGTCGGCGTCGACGAAGGAGCCGGTGAGGAAGCCCCGGCCGAGCGGGGAGTACGGGACCAGCGTCACGCCCAGCTCACGGGCCGCCGGCACCACCTGCGCCTCGATGTCCCGACTGAACAGCGACCACTCCGACTGCACGGCGGCGATCGGGTGGACGCCCTGCGCCGCGTGCAGCTCGGCCGCCGTCACCTCGCTCAGCCCCAGCTGCTTGACCTTGCCCTCGCGCACCAGCTCGGCCATCACGCCGACGGTGTCCTCGATCGGCACGTTCACATCGCGCCGGTGCATGTAGTAGAGGTCGATGACGTCGACGTCCAGGCGCTTCAGGCTGGCCTCGACGGCCTGGCGGATGTAGGGCGCGTCGTTGCGGATGACCCGGCGGGTCGGCTCGCCCGGCGGGATCGCCAGGGCGAACTTGGTCGCGATCACGACCTCGTCGCGGTGCGCCTTGAAGAACGGGGCGAGGAACCTCTCGTTCTCCCCCTCGCCGTAGGCGTCCGCCGTGTCGTAGAACGTGACGCCGAGTTCCAGGGCGCGCTCCAGGGTGGCCCGGGACTCGTCGGCGTCCGCGGGGCCGTAGGCGAAGCTCATGCCCATGCAGCCGAGGCCCTGGACGCCGACCTCGGGGCCGTCCGAGCCGAGTCGGGCCGTCGGGATCCTGCTGTCGGTCATCCGACTTTCTCCTTGTCATAGAGGTGCGCGGCGTCCGCGTAGAAACTGATCTTCCGGTCGAGCACGGCGAGCGTGTCCTGCAGTTCGGCGACCCGGGCCAGGACGTCCCGGCGGGTCGACTCGAGGAGTTCGAAGCGCTCGGGGAACGTGTGGTCGCCCTCGCGCACCAGTTCCGCGTACCGCACCATGTCGGCGACCGGCATGCCGGTGAGCCGGAGTTTGCCGACGAGGTCCAGCCAGTCGAGGTCGCGGTTGCTGTACCGGCGCTGACCGGTGTGGGAGCGGTCGACGTGCGGCATCAGGCCGATCCGCTCGTACCAGCGCAGGGTGTGGGCCGTCAGGCCCGTGAAAGCGACGACCTCGCTGATCGTGTAGCTGTCCTGGCCTTCCGGCCGCCGATGCGAGTGCGGCGGGGCGGCGCAGCTGTCGGTCCTGGTACCCGTGGTCTCCATCACCGTCATGGCACCAACGCTATGGCCTTGGAGTGCGCTCCAAGCAAGCGGAATCGGTAAGAAAACCGAGGGACGCGGCTTGATCGCGCCCGTTGGCGTGCAGGGCATGAGTCGGCACTTCCCAGCGCCGGTCCAGGCAGTCATCGGGCGGGCCGGCAATCCGCACGGGAACATCGGCTACGTCTTCAGCGTCGCCACCGATCCGGACGCGCGCCGATGGGGGTCCCCCCGGCTCGAGCGAAGCCGAGAGTTGGGGGAGGGTACGCGCGCGTGCATGGCCGCGCTGCCGACGCCGCGCAGCTCTACGCGTCCCTCGGCTTCAGGCCCAAGCCGGACCCCTTGATGGAGCTGCCGCTGTGCGGCGCATAGGCTCGACCGCATGTCGCTGAAGAGCCTCGCCTTGATCGAGAACTGGCCGGTTCCCTCCGCCTCGGCGGGGGTCGTACGGGCCGACGGCACGGTCCTGGGGACCCATGGCCCGGTCGGCCGGCGCTTCCCGCTGGCCTCGGTCACCAAGCCGCTCGCCGCGTACGCGGCCCTCGTGGCGTACGAGGAGGGCGCGGTCGAGCTGGACGAGCCGGCCGGTCCGCCCGGGGCGACCGTCCGCCATCTGCTCGCGCACACCTCCGGGCTCGCCTTCGACGAGCACCGGGTGACCGCCCCGCCCGGTGAGCGGCGGCTGTACTCCAACGCCGGGTTCGAGCAGCTCGGCGACCACATCGCGAAGGCCACGGACATCCCGTTCGCGGAGTATCTGCGGCAGGCCGTGCTGGAGCCGCTGGGGATGACGGCGACCTCGCTGGCGGGCTCCCCGGCGAAGGACGGCGTCTCGACGGTCGAGGACCTGCTGCGGTTCGCGGCGGAGGTGCAGACGCCCCGGCTGCTGGATCCGCGGACGGTGGCGGCGGCGATGAGCGTGCAGTACCCGGGCACGAAGGGCGTCCTGCCGGGGTACGGGCACCAGAACCCCAACGACTGGGGGCTCGGCTTCGAGATCCGCGACTCCAAGTCACCGCACTGGACGGGAAGTTCGTCGTCCCCGCGGACCTTCGGCCACTTCGGCCAGTCCGGCACGTTCCTGTGGATCGATCCCGAAGCGGGCGTCGCCGGGGTCGCGCTGACGGACCGGGCGTTCGGACCGTGGGCGATCGAAGCCTGGCCCCCGTTCACGGACGCGGTACTGACCGAACTCCGCGGCTGAACCACGCCCCAAAGGGGCGCGAGGAACTGCGCGACCAGCCACGACGGCGCCGCGGCGGAACCACGCACATCACCGCACTCCCAGCGGAGCGCTATTCGCCGGACGAGCTGAAGACCCACGCCAGCAGCTCCGCGTCCGTCGCCCCTTCCGCCTCCAGATCCTTCGCGTCCGTGACCCGGGCCGCGTCGCCCGGGCCCAGCCGTTCGCCGTCCAGGAGGACTTCGCCGCTCACCACATGGACGTAGACGTGCGGCGCGTCCGGCACCGCCGTGCGTTCCCCTGCGGCCAGGCGGCGTACGTGGAGCATCGCGCCCGCCTCCGGGACGGCGTACGGGGTGGAGTCCGCGATGCCGTGGACCATCTCGTAGGCGGGGTCGCCGCCGGGGTCCAGCGGGGCCAGCCACATCTGGACGAAGGTCAGGGGCGTGTCGGCGTCGTTGCGCTCCACGTGCCTGACGCCGCCCGCCGAGCTGAGCCGCTGCACGTCCCCGGGGCGGACCCGGGTCTCGTGGCCGGCCGAGTCGCGGTGGGTCAGCTCGCCCTCGATCACCCAGGTCACGATCTCGGTGTGGCTGTGCGGGTGCTCGTCGAAGCCGGCCCCGGGGGCGAGCCGCTCCTCGTTGCAGGCGATCAGCGGGCCGAAGCGGAGGTTGTCGGGGTCGAAGTGCGGGCCGAAGGAGAAGGCGTGCCACGATTCGACGCCTGCGGCCTGGTCCCCGCCTCGATAGCGCTCGTCGGCGCGCCTCACGTCCATCACGGGACCACGGTAGCCCCGGCGGCACACTCCGCCGTCCCGATAAGGCAGTCTTGTCCACGTGCCCGAACCCGAAACCAGTCACCCCGATCCCGCGGCGCACGCCGTCCACTCCCACCCCGCCACGCTGAAGCGGCTGGAGAAGTCCTCCGGGAGTCTCGCCGCCCAGGCCATCGCGCGGATGGACGAGACACTGTCGTGGTACCGGGCGATGCCCCCGGAGAACCGTTCCTGGATCGGGCTGGTCGCCCAGGCGGGCATCGCCGCCTTCACCGAGTGGTTCCGGCATCCGGACGCCCCTCAGGCCATCTCCACCGATGTGTTCGGCACGGCGCCGCGTGAGCTGACGCGGGCCATCACCCTGCGGCAGACCGTCGAGATGGTGCGGACCACCATCGAGGTCATGGAGTCCGCGATCGACGAGGTCGCGGCGCCGGGCGACGAGAACGTGCTGCGTGAGGCGCTCCTCGTCTACGCCCGGGAGATCGCCTTCGCCACCGCGCAGGTCTACGCCCAGGCCGCCGAGGCACGTGGCGCCTGGGACGCCCGGCTGGAGTCGCTCGTCGTGAACGCCGTGCTGAGCGGCGAGGCCGACGAGGGGGCCGTGAGCCGGGCCGCCGCACTGGGCTGGAACTCGCCGGAGCATGTGTGCGTCGTCCTCGGGACCGCCCCTGAGGGGGACTCCGAGCTGACCGTCGAGGCCATCCGGCGGGCCTCGCGACACGCCAAGCTCCAGGTGCTCACCGGGGTGCTCGGCACCCGGCTGGTGGTGATCGCCGGCGGCAGCGACAACCCGCTCGCCGTCGCCAAGTCGCTGATCGGGCCGTTCGCCGCCGGGCCCGTGGTGGCCGGGCCCGTCGTGCCCGATCTGCTCGCCGCGACCCGGTCCGCACAGGCCGCCGCGGCCGGGCTCAAGGCCTGTTCGGCGTGGCAGGACGCACCCCGGCCGGTACTGGCGGACGATCTGCTTCCGGAGCGCGCGATCGCCGGTGATCCCGGTGCGCGCGATCAGTTGGTGGAGGAGATCTACAGACCGCTCGAGGAGGCCGGATCGGCGCTCCTGGAGACCCTCTCCGTATATCTCGAACAGGCGTCCAGTCTCGAAGGGGCCGCGCGGATGCTCTTCGTTCACCCGAACACCGTGCGCTACCGGCTTCGACGTGTGACTGACGTCACCGGCTGGTCGCCTTCGGATGTACGCTCCGCGTTCACGCTCCGGATCGCACTGATCCTGGGGCGTCTGGTCGACGGCGATCCCCAGACCTAGCCTTTTGTCGGGGCTCCACAAAACCCCCTGCCGTTCTTCGTCCCTGTCCCCACGGGCGGCTTCGGCCGTCCCCAAGAGAGAGTGTGAGAGTGCTCGTACTCGTCGCTCCCGGCCAGGGCGCCCAGACGCCCGGCTTCCTGACTCCTTGGCTCGAACTGCCCGGCGCCGCCGCCCGCGTCGCCGCGTGGTCGGACGCCATCGGCCTGGACCTCGCCCACTACGGCACGCAGGCCGACGCGGACCAGATCCGTGACACCGCGGTGGCCCAGCCGCTGCTGGTCGCCGCCGGAATCCTGTCCGCCACGGCACTCGGCGACGTGTCCCCGGGCGCGGTCGCGGGCCACAGCGTCGGCGAGTTCACCGCCGCCGCCTTCGCCGGCGTCCTCGACGACACCGTCGCGCTGGACCTCGTCCGCAAGCGCGGCCTGGCCATGGCGGACGCCGCCGCGATCACCGAGACCGGTATGTCCGCCCTGCTCGGCGGCGACCCCGAGGTCTCCCTCGCGCATCTGGAGAAGCTGGGGCTGACCCCGGCGAACATCAACGGCGCGGGCCAGATCGTCGCCGCGGGCACGCTGGAGCAGCTCGCCGCGCTGACCGAGGACAAGCCGGAGGGCGTCCGCAAGGTCGTCCCGCTGAAGGTCGCCGGCGCCTTCCACACCGTGCACATGGCGCCCGCGGTCGAGACCCTCGCCAAGGCCGCCACGGAGGTCACTCCGGCCGACCCGACGGTCCGTTACCTCTCCAACAAGGACGGCCGGGCCGTCGCCACCGGCGCCGAGATCCTGGACCGGCTGATCGGCCAGGTCGCCAACCCGGTCCGCTGGGACCTGTGCATGGAGACCTTCAAGGAGCTCGGCGCGACCGCGATCATCGAGGTCTCCCCCGGCGGCACGCTGGTCGGCCTCGCCAAGCGCGCCCTGCCGGGTGTGAAGACGCTCGCGCTCAAGACACCCGACGACCTCGACGCTGCTCGCGAGCTCATCGCCGAGCACGGCGTCGCCTGAGGAGCTCTGATGGCGAAGATCAAGCCCAGCAAGGGCTCCCCGTACGCGCGCATCCTCGGCGTCGGCGGCTACCGGCCCACCCGGGTCGTCCCCAACGAGGTGATCCTCGAGACGATCGACTCGTCCGACGAATGGATCCGCTCGCGCTCCGGCATCGAGACCCGGCACTGGGCGAACGACGAGGAGACCGTCGCCGCCATGTCGGTCGAGGCGTCCGGCAAGGCGATCGCCGACTCCGGGATCACCGCCGAGCAGATCGGCGCGGTGGTCGTCTCGACCGTCTCGCACTTCAAGCAGACCCCGGCCGTAGCCACCGAGATCGCCGACAAGCTCGGCACGAACAAGGCCGCCGCGTTCGACATCTCGGCGGGCTGTGCGGGCTTCGGCTACGGCCTGACGCTCGCCAAGGGCATGGTCGTCGAGGGCTCGGCCCAGTACGTCCTCGTCATCGGCGTCGAGCGGCTGTCCGACCTGACCGACCTGGAGGACCGCGCGACGGCCTTCCTGTTCGGCGACGGCGCGGGCGCAGTCGTCGTCGGCCCCTCCGCCGAGCCGGCCATCGGCCCGACCGTGTGGGGCTCCGAGGGCGACAAGTCGGACACCATCAAGCAGACCGTGCCGTGGACGGACTACCGCGACGGCGTTGTCGCCAAGTTCCCCGCGATCACGCAGGAAGGCCAAGCGGTCTTCCGCTGGGCCGTGTTCGAGATGGCGAAGGTCGCCAAGGAGGCGCTGGACGCCGCCGGCATCACCGCCGACGAACTCGACGTCTTCATCCCGCACCAGGCCAACGAGCGGATCATCGACTCGATGGTGAAGACTCTCAAGCTGCCGGAGTCCGTCACGGTCGCCCGTGACGTGCGCACCACCGGCAACACCTCGGCCGCCTCGATTCCGCTCGCAATGGAGCGGCTCCTGGCGACCGGTGAGGCGAAGAGCGGCGACACCGCGCTCGTCATCGGATTCGGGGCGGGTCTCGTCTACGCCGCGACTGTCGTTACCCTCCCCTAGGCACTCCGTGCCGGATCACCCGGTCCGGCACGGGAAACACCCCTTGCCACACCCTCTGGAAAAGCAAAGAAGGAGCGCCAACATGGCCGCCACTCAGGAAGAGATCGTCGCCGGTCTTGCCGACATCGTGAACGAGATCGCCGGCATCCCGGTTGAGGACGTCCAGCTGGACAAGTCCTTCACCGACGACCTGGACGTCGACTCGCTGTCCATGGTCGAGGTCGTCGTCGCCGCCGAAGAGCGCTTCGACGTCAAGATCCCGGACGAGGACGTCAAGAACCTCAAGACCGTCGGCGACGCGACGAACTACATCCTCAAGAACCAGGCCTGATCCACCGGCCCTGGGCTGAACTGCCCCGCCACCCGGCGGTGGCGCCGCTGAATCCTCGTAACGTTGGAGAATGAATCCGTGAGCCCGACCAATCGCACCGTGGTCGTCACCGGTATCGGCGCAACCACACCGCTGGGTGGCGACGCAGCCTCTACCTGGGAGGGTCTCGTCGCCGGCAAGTCCGGTGTCAAGGTCCTGGAGCAGGACTGGGCGGCCGACCAGGCCGTCCGTATCGCGGCCCCGGTCGCGGTGGAGCCTCTTGAGGTCATCCCCCGGCCGCAGGCCCGCAAGCTGGACCGCTCGGCGCAGTTCGCGCTGATCGCGGCCCAGGAAGCCTGGAAGGACGCCGGCTTCACCGGCAAGGCCGGTGAGGACGGCAGCGACGGCAAGGTCGACCCCGACCGCCTCGGCGCGGTCATCGCCTCCGGCATCGGCGGCGTGACCACCCTCCTCGACCAGTACGACGTGCTGAAGGAGAAGGGCGTCCGCCGCGTCTCCCCGCACACCGTGCCGATGCTGATGCCGAACAGCCCGTCCGCCAACGTGGGTCTGCTCGTGGGCGCCCGCGCCGGCGTGCACACTCCGGTCTCGGCGTGCGCGTCGGGTGCGGAGGCCATCGGCTACGCCATCGAGATGATCCGTACCGGCCGCGCCGACGTCGTCGTCGCCGGTGGCACGGAGGCGGCGATCCACCCGCTGCCCATCGCCGCGTTCGGCAACATGATGGCGATGTCCAAGAACAACGAGAACCCGCAGGGCGCCTCGCGTCCCTACGACGTCGCCCGCGACGGCTTCGTCATGGGCGAGGGCGCCGGCGTGATCGTCCTGGAGTCCGCGGAGCACGCGGCCCAGCGGGGCGCCCGCGTCTACGCCGAGGCCGTCGGACAGGGCATCTCCGCCGACAGCCACGACATCGTGCAGCCGGAGCCCGAGGGCCGCGGCATCTCGCACGCGCTGCAGCACCTGCTGGACAGCACCGACCTGGACCCGGCGGAGATCGTGCACGTCAACGCGCACGCCACGTCGACGCCGGCCGGTGACATCGCCGAACTGAAGGCGCTGCGCAAGGTCTTCGGCGACGACGCGGACCACATGGCCGTCTCGGCGACCAAGTCGATGACCGGTCACCTGCTGGGCGGCGCGGGCGGCGTCGAGACCGTCGCGACGGTCCTCGCGCTGTACAACCGGATCGCTCCGCCGACCATCAACGTCGAGAACCTCGACCCCGAGGCCGAGGCGAACGCGGACATCGTCCGCGGCGAGGCGCGCAAGCTGCCCGTCGAGGGCCGGATCGCGGCCCTCAACGACTCGTTCGGGTTCGGTGGGCACAACGTCGTTTTGGCGTTCCGGACGATCTGACAGACGTACCGAAGGCCCCCTGCCTCAAGGCGGGGGGCCTTCGTGCTGGACGGCGTCAGACCACCTGGTGCAGCCAGCGCACCGGGGCTCCTTCTCCCGCGTAGCGGAAGGGTTCCAGTTCGTCGTCCCAGGGCTTGCCGAGGAGTTTGGAGAGTTCGGCTTCCAGGTCCGTCTCGCCGCGCTGGCTGCGGAGCAGAGCCGCGCGCAGGCGGTCCTCGGGGATGAGGATGTCGCCGTGGATTCCGGTGACGGCGTGGAAGATGCCGAGGTCGGGGGTGCAGCTGTAGCGCTCGCCCTCGGCGGTCGCGCAGGGCTCCGCGGTGACCTCGAAGCGGAGCATCTGCCAGCCGCGCAGCGCGGAGGCGAGCTTGGAGGCGGTGCCGGCCTGGCCCTTCCAGGAGAACTCCGAACGCCAGGTGCCGGGCGCTGCGGGCTGCCGGATCCAGTCGAGGCTGACGCGCGTGCCGAGCACCCCGGCGACGGCCCACTCGACGTGCGGGCACAGCGCGCGCGGCGCGGAGTGCACGTACAGAACTCCACGTGTCGTCACCGGGACCTCCGGACAGAGCGGGACAGTCTTGCAGGCTGGCATGGCTGCGGTGGCAGGCAGCCGCGTTGATGGCGAGGCTACCGTGCGGCGGCGCAAGGAGTGTGACGTACCGTCGGTCCCGGTGCCGTGAACCACCGCCATTCACTCGGCAGGACGCCTGTAGTGGCGTGAAGCGTTCCATCTTGTGGGTGTGTTTCGCCGGGAACTCCCGCGCGTTGTCATATCGGGGGCGTTGATCGAAGAGCGAGGGGAACACCGGCGGATGCGGAAACGGAAACGGCACACGCGGGCCGTGCTCGCGGGCACGACGGCGGCCGTCCTGGGCCTGGCCGGCTGCGACGCGCTGGGGAGCGGCGACGACTCGGGGGCTTCGGGCACCCAGGCCCGGCAGGCGAAGCCGTCCCCGTCGCCGACCCCGGTGTGGGACTCCACGCCGGACTCGGTCGCGGCGGTGGGCGACTCCATCACCCGTGGCTTCGACGCGTGTACGGTCCTCGCGGACTGTCCCGAGGTGTCCTGGGCGACGGGCAGCAGCACCGAGGTGAACAGTCTCGCGGTGCGGCTGCTGGGCGCGGCGAAGGCGGCCACGCACAGCTGGAACTACGCGGCGACCGGCGCGCGGATGGCGGACGTGCCGGGGCAGATGGCGCAGGCGGCGGCCGAGAAACCGCAGTTGGTCACGGTGATGGCGGGTGCGAACGACGCCTGCCGCGCCTCGACGGAGGCGATGACGCCGGTGGCGGACTTCCGGGCGCAGTTCGAGGACGCGCTGAGCACGCTGCGCCGCGCGCTGCCGAAGACGCAGGTGTACGTGGCGAGCGTGCCGAACCTGAAGCACCTGTGGTCGCAGGGGCGGACGAACGCGCTGGGCAAGCAGGTGTGGAAGCTGGGCATCTGTCCGTCGATGCTGGCCGACGCGGACGCGCTGGACTCGGCGGCGACGCTGCGGCGGGACACCGTGCAGAAGCGGGTGGAGGACTACAACACGGTGCTGAAGGAGGTCTGCGCGAAGGATGTGCGGTGCCGGTTCGACGGCGGCGCGGTGTACGACTTCCGGTTCGGCGCCGACCAGTTGAGCCACTGGGACTGGTTCCATCCGAGCAAGGACGGACAGGCACGGCTCGCGGAGATGGCGTATCGAGGAGTGACCGCGCAGGCCTCGTGACCTGGGCCTGCCCTAGAGTTTTGCTCATGAGCGAACACTTCGGAACACTTTCCGACGGCACCCCGGTGCACCGCTGGACCCTGGAGCGGGCGGGCACCCGGGTACGGGTTCTGTCGTACGGCGGGATCGTGCAGTCCGTCGAGGTCCCGGACCGGGACGGACACGCGGCGAACGTGGTGTTGGGGTTCGCGGACCTGGACGGCTATCTCGCGCACCCGGAGCCCTACCTCGGCGCGTTGATCGGCCGGTACGCCAACCGGATCGCGCACGCCCGCTTCCCGCTGGACGGCGTGACGTACGCGCTGGAGCCCAACAACGCGCCCAACTCCCTGCACGGCGGGTCGCGCGGTTTCGACAAGCGGGTGTGGGAGGTGCAGCCGGTCGAGCGCGGGCTGCGGCTGAGCCGGGTCGCCGCGCACGGCGAGGAGGGTTTCCCGGGCCGGCTGGAGGTCTCGGCGACGTACACGCTGGACGCGTCGGGGGCGCTGCGGTTCGTCTACCGGGCGGTCACGGACGCGCCGACGGTGGTGAACCTGACCAACCACAGCTACTTCAACCTCGGCGGGCCCGGGACCGGCAGCGCGGGCGGTCACGAGCTGCGGCTGGCCGCCTCCCGGTACACGCCGGTGGACGCCGACCTGATCCCCACGGGTGAGCTCGCGCAGGTGGCGGACGGCCGCTTCGACTTCCGCGCGGCCCGCAAGGTCGGCACCGGCTACGACCACAACTTCGTGCTCGACAAGGGCGTCACGGACACGCCGGTCGAGGTGGCGGAGCTGCACGATCCGGCGTCCGGGCGGGTGCTGACGGTGGCGACGACCGAGCCGGGGCTGCAGCTGTACACCGCCGACCACCTGGGCGAGCCCTTCGTGCCCGGCGAGGGGATCGCGCTGGAGACGCAGGCCTTCCCCGACTCCCCGAACCGGCCGGAGTTCCCGAGCACCGTGCTGCGGCCGGGCGCGGAGTACCGATCGGAGACGGTGTACGGCTTCTCGCTGCGCTAGCCCGCCGACAGCGCGCCGCCACCTCCGAGGACAAGTCCGAGAAAAAGATGTTGCCCCGGTCCAGGGGTCAGGTCCCGGACCGGGGCTGTTCGTGGGGCGACAGGCGCCGGGTCACACGTTAATCGTCGCGGTGATCCTACGGTCGGCGATCGAGCGACCCACCTGGATTTCGTACGAACCCTTCACAAAGAACCATCGGTGATCCGCCTCGTCCCACACCTCGAAGGCGCGGTGCGGGATGTCGACGGTGACCTCGACGCTCTCCCCCGGGCCGGCCTCGACGGCGGCGAAGCCGGCCAGCCAGCGGGCGGGGCGTTCGGGCGCCGGGCGGGCGGCCGCCGGGGCCGGTCCGGTCGGTGCGAGGTAGATCTGCACGACCTCACGGCCCGTGCGCTCGCCGCTGTTGCGCAGCCGCACCTTGACCGTGGAGCCCGTGATGGCGACCGACTCGTACGTCCAGTCGGTGTAGCCGAGGCCGTGGCCGAAGGGGTAGGCCGGGGTGCGGTGCTCCTTCTCCCAGACGCGGTAGCCGATGAAGACGCCTTCGGTGTAAGGGAGTTCGCCGTCGGTGGGGGTGACCTCGGTGACGGGGGCGTCGGCGAGCGAGCCCCAGGTGGTGGGGAGACGGCCGCCGGGTTCATGGGCGCCGGTCAGGACGTCCGCCAGCGCCGCGCCGCCCTCCTGGCCGGGGAACCAGGTGAGCAGGACGGCGGCGACGTCCTCGCGCCACGGCAGTTCCACCGGGGAGCCCGCGTTGACGACCACGACGGTGTTCGGGTTGGCGGCGGCGACGGCGCGCACCAGGTCGTCCTGCCGGCCGGGGAGGCGGAGGTCCCTGCGGTCGAAGCCCTCGGACTCGACGCGGTCGGTGGTGGCGACCACGACGACGGCGGTGTCCGCGGCTCGCGCCGTCTCCGCGGCCTCGGCGATCAGCTCGTCGGGGTCGCGCTGCGGGCCCTGGTGGGCCAGGGCGAAGGCGAGGACCTTGAAGGGGATGTCCTCGGGGAGCGCGAAGACATGGGTGAGGGAGACCTCGACGGGTTCCCCGGCGGTCAGTTCGGCCTGGGCGCGGGGGGCCGGGGCGCCGAAGAACGACTCGAAGGGGTCGGTGCCGTCGGCGGGGAGCTGAACGTCGTCGAAGTACGTCGTCCCGGCGACAGTGAGGGTGAAGGCGCCGGCGCCCTTGATGCCGAAGGTGTGCGGGCCGCTCTCACGCGGGGTGAAGACGCCGGTCAGCTCGACGGTGTGGAGGTTGTCGTGGGTGACGCCCGCGGGGAGGTCCGAGCCCATCCACTGGATCAGACCGCCCGGCGCGGAGCCGGTGCCGATGACCTCTCCGGCCGCGTCCCGGCAGACCGTCCGCAGCTCGAAGCCCTGGCCTGCGACCGCGAGTTCGGTGGTGGGGTCGGCGCCCACGGCGTAGGTGAGAGCGCCCTCGGGGAGGGCCGCGGTCAGGCCGTCCAGCGGGGAGACCGTGCGGGCCGGGAAGACGGTGGCCGAGCCGCCGCCGAGGACGCGGGCGTCGCGGGCGGCGGCGCCGATGAGGGCGACCGTGCCGGGCCTGAGCGGGAGCGCGCCTGCCTCGTTGCGGACCAGGACGAAGGAGCGGCGGGCCAGTTCGCGGGCCAGGGCCTCGCCGTCGACCGGGGCGGGGAGCGCGGTGACGGCCGGTTCGGCGTCCGCGAGGGCGCCGACGCGGGCGGCCAGGCGCAGGACGCGGCGTACGGCGTCGTCGACCTCGGACTCGTCGAGGCGGCCGTCGCGTACCGCCTGGGCCAGTGCGGGGCCGTAGACGGTCTGCGGGCCGGGCATGGCCACGTCCAGGCCGCCGCGGAGCGCGCCCACGGTGTCGCGGGCGGCCATCCAGTCGGAGACGTTGAAGCCGTCGAAGCCCCATTCGCCGCGCAGGACCTCGTTCACGAGCCGGTGGTGCTCGGTCATCGTGGTGCCGTCGACCCTGTTGTAGGCGGTCATGACGCCCCAGGGGCGGGCGTGCTCGACGATGGCCTCGAAGGGCGCGAGGTACAGCTCGCGCAGGGCGCGTTCGCCGACGAGGTTGTTCACGGTGAAGCGGTCGGTCTCGGCGTCGTTGGCCACGAAGTGCTTGACGGTGGTGCCGACGCCGCCGGACTGGACGCCGTTCACATAGCCCGCGCCGATCACGCCGGTCAGGTACGGGTCCTCGCTGTAGGCCTCGAAGTGGCGGCCGCCGAGCGGGGAGCGGTGCAGGTTGACCGTGGGGGCGAGCAACACGTGGACGCCCTTGCGGCGGGCCTCCTGGGCGAGCAGGACGCCCGCGCGGTGGGCGAGTTCCGGGTCCCAGGCGGCGGCGAGGGCGGTCGGGGAGGGCAGGGCGACGGACGGGTCGTCGGCGGTCCAGCGCACGCCCCGGACGCCCACGGGGCCGTCGGACATGACGAGGGAGCTCAGGCCGATCTCGGGCAGCTCGGGCAGCGACCACACGTCCTGGCCGGCCAGCAGCCGGGTCTTGGCGTCCAGGTCGAGCTTGCCGAGAGCGCTCTCGACGGCCGCTTCCCGGCCCTCCTCGGTTCCCGCCATGCGGTGCCTCCTCGTTGAGTGACGTGCCGTGAGGCGCCGTGCCGTGCCGACGCCTTCATCGTGCACCTCCATCCTGCACGGTCACCTGTAGAGCGGTAGGTTTCGTTATCCAGCCGTTATATTCAGTGGCCCGGATGCCGCTACGGTGACGGCATGAGCGCGCGTACCAGGAGCCAGGAGCGGCGGGCCGAGATCGTCCGGGCGGCCCTGGAGGTGATCGCCGAACGCGGTTACCGGGGGGCGAGCCTGGCCGCAGTGGCCGAGCGGGTCGGACTGACCCAGCAGGGGCTGCTGCACCACTTCCCGACGAAGGACGCGCTGCTGGTGGCGGTGCTTCAGGAGCGCGACCAGTGGGACGCCGTGCCGGACACCCGGTGGCGGGTGGATCTGCTGGCCTCGCTGGTCGAGTACAACGCGATGCGGCCGGCCATCATCCAGACCTTCTCGGCGCTGCTCGGCGAGAGCGTCACGGAGGGGCATCCGGCGCGGGAGTACTTCACCGAGCGGTACACACAGGTACGGGCCACCATGGCGGCGGCGCTGCGCGCCGAGTACGGCGACCGCCTCCCGAACGGCCTCACCCCGGAGCGCACGGCCCCGCTGCTGGTGGCGGTGATGGACGGCCTGCAGTACCAGTGGCTGCTGGACCCGGAGTCGGTGGACATGCCGGGCGCGTTCCGCGACTTCCTGCACCTGCTGGGCGAGGAGCCGGGCGGGGCCTAGGCGGCCCGAGCGGCCCTGTTGCGGCCGCGTGCGGTCCCATGCGGTCCTAGCCGCCGGTCACCGCCGCCACGACCTCGATCTCGATCTGCGCCTCCGGCCGGAACAGCCGCGGCACCTCGAAGGTCATGCTGGTGGGCGGGGTCCC
The DNA here is from genome assembly GCF_053592635.1 of Streptomyces sp. NPDC002623. Classification (NCBI taxonomy): domain Bacteria; kingdom Bacillati; phylum Actinomycetota; class Actinomycetes; order Kitasatosporales; family Streptomycetaceae; genus Streptomyces; species Streptomyces sp. NPDC002623. The sequence goes on along the minus strand of NZ_JBSFWB010000006.1, from coordinate 350,165 downwards.
GGTGAGGAACTCCCGCCGCACTGCGCCGTATTCCTCGAGGCGGGAGATGTCGGTGAGGTACGTACGGATGTTGATGACGTCGGCCAGGCCGGCCCCGTGGGCCTTCAGCAGGGCGTCGATGGTCTCGAACACGCCCCGGCTCTGCTCGGCGAGCGTCGCGCCCTCGGCGATCTGACCGGAGAGGAACAGCAGGGCGCTGCCGTCGGCCTGCCGGACGCGGGCGACCTGGGAGTAGTAGGGGCTGAGCGGTTGGGGCGCGGTGGCGGGGTTGTCGAGGGTGACGTGCGGTGCGGTCTTCTCCATGCCGTCGACGCTAGGTCCGCCCCGGTGATGCGACAAGCGAATGTCTAGCATGGCAGCCATGCCGAACTCGCATACAGAGCAGGAAGAGCGTGGGGTGCATGGGGTGCATGGGGCGCATGGGGTGCATGGGGCGTACGGCGCGCTTGGGCCGCGGTTCCCGGAGAGCGATCTGTCCACCCTGTGGCTGCGGGCGTTCCTGGAGGTCGCGCGGGGCGGGTCGTTCACGGGGGCCGCGCGGACCCTGGGGTGGACGCAGTCCGCGGTGTCGCGGCAGATCTCCTCGCTGGAGGGGGCGTTGGGCGGGGGTCCGCTGTTCGACCGGCTGCCCCGGGGGGTGCGGCTGACGGAGGCCGGGCGGGCGTTGGTGCCGTACGCGGAGTCCGTCGCCGAGGCCGTGCAGGGGGCGCGGCGGGAGTTGGCCGCGCTGCGGGAGGGCGCGGGCGGGCGGCTGCGGTTCGGGGCGTTCCCGACGGCGGACGCGGCGCTGGTGCCGCAGACGCTGGCCGCGTTCGGGGTCCGCTGTCCGCGGGTGCGGGTCACCCGGGAGGAGGGGCTCACACCGGCTCTGCTGGAGCGGCTGGACGCCGGGCACCTCGACCTGGCGGTGGTGTCCACGACCGGCCGCACTTCGCTGGAGCCGTACGCCCTGCAGCACCTCCTGGACGAGTCCCTGTACGTCGCCGTGCCGGCCGGGCATCCCCTCTCGGGCCGCCGTCGGCCGGTGCGGCTGGGCGAACTCGCCGACGCCGACTGGGTCTCCGGGTCCGCCCGGCCCGAGGGCACCCTCCTCGACGCCGCCCTGCGGGAGGGCTTCCGGCCGCGGGTGGCGCACGTCGTCGCCGAGTGGACGGCCAAGCAGGGCTATGTGGCCGCGGGTCTCGGCGTCGCCCTGGTGCCGGCGCTCGCCGCCGCGTCCGTACGGCCGGACGTCGTGCTGCTGCCGGTACGCGACGAGGGCGCCCCGGCGCGGGCGGTGTACGCGGCGACGCGGCGGGGACACGCGCTCGCTCCGGCTGCGGAGGCGTTCGTCGCCGTGCTGCGGGAGGCGGCGGCCGCGATCCCTCGTGGCATGGCGTAGACCACTCCCGTCACGGGATACTTCCGTCGTCCCACACCCACGCTCTCCCCCACAGCGACGGAAGGACCTCAACCCCCGTGCATTCCATACGAGTTCGCGTCGGTTTCCTCGGCCTGGCCCTGTTGGCCGGGCTCTCCTCCCCCACCGCCAGGGCCGCGGCCGAGACGGCGCCCGCGCCCACCGTCGAGGAACAGCGGCTGGCGGGGGCCGTCCCTCGGGAGATCCTCGCCCGGTCCGGGTTCGACGCGGTGGCGCCGCGGTTCGCCCGGCTGTTGCAGGCCTCGCACTCCTACGCCCAGGCCCGGCGGCTCGTCGACCGGGAGGGCGCGGCCCTGTGGCGGCGGGCGGTGGACCGGGTACAGGGGCGCGGTCCGGCCGGCGGGGACCTCAGCCGGGACGACGACCGGCCGCTGTACTGGGCACGGCTCGGCATGACGAGCGAGGTCCGCACCTGGGAGCCCGCGTTCACGGTCACCGAGCGCCAACGGACCGCGCTGCTCGACGCCTTGGAGCGCACCTCCCGCGGCCAGAGCGACATCCGCTACCCGGCGCACGCCAAGGGGCTCAAGCGGGTCCTGGTCACCGGCTTCGACCCGTTCACCCTGGACCGGGACATCCGGATCTCCAACCCGTCCGGGGCCACCGCGCTCGCCCTCGACGGCACGGTGATCGACACCGCGGACGGGCCGGCCCGGGTGGAGACGGCCGTCTTCCCGGTGCGCTGGCAGGACTTCGCGGAGGGCACGGTGGAGCGCACCCTGCGGCCGTATCTGCCGCACGTCGACCTGTTCACGACCGTCAGCCAGGGCCGCGTCGGCCGGTTCGACGTGGAGCGCACCAACGGGGCCTGGCGCGGCGGCTTCCCCGACAACGACAACATCGGGCGGACGGAGACGGTCCCGGTCGCCGACCCCGCCTCGCAGCCGCAGTGGACGACGACGACCCTGCCGTACCCGGCGATCGTGGCGGCGGACACCGGCCGGTTCCCGGTCTACGACAACACGAGCGTCACGGAGATCCCGGCCGGCGGCACGGTCGCGGTGGTGCGGCCGGACGGGCCGACGGCGGGGTCGACCGCGCGGTCCGGGGGCGGCGGGAACTACCTCTCCAACGAGATCGCCTACCGGGCCACCCTGCTGCGCGACCGGCTGGGCCTGCACGACAGCCTGCCGGGCGGGCATGTGCACACGCCGGTCCTGCAGTTCGCGGCCGGCAACACCACGGAGGTGACCGATGCCGAGTTCGTGCGCAACCGGCTGGACATCGTCGCCCAGGTGCGGGCGATCCTGACCGTGGCGGTCAGTGCGACGGAGCGAACGCGAGACTGACGCCGAGGCCCGCCAGGACCGAGCCGATGACCTTGTTGAGGACCTTCTGACCGCGCAGCATCAGCGTGCGCATCCGGTCCTGGGAGAAGAAGACGGCGACCACACCGAACCACAGCAGGTGGGCCAGCGACATGAACAGGCCGTAGCCGACCTGCTGGTGGGCCGGGGTGCCGGGGCTGACGACCTGGGAGAACGTCGAGACGACGAACAGGGTCGTCTTGGGGTTGAGGACGTTGGTGAGGAAGCCGGTGCGCAGCGCGGCGAGCGGGGTCAGTTCGGTCTTCCCGGTCAGATCGATCTCGACCTCGCCGCGGGTGCGGAAGGTGCGGACGCCGATGTAGACGAGGTAGGCGGCGCCGATCAGCTTGATGATCGTGAAGAGGAACGTCGAGGACGCGATCAGCAGGCCCACGCCGAGCATCGTGTACGTGACGTGCACGAGGACGCCCGCGGCGACCCCGGTGGCCGCGAACAGTCCCGTACGACGGCCGTAGAGATAGCTGTTGCGGACGATCATCGCGAAGTCGGCGCCGGGGGCGATGACGGCCAGCACGGTGATGAGAGCGACGGCGAACAGTTCGGTCATGACGTGACGTCCTCCTCTTCGGGCGCGCCCGCCTCCTCGCGGATCTCCTCGCCGAGCAGTTCGCGGGCCAGCAGGGTGGCGCCCGCGACCGCGCCCGGCATCAGGAACACCGCGACGAAGGGGACCAGGAAGGCCAGGCCCAGGGGTGTGCCGAAGCCCCAGATCAGGGTCTTGCGGGAGCGGAACAGGGCGAGTCGGTCGCGCAGGTCGACGTCCCGGCGCTGGAGGGCGACGGCGGCGAGTTCCTCGGTGAGGAAGAAGCCGGTGACGATGAACCCGATCACCGGGACGACGGTCTGGCCGACGACCGGGATGAACCCGAGGGCGAACAGCAGCACCGCCCACACCAGGGCCCGGGCCAGGACCCGGAGGCTGTCGCGGGCGGAGATCCACAGTTCGCGCCAGAGCGGCAGCCCGGACTCCGGGGCGACGCCGTCGGGCGAGACGTCCCGGTCGACCGTCTCGGAGAGGCTCTCGTAGAACGGCTGCCCGATGAGCAGGGTGACCGCGGTGAAGGTGAGGACGGCCAGCAGTAGGCCGAGGGCGAACAGCACGACGGTGAGGAAGCCGCGGAACAGGCCGCGCCAGGGGCTCGTCCAGTCGTCGGCGAACGGCGTCGCCCAGCCGACGAAGTCCTCGCCCCACACCGCGAGCGCCACCAGCGCCGCCGCGTAGAGGACGAGCGTGATCAGGCCGGGAACGAGCCCGAACCCGTACTGCTTGCCGTGCCGGGCCACCCACCGCTGGCCCTTCAGGAGGTACGTGAACCCCAGCCCAAGATCGTGCATGTCCGAACCCTATCGGTCGTGCTCGAACAGCTCTCCTAGGCCATCCGGGGTATCGGTGACACCAACACCCTCTTGTTGCAGTTGAGTCGAACGGGTACACCTCGCCGTACCGCTCTTCGGAAGCAACGATCTCGGCAAGTCCAGAGGAGGTACACGTGCGCACCACGAGCACCTACCCTGCCCGACCTGTTCTGATCAGCGCCCTCGCGCTCGCCGCGACGGGCTCTCTCCTGCTCACCCCCCACCCCGCCGGCGCCGACCCGAAACCCGTCACCCGGGAGGGTTCCGCGGGTTCCGCCCTCGACCGCACGGCCGCCGCCTCCCCGCAGAGCGCGGCTCAACGCGCCCTGACCGCACCGGCGGCAGCCAGGACCGGCGTCCGCGGCTACCCGCGCCGACAGACCCTCGCCGCCGATCCCGAGAACCCCGCCGACAAGTCCCTCAAGCTCGGCCTCACCCCGTACCACGCCATCGCCCCGAAGCTGAACGCCCTCCAGGCCCTCGGCGACCGGGTGAGCGTGGAGGTCGCGGGGCGGTCGGCGGGCGGGCACCGGCTCTATCTGGTCACCGTCACCGCCCCGGAGACCGTCCGTCAGGCGCAGGCCCAGGAACGGATGCGCGAGCTCATCGAGAACGCGCCGGCCACGGCGGCCCGGAGCAAGGAGATCAAGGCCGGCTACAAGGCCCCGGTCTTCTTCAACAACAACATCCACGGCAACGAGTGGGAGGGCACCGACGCGTCCCTCGCCCTCGTCGAGCGCCTCGCCACCGCGAACGACGCGCGGACGAAGGACTTGCTCGCGCACAGCCGCCTCTACTTCAACATCACGGCCAACCCGGACGGCCGGATCGCCGGCACCCGGGCGAACGCCAACGGCTTCGACCTCAACCGGGACTTCGTCACCGCCTCGCAGCCCGAGGCGCGCGCGATGCGGCAGATCGAGATCGACAAGCAGCCCGCCGTCATGCTGGACCTGCACGGCTATGTCAACGGCACCCTCATCGAGCCGACCACCCCGCCGCACGGCGAGAACTACGAGTACGACCTCTTCCTGAAGAACAGCTACGCCAACGCCCTCGGCATGGAGGCCGCCGTCAACGGCCTCGGCTACACGCCCGCGAAGGACGGCGTGCAGCCCGCCCAGATCCCGTTCCGGGACCAGGAGGAGGGCTGGGACGACTGGCCCCCGATCTTCACCCCGCAGTACGCGGCCTTCCACGGCACGGTCGCCGCGCACACCGTGGAGATCCCGTTGGCCGTCAACAACTCCGCCTACAACACGCTGCCGGTGACGGAGCTGCGCCGGCGTTCCGCGATCAACGTCGACGTGGCGGGGGCGGCCCTGCGCGCCACCCTCGACTTCGTGCGGACCCACCGCGCCTCGCTGGTCGCCGACCAGATCGAGGTGTTCCGGCGCGGCTCCGTCGGCGCGGCACAGGTGCCGGTGTCGGCGCAGACCGTCCCGGGGGTGCCGGGCATCGGCCCGGAGGACGTCTACACGACGGCCTTCCCGCGCGCCTACGTCCTCCCGGCGGGCAAGGCAGCCACGGCCACCGCCCGTCTCGTCGACCACCTCCTGGCCAACGACGTCCGCGTCACCCGCGCCACGCGCGCCGTCCGGCTCGGCGGGCGGACGTATCCGGCGGGCTCCTACGTCGTCGACCTGCACCAGCCCAAGCGGGGAATGGCGAACGTGCTGCTCGCCGACGGGCGGGACATCAGCGACAAGGTGTCGGTGATGTACGACATCTCGGGCTGGAGTCTGGGGCGGCTCTGGGGAGCCGAGGTCGTGCCGGTGACCGGTGGCGGCCTGGCGGGGCTCGCCCTGCGGCCCGTCTCCGCCGCGACCCCGGTCGCCGCCGTCGCCCCGCGCGGCGACCTGCGGCTGCGGCTCGACGACCCGAGCGCCGTGGCCGCGCTCAACTCCCTGCTGCGGCAAGGGATTCCGGTACGGCGGGCCGCGGACGGCAGCGTCGTCGTGCCCGCGTCGGCGCGCAGGCAGGCCGGTGTCGCGGCACGGGCCTACGACGTCTCCTTCACGGCCGCGGGACCCGCCGGCACGACGACCGCGCTGCATCCGGTGCGCGTCGCCGCCGCCGTCACCCCGGGCGAGCTGTTCGCGCTGCGGGAGATGGGCTTCGACGTCACGCCCGTCTCGACGGCCGTTCTCGACGCCGGCTTCGACTGGTCGTCGGTGGACGTGCTGTTCGTGTCCGCCGGGCTCGACCGGGCCGCTCTCGGCGCGCCCGCCCGCAACGCCCTGGACGCCTTCCTGGCCGGTCACGGTCTGGTCGGCCGGGGCGTCGGCGGAGCCTCGGTCGGCACCGGCGCCGGGCTGCTGGACGTCACGGCCGTCGAGGGCAACGGGGATGCCAACGGCGTGGTCCGGGTGGTGAGTTCGGGCGGTCCGGTGGCCGTCGCGGCACCCGGTCACAGCTTCGTCTACGCACCGGTCTGGTTCACCGGTCTCGGCTCCGGGGTGCGCGTCGAGCAGTCGTACGCCGCCGGGAACCCGCTCGTCTCCGGCCACTGGCGGGCCCTGGCCGACGGCTCGGGCGGACCCGCCGCCGCGGCCGGACAGCCGGCGGTCGTCAGCGGGCCGCATGCCGTCCTGTTCGGCACGGAACCTCTCTTCCGGGACCATCCGAAGGGCGAGTTCCCGCAGGTCGCACAGGCGTTGATCACCATGGCACACGCAAGCAGCGGGCTGGTTGAGGAGAACGGATGACTCGATTGACTCGGACGACCCAGGAGATCCACGGCAGCGTCGCCGACGGATTCGAAGCGGTGCGGGAGGAGTTCGCCGCGTTCGTGGCGGAGGAGGCGGCGCAACGGCCCGACTACGAAGGCCAGTTGTGCGCGTATGTGCACGGCCGGCGGGTCGTCGACCTGTGGGTGCCCGGTGCCGACGCCGACTCCCCCGGCTCCCCCGATGCCCCTGACTCCCTCTACGGCGTCTACTCGTCGACCAAGGGCGCCGCCCATCTGGTGGTCGCGCTCCTCGTCCAGGAGGGCACCCTGGAGCTGGACCGCAAAGTCACCTACTACTGGCCCGAGTTCGCCGCCGAGGGCAAGGGCGCGCTGACCCTGCGCGAACTGCTCGCGCATCGGGCGGGCGTGATCGGCACGGACGGCGGGTTCTCCCCGCAGGAGCTGGCCGACGACCGGCAGATCGCCGAACGGCTGGCCGACCAACGGCCGTTCTGGCGTCCGGGCACCGCCTTCGGCTACCACGCACTGGTCATCGGGGCGCTCACCGGCGAGGTCGTACGGCGGGCCACGGGCCGTACGCTCCAGGAGGTGTACGAGGAGCGGGTGCGCGCCCCGTACGGGCTGGACTTCTTCCTGGGGCTGCCCGCGGTGCACGAGCCGCGCTTCAGGGCCGCGCAGCCGATGGCGCCGACCGCCGAGCAGCGGGCGCTGTTCGACTCGCTGCCCGGCGGGCCGCACACGCTCGCCGCGGTCGCCTTCAACCGCCACACCGCCGAGCCGACCGACATCGAACTCCTGCCGAACGACCCCCTGATCCGAGCCAAGGGGCCGGCCTCGGTGGGCGGGGTCGCCTCGGCGCGCGGGCTGGCCGGGCTGTACGCGGCGGCGATCAGCGAGGTCGACGGGAAGGCGCCGCTGCTGAAGGAGGACACGGCGGCGGAGTTCGGGCAGCTGCACTCCGTGGGGTACGACGTGGTGGCGCGCACGCACAAGTCGTACGGGCTGGGCTTCCAGGCGACCGCGGACACCTGGTACCCGTTCCTGGGCGTCGGGGCGTTCGGGCACAGCGGGGCGGGCGGCTGCCAGGCGTTCGCGGACCCGCGCAGCGGGCTGGCCTACGGCTACACGCGACGCCGGTTCGCCTTCCCGGGCGGGGCGGCCCCGGAGAACGAGCGGCTGGTGGCGGCCGTGCACCGGGCGGCACTGGCCGGCTGACGACAGGGCGAAGGCCGCACTCCTGGAAGAGCGTCGTCCAGGGGTGCGGCCTTCGCCGTACGGATCGGAGCCGGCTCAGGGCCGGATCGGAACCGGATCAGAGCTTGACGATCATCTTTCCGGTGTTGTCGCCGCGCAGCACCCCGAGGAACGCCTCCAGGTTGTTCTCGATGCCCTCGACGACCGTCTCGCGGTACTTCAGCTCACCGGAGCGGATCCAGCCGCCGACCTCTGCGACGAACTGCGACTGGAGGTCGTAGTGGTCGCCGACCAGCAGGCCCTCGATACGGCCGCGGGTCTGGATGAGACGGGCCAGGTTCTTCGGGCCGGGGGCGGCCTCGGTGTTGTTGTAGACGGAGATCATGCCGCAGATCGCGATCCTGCCGTGCAGGTTGAGGGAGCCGATCGCGGCCTCGAGGTGGTCGCCGCCGACGTTGTCGAAGTAGACGTCGACGCCGTCGGGAGCGGCCGCGCGCAGCTGCTCGGCCACGGGGCCGTTCTTGTAGTTGAAGGCCGCGTCGAAGCCGTACTCCTCGACGAGGAGCTTGACCTTGTCGTCCGAGCCGGCGGAGCCGATGACCCGGGAGGCGCCCTTGAGCTTGGCGATCTGGCCGACCTGGCTGCCGACGGCGCCGGCCGCGCCCGACACGAAGACGGAGTCGCCCTCCTTGAAGGAGGCGGTGCGCAGCAGGCCGGCGTAGGCGGTGAGGCCGGTCATGCCGAGGACGCCGAGGTAGGTGGACAGGGGCGCGGCCTCGGGGTCGACCTTGACGGCCTGCTTGGCGTCGACGGTGGCGTACTCGCGCCAGCCGCCGAAGTGCAGGACGTGGTCGCCGACGGAGACGCCCTCGGCGGCGGAGGCGACGACCTCGCCGACCGCCCCGCCCTGCATGGCCTTGCCCAGCTCGAAGGGGGCGACGTACGACTTTGCGCTGCTCATGCGGCCGCGCATGTACGGGTCGACGGAGACGTAGGCGTTGCGGACCAGCACCTCGCCCTCGGCGGGCGGGCGGATCTCCGCCTCGGCCAGCTCGAAGTCCTCGGGCTTCGGCCAGCCGACGGGGCGGCTGAGCAGACGCCATTCGCGGCTGGTGGTGGGGAAGGCCGAGTCAGTCATGGGGAGGCTGCCTTTCGCATGCTTCAGTGCTTCAGATGCTTCAGTTGCTTCACTGCAAAATACTTCAGTACCTGAAACAACCATGCCTCTGAATATTTCATGATGTCAAGTAAAGAGGTACGCTGAGTCCATGCCGACCTCACATGCGACCCGCCTCCCCGACCCCGTGACCATGGAGGTCGTCGAGCTGATCGGCGAGGTCGTGGCCCGCTACTACGAGGACTACGAGGAGGCCGCCGCCGGCCACGCCCTCACCGGGGCGCAGGCCCGGCTGCTGAGCCTGCTCTCGCTGGAGCCGCTGCCGATGCGGAAGCTGGCGAAGAAGCTGAAGTGCGAGCCGTCCAACGTGACCGGCATCGTCGACCGTCTGGAGTCCCGCGGTCTGGTCGAACGGCGTCCCGACCCGGCCGACCGCCGGGTCAAGCTCGCGGCGGCGACGGACGAGGGGCGACGGATCGCCAAGGGCCTGCGCGAGTCGCTGCGGTTCGCCCGGGAGCCGCTGGCGGGGCTGGAGGCCGAGGAGCGGGAGGCGCTGCGGGGACTGCTGCGGCGCATGCTCGTGCCCGAGGGCGGCCGACCCTAGCGGGTTCCGCTGGAAGTGCCGCGATGTGCCGTCGTTTCGCTGCGGCGCCGTTGTGGCTGGTCGCGCAGTTCCCCGCGCCCCTTCAGGGCGCTGCCGCACCGCAGCCGACCTCCCCCGACCCGCTCAGTCGTCCTGTCCGTCGTCCGAGCTCGACTGCCCGCTGCCGCGTCGGCCGCCTCGGTCCGCCGCGCGCACCAGATCGCTGATCGCCAGCACCACGACGCTCACGCCCCGCGCCCAGCGCGGGCCGCCGCGCGCCGCCCACCAGACACAGGCGCAGCCGCCGAGGACGAGGGCGAGGAGCCCCGAGAGGACGAGCACGGTCACGCTCCTCCCCCTCCTTCCGCTGTGAACTCGTACTGCAGCTCGTAGAGATGACCGGCCTTCACCATCACGGTCACCTCGACGGGACGGTCGGCGTCGCTGTGGATCACGCGCAGTGTACGCAGTACCGGCATGCTGCTGGTGAGGCGGAGGGCCCGGTACTGGTCCTGGGTGGGCACCCGGGCGGAGACCCGGTCCGTGCTGCGGCGGGGCGGGTGGCCGAGTTCGGTCAGCAGGGCGGGAGTTCCGCCCCTGATCCGGCGGCGCTCGGCCAGCGGCGTGCCCTGCGCGAGGTCCGACGGATAGTAGGACTCGACGAGTTCGGCGGGTTCGTCGTCCACGAGGAGTATCTGGGCGCGCAGCAGGGCGGTGCCGTCCGGCGGGAGGCCGAGGGCGGCGCGGACGTCCGCGGGCGGTCGGATCTCGGTCACGTCGAGGAGTTCGGTGCGGGCGTGCGTGCCGTGTTTGGCCGCCTCGGCGAGCCAGCGGTAGGGCGCGCCGGGGCCGCCCGGCGTCATCAGGGCGGCGGGCCGGACCGTGCGCTGGCGGTGTTCGCGGACGGTGACGGCGGCGCCCGCGCGGCCGATCACCAGGCCTTCGTCCTTGAGGAGTTGAAGGGCCTTCTGCACGGTGGCGCTGGACGCGTCGAAGCGGTCCTTGAGCTGGGCGGTGGTGGGCAGGTTGGCGCCGGGGGCGAGCTCTCCGCCCATGATGTCGTCGCGCAGATCGGCCGCGATCCGCTCGTGCAGGGATCGGCGGTCGACGGCTTCCGGTTCTGCCTTGGGCACGGTCATCCGATCCTGATCTGGTAGCGCAGCCTCTGCCGTAGGGCAGGCATCACCATACGGTCGACCTGGATCGGCCGGTCGTCGCGGTCCAGGGTGAGCCGGACCAGCCGCAGAACGGGCTCGTCGGGGGCGGTGCGCAGGGCCTGGCGCTCGTCGCCGTCCGGCATCCCCGCCGTGACGTCCTCCCGGACGAGGACGCCGACGTGGCCGAGTTCGGCGAGCAGGGCGAGGGCGCCGCCGCGGATCTTGGCGGTGCCGGCGAGGCGGGTGCCGGCCGCTATGGCGGTCGGGTAGTAGGTGTCGGTGAGCTCGCTGGGCTCGTCGTCGAGGAGGATCAGCCGGCGGCGCACGACGACGGGCTCGCCCTCCGCAACGTCGAGCAGCGCCGCCACGTCGGCGGGGGCGGGCACCTCGCCGGCATGCACTATCCGCTGCGTACCCCGCCGCCCCTGTGCCGCGGCCTCGGCCGCCCAGGGGTCGCCCTGCCCCGTCCCCCGGGGCATCAGATACGGCAACGACGTGCTGACCCAATCGCTCCCACCCACGACGTCCTCCTGTACGGCCGACCGTTCTTTCGACCCTGCCGCCCTACACGGTAGGCGACTTGACTGATCCGCCAACCGCCACCCCGAGCCACCCTCAGCCACCCTTCACTACCTTGTTACCTTTCGCGAATAACAGTAAGGTATCGCCGCAGGACGCCCCTGAACCACCGGAGGTGGCCCCCCGTGCCCCTGACACGGCAACGTCGTTTCCCCCGCTCGCGCGCCTCCGTACGGGCCGCCCGCGCCTTCGTCGAGCAGATCCTGACCGAGTGGGGCTGCGTCGACCGGCTGGACGACATAAAACTGTGCGTCTCGGAGCTCGCCACGAACGCCCTGCTGCACGGCGTGCCCCCGGGCCGCCAGTACTGCGTGACCCTCACCCTGGACGGCCCGCTGATCCGCCTCGCCGTCCGCGACACCGGCGACCACCCGGTCCCCGCGGACCCCCCGACCTACGACGCCTGCTCGGGCCGAGGCCTCCATCTGGCCCGGCACGTCTCCGACGACTTCGGCATCACGGAGCACGCCATCGGCAAGACGGTCTGGACGATCTTCAAGGCCGGCTGAGCCGGCGACGGGGAGGCGGCGGGGAGGCGGCAGGGAGGCAGCAGACAGGCGGCGGTCAGGCGGCGGGCGACGCGGAAACGGCGAGGGTCCGGCGCACCGGGTGAGTGCGCCGGACCGCTCCGGACCGGGAACGTCCCCTCGGCTCAGGTCTTCCTGCGGGTCGTCATGAAGCGCTGGATCAGGATGAACGCACACAGCAGCACACCGGTGGCGATCTTCGTCCACCAGGAGCTGAGCGTGCCCTCGAACTGGATGATGCTCTTGATCAGACCCAGCACCAGAACACCGAACAGGGTTCCCAGGACATAGCCGGAGCCACCCGTCAGCAGGGTGCCGCCGATGACGACCGCGGCGATCGCGTCGAGTTCCATGCCCGTCGCGTGCAGCGGGTCGCCGGACTGGATGTACAGCGTGAACAGCAGCCCGGCCAGCGCCGAGCAGAACCCGCTCACGGTGTACACGGCGATCTTCGTGCCGCCCTGCGGGAGACCCATCAGCAGCGCCGACTGCTCGTTGCCGCCGATGGCGTACACCCGGCGCCCGAAGCGCGTGTAGTGCAGCACATAGAACGCCACGGCGAGGACGACCAGCGAGACGATCGCGCCGATCGACAGGAAGCCCATCCCCAGCGACACCTGCGCCTGGGCCATGCTGCTCACCGAGGAGTCGCCGATGGAGATCGACTCCTTGCTGATGACCAGGCACAGGCCGCGGAAGAGGAAGAGGCCGGCGAGGGTCACGATGAAGGGCTGGATCTCGAAGTTGTGGATCACATAGCCCATCAGGAACCCGCCGAAGGCGCCCACGGCCAGCGCCATGGGTATCACGACCACGATCGGCAGCCCCTGGCGCTCGACCAGCCAGGCCGTGAACATCGTCGTGAAGCCGATCACCGAGCCGACGGACAGGTCGATGCCGCCGGACAGGATGACGAAGGTGACACCGACGGCGGCGACCAGCAGATAGCCGTTGTCGATGAACAGGTTCAGGAAGACCTGCGGCTCGGCGAACCCGTAGTACTGATAGCGGCCGAGGCCCACGCCGTACATCACGAGGAAGAGCAGGGCCGTCGCCACGACGGGCAGCCGCCGGTCGCCGAGCAGCCGCGCGGCCTTGGACGGGGTACGGCTGTCCGGGGCCGTGGGGGCCTGGGTGGTCGTGCTCATCACGACACCTCCATCTTGGGAGCGGCCTCGGTCGCCGCGGCGGTGTCCGCGGGCGCCGCGGCCGACTTGGCGCCTGCCTTCGCGCCGAACCTGGCGCCGAATCCGGCGCCGAAGACCTTGGCCCGGAACTTCGGGGACTGCAGCAGACAGACGACGATGACGACGGCGGCCTTGAAGACCAGGTTGGTCTGGGTCGGCACGCCGATGGTGTAGATCGTGGTGGTCAGCGTCTGGATGACGAGGGCGCCGACCACCGTGCCGCCGACCGAGAACCGGCCGCCCAGCAGGGAGGTGCCGCCGATCACCACGGCGAGGATCGCGTCCAGCTCGATCCACAGGCCGGCGTTGTTGCCGTCCGCCGCCGAGGTGTTGGAGCTGATCATCAGGCCCGCGATGCCCGCGCACAGCGCGCAGAACGCGTACACCATGATCTTGATGCGCCGGGACCTGATGCCCACCAGCCGGCTGGCCTCGGCGTTGCCGCCGACCGACTCGACCAGCAGTCCGAGGGCCGTGCGCCGGGTCAGGACGACGGTGACGGCCACCACGACGGCCACCACGAAGATGGAGAACGGCAGCGTCAGCCAGTAGCCGCCGCCGATCAGCTTGTACGGCTCGCTGTTGATGGTGATGATCTGGCCGTCGGTGATCAGCTGGGCGACACCGCGCCCGGCGACCATGATGATCAGCGTGGCGATGATCGGCTGGATGCCCATCCGGGCGACCAGGAAGCCGTTCCACAGTCCGCAGACGACCGCGGCCACCAGGCCCAGGCCCATGGCGAGCAGCACCCCGGACAGGGCGCTCTGATCGGCCTGGTCGCTGATGTACGAGCAGGCCAGTGCTCCGGTGATGGCGACCACGGCGCCGACGGACAGATCGATGCCGCCGGTGGCGATGACCAGGGTCATGCCGACCGCCACCAGGATGAGCGGCGATCCGAACAGCACGATCGAGACGAGGCTGCCGTAGAGGTGGCCGTCCGCCATCTTGATCGAGAAGAAGTCGGGGGTGAAGGGCACGTTGACGAGCAGCAGGAAGACGAGGACCGCTATCGGCCAGAACAGGTGATGGCGGGTCAGCGCTCGCCATCGGGTGGAGGTCGAGGTGGAGGTGGAGGTGGTCACTGGTGCTCTCCGCTCGCGATGGTCTCCAGGATCCGGCTCGTGGTGATCTCGGGCCCGTTGGCGATCTGCGCCACCAGCCGGCGGTCGCGCAGCACTCCGATGGTGTGACTGAGCCGGAGCACCTCCTCGAGCTCGGCCGCGATGTACAGCACCGACATGCCGTCCTCGGAGAGCGAGACGACGAGCTTCTGGATCTCCGCCTTCGCGCCGACGTCGATGCCGCGCGTCGGCTCGTCGAGGATCAGCAGCTTCGGCTGGGTGATCAGCCAGCGGGCCAGCAGCACCTTCTGCTGGTTGCCGCCGCTGAGCTGGCCGACCCTGGCCTCGGGGTTGGCGGGGCGGATGTCCAGCGCCTTGATGTACTTGGCGACGAGTTCGTCGCGCTGCGCGACCGGGATGGGCCGGGTCCAGCCGCGGGAGGCCTGCAGGGCCAGGATGATGTTCTCCCGGACCGTCAGATCGGGCACCAGGCCCTCGGTCTTGCGGTTCTCGGAACAGAACGCGACGCCTGCGCCGATCGCGTCGTTCGGGGCGCTCATCGAGACCTGCCTGCCGCCGATGGACACCTTGCCGCTGTCCGGCTGGTCGGCGCCGAAGAGCAGCCGGGCGAGTTCGGTGCGGCCCGATCCGAGGAGGCCGGCGAGCCCGATCACCTCGCCCTTCTTGATCTCCAGGTCGAAGGGGGCGATGCCGCCGGTCCGGCCGAGGCCGTCCGCCTTGAGCAGCGTCTCGCCCACGTCGGCGTGCAGTTGCTGGTCGTGGAGCTCCTCCAGCTGGTCCAGGGCCTTGCCGATCATCAGCTGGATCAGCCCGACCTGGTCGAGGTCCGCGACCAGGTGCTCGCCGACGAGCGTGCCGTTGCGCAGGACCGTCATCCGGTCGCAGATCTCGTAGATCTGGTCGAGGAAGTGCGACACGAACAGGATCGCCACGCCCTCGTCCTTGAGCTGCCGCATCAGGCGGAACAGCTCCTTGACCTCGTCGCGGTCGAGGCTGGACGTCGGTTCGTCCAGGACCAGCACCTTGGTGCCCGAACCCTGTCCGTCGCTGTCGCCGGTGCCCACCGACCGCACGATCGCCACGAGTTGCTGCACGGCCAGCGGGTACGAGGACAACGGCGCGGTCACATCGATGTCGAGGCCGAGCCGGTCCACCAGCTCCGCGGCCTCCTTGCGCATCCGCTTCCACTGGATACGGCCCATGCGGGTGGGCTCGCGCCCGATGAAGATGTTCTCCGCCACCGACAGGTTGGGGCAGAGGTTCACCTCCTGGTACACCGTGCTGATGCCGGCCTGCTGCGCCTGCAGCGGGCTGCCGAACCGCACGGACTTCCCGTCCAGGGTGATCGTGCCGCCGTCCAGGGTGTAGACCCCCGTCAGGACCTTGATGAGGGTGGACTTCCCGGCGCCGTTCTCGCCCATGAGGGCGTGGATCTCGCCGGGGAGGAGCCGGAAGTCGACGTCCGACAGAGCCCGTACCCCTGGAAACTCTTTGACTATGCCCGTCATCTCCAGGACGGGCCGCGGCTCTGCCATGGCAGTGCTCTCCTCGTTCGAAAAGGTTCAGGCCCGCAGGGAGCCCCGGGACCGATGGCGCTCGGTCGGCCGGAGGCTCCCTGCCGGTGGGTGCGTCGGTCAGTACTTCCGGGTCGGGAGCGCGGCGGCGGCCTGGTCCTGCATGAAGTCGCCCTCCTCGGTCTTGATCCAGCGCTCGACCGTCTCGCCGTCCTTGACCTTCTTCACGACGTCCATCAGCTGGGGGCCGAGCAGCGGGTTGCACTCGACGATGGCGTTGATCTTGCCCTCGGACATGGCCACGAAGCCGTCCTTCACGCCGTCGATGGAGACGATCAGGATGTCCTTGCCCGGCTTCTTGCCCGCCGCCTCGATGGACTGGATGGCGCCGATGGCCATGTCGTCGTTGTGCGCGAAGAGCACGTTGATGTCCGGGTTGGACTGCAGGAAGGCCGCCATGACCTGCTTGCCGCCGGCGCGGGTGAAGTCGCCGGTCTGGCTGACGACGATCTTCCAGTCGGAGGCGTGGTCGGCGTCCATGACCTCCTTGAAGCCCTTGGCGCGCTCGATCGCCGGGGCGGCGCCGGTGGTGCCCTCCAGCTGGGCGATCTTCACGGCGCCCTTGAGGCCGGCCTTCGCGATGACCTTCTCCAGGATCTTCGCGGCGCGCCGGCCCTCGTCGGTGAAGTCGGAGCCGACCAGGGTGACGTACAGGGACTCGTCGGAGGTCTCGACGGAGCGGTCGGTGAGGACCACCGGGATCTTCGCGGCCTTCGCCTCCTTGAGCACCGCGTCCCAGCCGGTGACGACCACCGGCGAGAAGGCGATGACGTCCACCTTCTGCGCGATGTAGCTGCGGATGGCGGAGATCTGGTTCTCCTGCTTCTGCTGCGCGTCGGAGAACTTGAGGCTGTAACCCGCCTCCTTGGCGGCCGACTTCACCGAGTCGGTGTTGGCGCTGCGCCAGCCGCTCTCCGAGCCGACCTGGGAGAAACCGAGGCTGATCGCCTTGCTGCCGTCCCCGGAGGAGGAGCTGGACGCGGTGTCGTCCTTCTTGGCGCAGGCGGCCAGGCCGCCCACGGCCGCCACGCCGACCGCCGCGGTGAGGAAGTTCCTTCTGCTGAGCATGTTCTTCTCCTTTGAAGAGCCGGGCCGGGGATGGACCCGTTGACACTCGAGAGGACCGGCCGCACTGCGTCCAGCCTGTCGATCATTGTTCGGTATGTCGGCCACAGTGGGGGGCGGGGAGACCTGTCGGTCCGTCAGAGAGGTACGCCTTCCGACTGGGCGGCGTACGGGAAGGAGCTGGCGCGGACGACGAGTTGGGGCTCGATCGCGGACCGGGGCGCGGCGGCCGGCGGCCGGCCCTCGATCAGTTCCAGAAGCAGTGCGATGCCTCGCCGGCCCACCGTCGAGAAGTCCTGTCGGACGGTGGTGAGCGGAGGCGCGAAGAACTCCGACTCCGGGATGTCGTCGAAGCCGACCACGGCGACGTCCTGGGGGGTTCGGACCCCCGCCTCGCGCAGGGCCCGGAGCACGCCCAGCGCCATCTGGTCGTTGGCGACGAAGACGGCGGTCAGCCCTCGGCCCACCCAGCCGGCCAGTTCCTGGCCGGCCCGGTAGCCCGACAGCGGACTCCAGTCCCCCCGCAGCAGCATGGGCGGTTCGACGCCGGCCGCTTCGAGGGTCGCCCGCCAGCCGGCGGCCCGGTCGGCCGCCTCCTGCCAGTCCTCCGGCCCGGCGAGGTGCCAGACCGTGCGGTGGCCGGCGGCCAGGAGGTGACCGGTGGCCAGCCGCGCTCCCAGGTGCTGGTCCACGCTGACGCTGGGGACGTCCACGCCGGTTCCGCTGCCCACGACCACCACCGGGAAGGGATGGCGGAGTTCGGCCAGAGCCTCCACCGCCGACCGCTGTGGGGCGATGGCGACCACGCCCTCCACCCCGCCCTCGCTGAGGTGGTTCAGGGCCTCGGACACCTTCTCCATGGTCAGTTCGCGCAGACTGACCGTCGAGACGAGATATCCCTCGGCGCGGGCGGCCTCCTCGAGCGCGAACAACGTGCTGGCCGGCCCGTACAGGGTGGTGTCGGAGGCGACCACACCCAGGGTCCGGGTGCGGCGAGTCGCCAGGGCTCGTGCGGAGGAGTTGCGACGGTATCCCATCTCCTCGATCGCGTGCAGCACCCTGGACCGGGTCTCGTCCCGCACATTGGGGTGATCGCCCAGCACGCGGGACACGGTCTGGTGGGAGACGCCGGCCAGTCGTGCCACGTCAGCCATGGTGGGCGGTCGAAGCTGCGCGCGGGTCACGGCCGTACCTCCTTGGCGATCGTCTGCCGATAAGTCCTGCGCCGCGGGCGGATGTTGCCGCGCCGTGACGGTGGACGCCGACTGGTGAATGCGGAGGTCATTGTGAGCGCTAACAATTCACGGCGGTCAAGAGGCCTGCATCGGAACGGCGTCACGGTTGAATAACGCGCCCGGTGGCGAGGGTGGCCGGGCCGACCGCGGATCCGGTGGCCGGAACACGTCCAACTCCCGCCCGCAGCAGTCCTGTTCGCCCCGCGGAGAAGCTACGAGCACCACCAGAGGAACCTCGTGCACGTCTCCGACGGCGACGGCTCCGGGGAGCTCCCCGACGTGGGGTCGGCCGTCGGGGTGGCGTCGGAGTCCGAGGGGGTCGTCGACCCGGAGGAACCGGGGAGGGTGGCCGACTGGGCTTCCTTGCCG
Organism: Streptomyces sp. NPDC002623; assembly: GCF_053592635.1. Taxonomy (NCBI): domain Bacteria; kingdom Bacillati; phylum Actinomycetota; class Actinomycetes; order Kitasatosporales; family Streptomycetaceae; genus Streptomyces; species Streptomyces sp. NPDC002623. The sequence continues at coordinate 331,694 of NZ_JBSFWB010000006.1, read as the reverse complement.
GGGGTCCGCGTGGCGGCGGTCGCGTCGTCCGGGGACTCGGAGGCCGAGGCCGAGGCCGACGGGGAGCCGGAGGCGTCGGGGGAGGGCGAGGCCGTGCCCTCGCCCGTGCCGGTCCTGTCGTCCAGGGGCTGTGCGGAGGCGCTCGGCTCCGCCGTCGAACCGTCGACCTCGGCCGACTCGCCCCCGGCCACCGCCGGGTCCGGGGTGGAGGAGAATCCCGGCGCGTCCACGCCGAGTTCGGCCAGGCTCAGGCCGCCCGCGGCCAGGACGAAGCCGACGGTGACCAGAATGGTGCGTTTGCGGCGCCGCCGATGGACCGTGGCCTTGCGATCGCGACGACTGGCGTCCGACGCGGCGGCCGTGCCCGCGGGGGCCCGCCGGCTGCCCCGGCCCTGCTCGCGGCGGCGCGCGGCGCGGCCCTGCGGCTCGGCGTCCGGGCGGTCGTCCTCGACGCCGTCGGCCGCGTCCCGGTCCCGATCCCGGTCCCGATCCCGGTCCTCGTCGGGGTCGGACCCGGGTGCGTCGGGCGCGGGCACGTCGGGCGCGGGTTCCTCCCACGTCCGCGCCGGTTCCCGGGGATACGCGCGTAGCGTTTCGGCGGATGCGCCGCACCCCGGGCAGGCGAGAGCGCCGTTGAGGTGCCTTCGGCACGGGTTGCAGTAGTCCATGACGCGGGAAGACTAGGTTCCCGGGTGGTCACGTTCCTAGGTCCGGCTGTGAAGGTTGTGTGGGAAATCGATCATCCCGGCGTGGCGAGTTGATCAGCATGAGTCGAAAGCTGGGCCGAAACTATCGAAACCGTTACCTGTTCGACCCATTGACACCCGCCGCGCGCCATCCTTACTGTCTGCCCAGCATTTCGAACAAGTGACGAAATCTCGAACAGTCGAAGGGCAACTTCCGTGCGCATCACCGGAATCAGCACACACGTGGTCGGGACGCCCTGGCGCAACCTGACCTACGTCCTGGTGCACACCGACGAGGGCATCACGGGTGTCGGCGAGACCCGCATGCTGGGCCACACCGACGCGCTGATCGGCTACCTGAAGGAGGCCGAGGCCAACCACATTCTCGGCTCCGACCCGTTCGCTGTCGAGGACCTCGTGCGCCGGATGAAGTACGGCGACTACGGTCGGGCCGGCGAGATCGTGATGTCCGGCATCGCCATCGTCGAGATGGCCTGCTGGGACATCAAGGGCAAGGCCCTCGGCGTCCCGGTCTGGCAGCTGCTCGGCGGCAAGGTCACCGACAAGGTCAAGGCGTACGCCAACGGCTGGTACACCACCGAGCGCACCCCGGAGGCCTACCACAAGGCCGCCCAGGGAGTCATGGAGCGCGGCTACAAGGCGCTCAAGATCGACCCCTTCGGCACCGGTCACTTCGAGCTGGACCACGAGCAGACCCTGTACGCCGTCTCCCTCATCGAGGCCGTGCGCGACGCCATCGGGCCGGACTCGGAGCTGATGCTGGAGATGCACGGCCGGTTCTCGCCGGCCACCGCCATCCGGCTGGCGAAGGAGCTCGCGCCCTTCAAGCCCGCGTGGCTGGAGGAGCCGTGCCCGCCGGAGAACCTGAAGGCGCTGGAGAAGGTCGCGGCCAAGGTCGACATCCCGGTCGCCACCGGTGAGCGCATCCACGACCGCATCGAGTTCCGCGAGCTGTTCGAGAGCCAGGCCGTCGACATCATCCAGCCGGACGTCGGCCACATCGGCGGAATCTGGGAGACCAGGAAGCTCGCCGCGACCGCCGAGGCGCACTACGTGCTGGTCGCCCCGCACAACGTCGGCGGCCCGGTGCTGACCGCCGCCTCCCTCCAGGTCGGGTTCACCTCCCCGAACTTCAAGATCCTCGAGCACTTCAACGACTTCGCGGACGCGGAGATCAAGAAGGTCGTCAAGGGCGCGCCCGAGGTGATCGACGGCTACTTCCACCTCTCCGACGCGCCCGGTCTCGGCGTCGAGCTGGACGTGGACGCCGCCGCCGAGTTCCCGCAGCAGCAGGCCCGCTTCGACCTGTGGGCCGAGGGCTGGGAGCAGCGCAAGCCGAAGGGCAGCGAGCAGTGAGCACCGCCGTCGTCGTCGACGCGCCGGGCGAGCACCGGATCGTCCCGCACGAGCCCCGGCGGCCGGAGCCCGGCGAGGCGCTCGTCCGGGTCCATGCGACCGGCATCTGCGGCAGCGACCGCGAGGTGTACCAGGGCAACCGGCCCGAGGGGTACGTCCGCTACCCGCTGACCCCCGGCCATGAGTGGTCCGGGACGGTCGAGGCGGTCGGCGCCGGGGTCCCCGCGTCCCTCGTCGGCCGCAAGGTGGTGGGCGAGGGCTTCCGCAACTGCCAGGTCTGCGACCGCTGCCACGCGGGCGAGACAACGTTGTGCACGGACGGGTACGAGGAGACCGGCTTCACCCAGCCGGGAGCGATGGCCGCCACCCTCACCCTGCCGGCCCGGCTGCTGCACGTGCTCCCGGACGACGCCGATCTCACCGCCGCCGCCCTGCTGGAGCCGGCCGCCTGCATCGCGGCCGCCGCGATCAAGGCGCGCGCGCTGCCCGGCGAGAAGGTGGCCGTGGTCGGCACCGGCACCCTGGGCATGTTCGCCGTCCAGTTCCTGAAGGCGGGCTCCCCGGCCGAGCTGCTGGTCGTCGGGACCCGCAGCGACCGGGAGGACCTCTCCCGCCGGTTCGGCGCCTCCGACTTCCGCACCCGGGACCAGGAGCTGCCGGACGACTTCGACGTCGTCATCGAGACCGCCGGCTCCGCGTCGGCCGCGCGCACGGCCGCCTCGCTGCTGCGCCGCGGCGGACGGCTGGTGCTGACGGGGATCCCCGCGCCGGGCGCCGACGGGCTGGACCCGACGGACCTGGTCGTGCGGCAGCTGGAGGTGCACACCGTCTTCGGCGCGCCGCCGGACGCCTGGTCGCACACCGTGCGGGTGTTCGGTGCCGGGCTGCTGGATCCGCTGCCGCTCGTCACCCACGAGCTGCCGCTCGCCGAGTTCTCCGAGGCCATCGAGCTGGTGGGATCCGGCGATCCCAAGGTGGGCAAGGTACTGCTCCGCCCGTAGGAGAATCCGGCCCGGCGCCGGAGAACCCCCTAGCCGTACGCCGGTACGGCGGCGACCTGACGGCCGCCGTACCGGCGTACACCCACATCCCGCACCCCGCACGCCCTGAGCCGCGAACCTCGTCCGAAATATCGAACACGAAGGACAGCTTGTGACGACCGACGCTTCCGCCACGGCCGCCCGCCGACCCGGTGAGCAGGCGCTCACCGCGCTCGGCCTGGGCGCGCCCGCCCTCGACCCCGCCGACGCCTCCTCCCACACCTTCCCGGGCGGCGGCCGCTGGCGCACCGAGGTCCCTTCGTGCGAGGGTCCCGAAGCGCTGGCCGTCATCCTCAAGGAAGCCTCGCGGCTCGACGTGCCGATCCACCGGATCAGCCAGGGCAGCGGCGTGTGGATGCTCTCCGACGCCGAGATCACCGAGATGGTCGAGGCGACGGGCGAGCGCGACATCGAGCTCTGCCTGTTCACCGGCCCGCGCGGCACCTGGGACATCGGCGGCTCCACCCGGACCGACTCGCGCGGCGGGGGCCTGCGGGCCCGCGGCCATGACGCGGTGGCCGGCTGCGTCGAAGACGCCGTCCGCGCAACGGAGTTGGGCGTCAAGTGCCTCCTCGTCGCGGACGAGGGCGTGCTGTGGACGCTGCACCGGGCCCGCCAGGCCGGCATCATCCCGGCCGACACGACCCTGAAGGTGTCGGCGCTCATCGGCCCCGTCAACCCGGCCGCGTACGCGGTCTACGAGCGCCTCGGCGCCGACTCGGTCAACGTGCCCAGCGACCTCACGCTGGACCACCTCACCGAGATCCGGCGGGCGTCCGGCGCCCCCATGGACATGTACATCGAGGCCCCCGACGATCTCGGCGGTTATATCCGGATGTACGAGGTCGCCGAGCTGATCCGGCGCGGCGCACCGCTCTACCTGAAGTTCGGTCTGTCCAAGGCCCCCGGGATCTACCCGTATGGTCACCACATGCGCGATCTCACGCTCTCCACGGCCCGGGAACGAGTGCGGCGCGGACGGCTCGCACTGGACCTGCTCGCGCGGCACGGAGCGGACGGCGACATGGCGCCTCTCGGCTCGCGACTGCCCGGCGAACTGAACCGGTTCGACATTCACTCATAACGTTCCGGAAACCCTGCTTCACACAAGCCGACACAGGCGCGCAGAATCCCACACATCTTCTTCTCGGTTTCTTCTCGGTGTTCTCGGCCTCAACTCCGGGAGCTCCAGGGCCCGTTCGGCACCGCGAGACCGATCCCTGCACACACATCAAGGATGATGAACATGCGTAACCGCAGAGCCGCACTCGCCGCCATAGCCGGAGCCGCCTCCCTCGCCCTGACCCTGTCCGCCTGCGGACAGTCCGGCGAAGGCGGCAGCGATGACGCCGGTGGCGACGCCAAGGGCGGGACGATCGGCATCTCGATGCCGACCAAGTCGTCCGAGCGCTGGATCACCGACGGCGCGAACGTCGAGAAGGACCTCAAGGCCAAGGGCTACAAGACCAAGCTGGTCTTCGGCGAGGACGACCCCGACCAGCAGGTCAACCAGATCGAGAACCTGATCACCCAGGGCGTCAAGGCACTCGTCATCGCCGCCATCGACAACAAGTCCCTGAACAACGTCCTCCAGCAGGCCGCCGACGCCAAGATCCCGGTCATCTCCTACGACCGTCTGATCCTCGGCACGAAGAACGTCGACTACTACGCGTCCTTCGACAACGAGAAGGTCGGCAAGCTCCAGGCCACCTACCTCGTCGACAAGCTCGGCGTGGCCGCCGGCAAGGGCCCGTTCAACATCGAGCTGTTCGCCGGCTCGAACGACGACAACAACACCAAGTACTTCTTCAACGGTGCGATGAGCGTGCTCCAGCCGTACATCGACAGCAAGAAGCTCGTGGTCAAGTCCGGCCAGACCGAGCTCACCAAGGTCACCACGCTGCGCTGGGACGGCGCCACCGCCCAGAAGCGCATGGAGGACATCCTCACCTCCACGTACACCAGCGGCCGGGTCGACGCGGTCCTCTCGCCCTACGACGGCATCTCCATCGGCATCCTCGCCGCGCTGAAGTCGGACGGGTACGGCACCAAGGCCAAGCCGCTGCCGGTCATCTCCGGCCAGGACGCCGAGCTGGCCTCGGTGAAGTCGATCATCGCGGGCGAGCAGTCGATGACCGTCTACAAGGACCTGCGCAAGCTCGCCCAGGTCGCCACGGACATGGTCGACGCCTCGCTCAACGGCAAGAAGCCCGAGATCAACGACACCAAGTCGTACGACAACGGCACCAAGGTCGTCCCCGCCTACCTGCTGCAGCCGGTCAGCGTCGACAAGACGAACTACGAGAAGGAGCTCGTCGAGGGCGGCTACTACACGGCGGACCAGCTCAAGTAAGCGTCGAACCTTACGGATTGGAAGGCACGACCATGGCGGGACCCGTCCTGGAAATGCGCTCGATCGTCAAGACCTTTCCCGGCGTAAAAGCGCTGTCGGACGTCTCACTGACCGTCCGTCAGGGCGAGGTCCACGCCATCTGCGGTGAGAACGGCGCCGGGAAGTCCACCTTGATGAAGGTGCTCTCCGGCGTCCATCCGCACGGCAGCTACGAGGGTGACATCCTCTTCGAGGGAGAGATCTGCTCCTTCAGGGACATCCGGGCGAGCGAGCAGCACGGCATCGTCATCATCCACCAGGAGCTGGCGCTGTCGCCGTACCTCTCCCTCGCGGAGAACATCTTCCTCGGCAACGAGCACGCCAAGGGCGGGTTCATCGACTGGAGGAGGACCCTCGGGCACGCCACGGAGCTGCTGCGCCGGGTCGGTCTGAGCGACCACCCGGAGACCCGCGTCGCCGACATCGGCGTGGGCAAGCAGCAGCTCGTGGAGATCGCGAAGGCGCTGTCGAAGAAGGTCAAGCTCCTCATCCTGGATGAGCCGACGGCGGCGCTGAACGACGAGGACAGCGACAAACTCCTCGATCTCATCCTGGAGTTGAAGAACCAGGGCATCACCTCGATCATCATCTCCCACAAGCTCAACGAGATCCGCAAGGTGGCGGACTCGGTGACGATCATCCGCGACGGGCACTCCATCGAGACGCTCGACGTGAAGTCGGCGGAGACGACCGAGGACCGGATCATCAGCGGCATGGTGGGCCGCGACCTCGACCACCGCTTCCCCGAGCGCACCCCGCACGAGCCGGAGAAGGGCGCGGCCCCGGCCCTGGAGATCCGCGACTGGACCGTGCACCACCCGATCGACCAGCAGCGCAAGGTCGTCGACGACGTGTCCATCCAGGTGCGCCGCGGGGAGATCGTCGGCATCGCGGGTCTGATGGGCGCCGGCCGCACCGAGCTGGCGATGAGCGTCTTCGGGCGCTCCTACGGCCGGTACGCGGGCGGCACGGTCCTCAAGGACGGCAAGGAGATCCGGACGAAGTCCGTCGCGGAGGCGGTCGAGCACGGCATCGCCTACGTCACGGAGGACCGCAAGCACTACGGCCTCAACCTCATCGACACGATCAACCGCAACATCTCGCTCACCGCGCTGAACAAGGTGGCCAAGCGCGGGGTCGTCGACGAGCACGAGGAGCGGCAGGTCTCCGAGGGCTTCCGCAAGTCGATGAACATCAAGGCCCCGACCGTGTTCGAGCGGGTCGGCAAACTCTCCGGCGGCAACCAGCAGAAGGTCGTCCTCAGCAAGTGGATCTTCGCGGGTCCGGACGTGCTGATCCTGGACGAACCGACGCGCGGCATCGACGTCGGCGCCAAGTACGAGATCTACACGGTCATCGACCAACTGGCCGCCCAGGGCAAAGCGGTGGTCTTCATCTCCTCCGAGCTGCCCGAACTGCTCGGCATGTGCGACCGCATCTACACCATGGCCGCCGGGCGGCTCACGGGTGAGTTCCCGCGTGCCGAGGCCACGCAGGAAGTGCTGATGCGTCAGATGACGAAGGACAAAGAGGTAACGCGATGAGCACCGATGTGACCGACAAGATCCCGGCCTCGGCGCCGCCCGGCAAGAGCGGCGGGTCGGCCTCCGGCGGCGGACTGCTCCAACTGGTGCTGGACGGCCTGCGCCGCAACATGCGCCAGTACGGCATGCTGATCGCCCTCGGTCTGATCGTGATCCTGTTCCAGGTGTGGACGGACGGCGACCTGCTGCTGCCGCGCAACGTCTCCAACCTGGTGCTGCAGAACAGCTACATCCTGATCCTCGCGATCGGCATGATGCTGGTGATCATCGCGGGTCACATCGACCTGTCGGTCGGCTCGCTCACCGCGTTCACCGGCGCCTTCGCGGCCGTGCTGACCGTGCAGCACGACATCGCGTGGCCCCTCGCACTGCTGCTGTGCCTGGCCATCGGCGCGGTGGCCGGCGCGGCCCAGGGCTTCCTGATCGCCTACCTCGGCATACCCTCCTTCATCGTCACCCTCGCGGGCATGCTGATCTTCCGCGGTCTGACGGAGATGCTGCTGAAGGGCCAGACGCTCGGCCCGTTCCCGGACGGCCTGCAGAAGATGGGCAACGGCTTCCTCCCGGAGGTCGGCCCGGACACGAACTACCACAACCTCACGCTGCTGCTGGGCTTCACCCTGATCGCCTTCTCGGTCCTCCAGGAGGTCCGCGACCGCAAGCGGCAGCAGGAGTTCGCCCTCGAAGTGGCGCCCAGGAACCTCTTCCTGCTCAAGCTCGTCGCCATCGTCGCCGCGATCCTCACGGTCACGATGCTGCTCGCCAGCTACAAGGGCGCGCCGATCATCCTGATCGTCCTGGCCGTGCTGGTGGTCGGCTACGGCTACGTCATGCGCAACGCGGTCTTCGGCCGTCACATCTACGCGATCGGCGGCAACCTGCCGGCCGCGAAGCTGTCCGGCGTGAAGGACAAGAAGGTCACCTTCCTGGTCTTCCTGAACATGGGCGTGCTCGCGGCCCTGGCGGGTCTCGTGGTCGCCGCGCGGCTGAACGCGGCGTCCCCGAAGGCCGGCCTCAGCTTCGAACTCGAGGCGATCGCCTCGTCGTTCATCGGTGGAGCGTCCATGAGCGGCGGCGTCGGCACCGTCCTCGGCGCGATCATCGGCGGTCTGGTCCTCGGCGTGCTGAACAACGGCATGAACCTCCTCAGCGTCGGCACCGACTGGCAGCAGGTCATCAAGGGCCTCGCCCTGCTGGCCGCGGTCGGGTTCGACGTCTGGAACAAGCGCAAGTCCGGTTCCTGAACCTGAACGGGCCCCCGCCGGAAGGCGGGGGCCCGTTCTGTTTTCGGCAGCAGGCAGGCAGCAAACAGGCAGCAGGCAGCAGACAGGCAGTGGAAGGCAGCACATGGTGAAGACGCCCTTCGGCACACTGGCCGACGGCACCGAGGTCTCCAGCTGGTTCCTGGAGAACGGCGGCACCCGGCTGAAGGTGCTCTCCTGGGGCGGCGTCGTCCAGTCCCTGGAGATCCCCGACCGGCACGGCCGCCACGCCGACGTCTGCCTCGGCTTCGACGACCTCGAGGACTACGTCGCCAGTACCCCGTACTTCGGCGCGCTGATCGGCCGCTACGGCAACCGCATCGGCAAGGGCCGGTTCACCCTCGACGGCACGGACCACCAGGTCGACGTCAACGACGGCGCGAACAGCCTGCACGGCGGCGCGACGGGCTTCGACAAGCAGGTGTGGGACGTGGAGCCGTTCACCGAGGGCTCCGACGTCGGCCTGCACCTGTTCCGTACCAGCGCCGACGGCGAGATGGGCTACCCGGGCACGCTCGAGGTCAAGGTCACCTACACCCTCACCGAGCGCGGCGAGTGGCGCATCGACTACGAGGCCACCACCAGCAAGGCCACCGTCGTCAACCTCACCAGCCACGTCTACTGGAACCTGGCAGGCGAGAGCAGCGGCACCATCGAGGGGCACGAGCTCACGATCGCCGCCGACCGCTACACGCCCACCGACTCGGGCCTGATCCCCACGGGCGAGCTCGCGGAGGTCTCCGGCACGCCCTTCGACTTCCGCGAGCCCAAGACGATCGGCCGGGACCTCCGGGCCAGTCACATCCAGCAGCTGCGGGCCAAGGGCTACGACCACAACTGGGTCCTCGACAAGGGCGTCACGGCCGAGCCGGTCCAGGTGGCGACGCTGCGCGACCCGGGCTCCGGCCGCACCCTGAAGATCGCCACCGACCAGCCGGGCCTGCAGTTCTACTCCGGCAACTTCCTGGACGGCACGCTCGTCGGCACCGGCGGCCGCGCCTACCGCCAGGGCGACGCCCTCTGCCTGGAGACGCAGGGCTTCCCGGACTCACCGAACCAGCCGGCGTTCCCCTCCACGGTGCTGCGGCCCGGACAGACATACCGGACGACGACGATCCACTCGTTCGACGCGTAGACAGCATTACCGCTGATGCGGTCACGGTGGCTGGTAGGGGTAAGACGGTGCGAGTGTGCCCAGGGTTCCGGAAGCCAAACAAGAACTCACACTGCTTTCACACCCGTTGAACAACACCCCGCCAGTCTCCGTATGTAAGAGCGGCCCGCGCTCCCCCGCGCGGGCCACCCAATGACGACGGGCCCGGTCGTCCCCGCCGGGCCCGCCCCATACGGAGGTTCCATGGCCGACAACGTCTCCTCGTTGTTCCGTAACACTGCGGCCCACAGTCCGTCGATGGCGGCACTGACTCGCGAGGGCGGCGAGGGGGTCGGCCCGGTGGACTTCTGCATCCCCTGCAACCCGTACTTCCCCACCCCGGCCATGATGGACACCATGTCCGCGCGGCTGCGGGACATCATCACGTACTACCCCAGCGGCGCCGACACGATCACGGCCGAGCTCTGCAACCTGCTCCAGCTCCCGCCGCAGGCCGTCGCCATGGGCAACGGCTCGACCGAGCTGATCACCTGGATCGACCATCTGCTGGTCCGGGAGTCGCTGGCCGTCCCCGTGCCCACCTTCGGCCGCTGGACCGACCAGCCGATGGAGACCGGCAAGCGGGTCGACATGTTCCCGCTCCAGGAGTCCAGCGGCTTCGCCCTGGACCTCGCGCAGTACGCCGAGTTCATCCGCACCCGCGGCACCAAGGTCGCGGTGATCTGCAACCCGAACAACCCCGACGGCGGCTTCCTGCACAAGCACGCGCTCGTGCAGTTCATGGACGCGATGGCCGACCTGGACCTGATCGTCATCGACGAGTCGTTCCTGGAGTTCGCGGACGCGGAGCAGGAGCCGAGCGTCGTCCAGGAGGCGATGATCCGGCCGAACGTCATCGTCCTGCGCAGCCTCGGCAAGAACTTCGGTCTGCACGGCATCCGCTTCGGCTACATGGTCGCCAACCCGTCGCTGGCCGGCCGGGTCCGCTCGATGCTGCCGAAGTGGAACCTCAACGCCTTCGCCGAGTACGTGGTGTTCATGCTGAAGGAGCACGGCCCCGAGTACGCGCAGAGCCTGATGCAGGTGCGCCGGGACCGTCTCGACATGGCGAGCCAGCTCAGCGCGCTGCCGGGGCTGACCGTCTACCCCTCCCAGGGGAACTTCCTCTTCGTGCGCCTTCCCGTCGGCGCCGAGGGCACCGTGGTCCGCGACCGGCTGCTCGCCGAGCATCGCATCCTGGTCCGCGAGTGCGGCAACAAGATCGGCTCGTCGAGCCGCTTCCTGAGGCTCGTGGTGCGCCCCCAGGTGGACGTGCGTCGCCTGGTGTCCGGCCTGGAACAGGTGCTCTACGGGACCAGGAGGGGAGCTGCCGTGCCCGAGCTGAGCACCGGGATCAGCTACAGCTCGGGTACGGCGGCGGTGGACCGGCTGGTCACCAACGGGGCCGGCATGCCCGGTCTTGCCGCTCAGGCCATGGGCATGGGCGCCCAGATGCCGGGGCTGGTCGCGGCCGCCCCGGCGATGGCCGCCCCCGCGATGGCCCCGGCGATGGCGCAGTCCGCACCGTCCGACGGCGTCGGGATGCCGATGCCGGCCGCAGCACAGGTCTTCCCCCAGCCCGTGCAGATGCCGGCACCGGTGCCCGCCCCGCAGCCCATGGTCCCGGCGATGGCCCCCGCGGCGATGGCGCCGGCCATGGCCCCGGCCGCCCAGGCCCCGCCGATGGGCCCGACCCCCACCGGCGTCCCGGCCCGCGGCGGCCTCACCGCCGCCCAGGTCAGGGGCACCAACGGCCTCTCCCCCGCGGCCGCCACCGGCTGGCCCAACGCCCAGAGCTGGCCGAACGCGGCGGGCATGGGCCAGGTCAGCTAGTCAGCGCTTCCTGGGCGCGGGTGTGCTGCACGGCCTTCGGCCGGCAGCGCGCCCGCGCCCACCTTTGCCGTGGAGGCGACCTCAGTAGGCGACGGGCCAACCGCTGCTCCAGTCGAGGAGGTTGACGCCCAGCTTGGGCGTGCCGTTGTCGTTGCCGTCGTAGTAGTGGTAGACGATCAGGTCCCCGTCGGAGTCCTTCATGATCGACTGGCCGCCTGGGCCGATGTACCGGCCGTGCGACTCCAGTACGGGAGTCCCGCCGTTGTTCGTCATCGCGACGCCGCTCTTGTCGTAGTACGGACCCGTCACGGCGGTGGCGCGGCCGACCTTGATCTTGTAGGTGGAGCCGACGCCGGCGCAGCAGGTGTCGTACGAGGCGAAGAGGTAGTAGTAGCCGCCCCGCTTGACGATGTACGGCGCCTCGACGGCCTTGGTCCCGGTGGGGCGGGCGGCGATCGAGCGGCGGGCGGTGTCGGAGGAGAGCTGCTTCCCGGTGGCGGGGTCGATCCGGATCATCTTCAGCCCCGTCCACCAACTCCCGAAGGACAGCCACCACTTGCCGTCGTCGTCGACGAAGAGGTTCGGGTCGATGGCGTTGTAGTCGCCGGCGGTGGTCGAGGTGTAGACGGTGCCGTAGTCGGTCCAGGAGCCGGGCAGTCCGGTCGTCGAACCGGCCAGTCCGATCGCCGACCTGTTGGAGCCGAACGTCGAGACGGCGTAGTACATCAGGTACTTGCCGCCCTGGTACGAGAGGTCGGGCGCCCAGGCCTCCGTGGCGCCGTACGACGACCACCAGCCCGGCTTCGTCGGGAACGCGTCGCCGCCCGCGCTGAACGCGATGCGGTCGGTGGAGGTGCGGTGGGCGAGACCGCCGCCGGTGGCGTAGAGGAGGTAGCGGCCGGCGGAGGTGCGGATCATCGTCGGGTCGTGCACGACCGTCGATCCGGTGACCGTGCCGGGGTTGGGGTACGCGGAGGCGGTGGAGGGGGTCAGGGCGAGCAGGATCGCGGCGGGGAGAGCGAACAGGGCGGCTCTGCGTGAGATGCGGCTCATGCGGACGCTCCTTCGGTGGGGCCCGCCGTTCGCGATGCCGAACAGCGGTCGCGTCATCGGGCCGGACCGTAGATTCGAACCCCTTGCGCGTCAACGGCCCGCGCGGACACCCGAAAGTCTTCGAGAAACGGACGGCTCCCCCCTGGAACCCAGAGGGGAGCCGCCGATGCCGCCTTCGCCTACGTGAGGGCCGCGATCAGTTCTCGCGCAGCCCTGGAGACTTCGGGGTCCGGATCGTCCAGCAAGCCCCGGAACACCCCGGCGCCCGCCAGAACGGCGCTCTGGCTCGCGGCCTCCCAGGCGATCTTCTCCTGGTACCCCTGCGCGTCCTTGCCCGGTGCCAGGCGGGCGGTGGACTCCCACTCCCTGGCCGCATGGATCCTGGCGATGAGCGCCAGGATCTCCGCGCGGCCGCGGACGGTGTCCGCTCCGGCCAACTCGACCAGGAACGGCACCACATGGGGTGTCGCCTCCGACACGACGAAGCCGAGGGAGCACACGCGGTCGCCGAGTTCGTCGACCGCATCGCGCGCGGTCTCCTCATCACCCCAGGCCACTCTGGAAAGGAGTGGCGGGATGTCGCGAGCCGATCCCGTCGAGTCCCTGAGACTCCCCCAGGGGACCTGGGGGACCCGCTTGAGCATGCGTCCCATCGCCTCCCCTTCCGGAGTCCTCAACCCGTGGACGAACGGCGGCCGCCGCACGCTTGCGGACGGCTCCCCCGGAGGGATCTCCGGGGGAGCCGTCGTCTCACTTTTCCCGCGAGGGCAGACAGCGCCCCGCGTCACTTCCTGTCACCAGGGCGGACACGGCAGGCCACTCGCTTTCCTCGGCTCCAGGAACTCCTCCCGGAACACGTCCAGGGAGGCCCTGAGAAGAGGAATGTCGATCTCGGAACGGACGTAGCTCAGCCGGGCCGAACTGTCGTCGAAGCGGAACTCCAGCAAGAGCTCACCCCGCTTGCCGTCGATCATCTCGACGACTTCCATCGACTCGTAGTCGTTGTGGTCGCTCAGGATGATCAGGGCCATGAACTGCCGCCCTTGAACGGAGAACGATCTCATAGCCATCCCTCGAACTGGACTCGACCGCCGCGCATGCTCCAGCGAGCACCACGGCCTGTTGCGCTATCCATGATCTCGAGCACCTCCCCACCGTAGTGCGCGGATGACGGGCTGATGGCTCTTGTCGCGTTGGGGTTGCCCAGTAGCTCACCCACAAGATCCGCTCCGCCCCGGTTCAACGCACCGAAGTCGTTCTTCCGGTTGGCTCCCCGGAGGAACGGCGCGTACTTGGCGACGTGGCCCGGCGTGCGGCTGTCCGGGTCGGTGTGCTTCTGCAGAGACCTTCCCGCCTCGGTCATGTGGAACTCGTACTGGAACGGCTTGCCCTTCTTGGGCGGGATGGGCCGCAGCGCCGCAGCGGTCAGGTCGAAGTCCGTGGCGTCGGCGAGACAGTTGTGCGCGAGGACCGGCGTGGACCCGGCCAGCACGTAGTACGTGTGGACGTCCGTGACGGTCAGGTTGTGGACCGTGGCCTTCTTGGCGGTCCATGCCTCGACCGCGCCGACCTGGATCCAGGCGCCCGAGGACGTCTGAAGCCACTGGCCCGGCTTCAGTTCACCGGCGTCGACCCACTCCCGCAGGGACGGCACCCAGAAGGGGTGGCCGGCCGTCGCGGTGACCGTCGTGGTGGTCTTGGACCGGCTGTCGGACGGGCCGTCATGGACCGCCGGCGTGATCCGCACGAGGTCCTTGCTGCCCTTGCCTATGATCGTCGCCGTGGCCGTCTGGACGGAGGTCTTCCCCGTCTTCGGGTCGGTGGCCACGACCTTGTCGCCGACCTTGACCTTCTCGATCGGCCTGGTCGATCCGTCGGCCATCAGCACCCGGGTGCCGGGCTTGAAGCTGTTGGACTCGCAGGCCGCCGACTGGACCTCTTCCTTGACGGTCTCCTTGACCTCCTTCGCGACCTTCTTGACCGCCCGTCTCACCTGCGACGGCTTCGGACGCGCCTTCGGCTGCGAACGGGGCTTGGCACGCGGCTTCGGACGGGCCGCCGCCTTGCGGGCCGCGGCCCGGCGGGCTGCCGCCTTCTTCGCCGCGGCACGCGCGGCGCGGGCACGAGCCTGGGCTGCCGCCCGCTTGGCCGCCGCGCGTTTCGCCGCCGCACGGGCCGCTGCCCGCTTGGCCGCCGCGCGCTTCGCAGCGGCCGCCTTGCGGGCAGCCTCCCGCTTCGCCTTCGCCGCCGCGCGCTTCGCGGCCTCGATCGCCCGCTTGCGGGCCAGGGCCGCCGCCCGCCGGGCCGCCGCCTGCGCCGCCTTGCGGGCCGCGATGATCGCCGCACGACGGGCCGCCGCGCGGATCGCCGCCTGGATGGCGATACGGGCCGCGATGCCGATCAGGATCGGGAAGAACGCCCCGGACGGATCGGAGAACGTGGCCGGCGCGTTGTTGCTGTAGGCGTACGGGTTCATCGTGCCCGGGTTGCCGTAGTCGACCATCGGGTCGACCTGGATGAACCGGCCCGACACCGGGTCGTAGTCACGAACGCCCAGTCGGGTCAGACCCGTGTCCTGGTCGACCGTCCCGCCGACGAAGCCGCGCCAGCCGGGCCAGGTGGAGGGCTGTTGGCCCCGCGCCTCACCGAACGGACTCGACTTGCGCCGAGTGACGCCCATCGCCGGGTCCACCATGTCCACGACCGTGTGGGACGTGCCGTGGTGGTCGGCGAGCATCATCTGACGGACGCCGCCGGTCGCCCGGACCGTCGTCGAACCGTCCGGGTTTCCGTAGAACCGTTCCGCCTTCGCGCTGGTGTTGGCCGCGTTGACGGTCAGTTCCGCGTCGGCGAGGTAGAGGGTGCGGCTGCCGTCCGCGCCGGTGCGGATCAGGCGGTCGCCGTCCGCGCCGTAGAGGTACGACGTGGTCTTCGTGCCGCCGCCTTCGACCGGCTGGGTCACCTTGCGCAGCTGGCCCTCGATGTCGTACTCGAGGGTCTGCTCGGTGCCGCCGTGCTGGCGTCCCGTGGTGTGGCCGGCCTTGTCGTAGGAGAAGGTGTTGAGGCGTTCCCCCTGCGGGCCCACGGACTTGATCTCCGCGAGCGCGTTCGGGCCGCCGACGCCCGCCTTGCCGTACACGTACGAGCGGGTGACGTCCTTGGTGGCGTCGCCCGTCGGGTCGTGCTCGACGAGGGTCTTGCGGTTGCCCGCGGTGTCGTAGTCGTAGGAGTTCCAGTAGGCGTCCGGACCGCCGACGGTGTCCTTCGACGGAGCCGCCGCGCAGTCGTCGGTCTTCGCCGTCCAGGCCGAGGTCATCTGGCGGAGCTGGTCATAGACGAAGCACTGCGTGTCCGTCTTGCCCGCGTCGGGCGCCGCGCTGCCGGGCACGTCGGTGATCTTGGTGACGTTGCCGGCCTCGTCGTAGCCGTACCGGGTCTCGTTGATCCGGACCGGGCTGACCGAGCGGTCGAAGGTCGCCGTCTGGAGCCGACGCGTGAACTCGTCGTAGACGTACGAGCCGTAGACCTTCTTGCCCGCCGGGCCGGCATCCGTGCGCAGGATCTCGCCGAATGCCGAGTACTCGACGTCCGCAAGGTACGTGGACGCGCCACCCATGGCGATCGGCAGGTCGTCGGAGTTGTAGCGGAAGACGACCCGCTCGGTGACGAGACCGCCCAGACCCGGCACGGACACCCAGGCGAGGTTGCCGGTCGGCGTGTAGGAGTACTCGTACTCGTACGTGCCGGCCAGGCCCGTCTCCTCCGCGGGGATCACCGTCTTCGACGACTCCACCCGGTAGGCGTCGTCGTACGCGGTGACCTCCTCGCGGTACTCACGGCCGTTGTCGTAGCGGATCTGTGCCGTGGGCAAACCCTTGCCGAGGCTGTCGTACGTCCATTCCATGCGCTTGGGACCGGTCGAGGAGCCCTCGCGCAGGGAGGTCTGACGGCCGCCCGCGTCGTAGGTGGTGAACAGGGACCGCTTGAGCGGGTCGACGGTCTCGATCACGTTGTCGGCGTTGTCGTACCGCACCTCGACACGGCCGCCGTCGGGATCGACGACCGCCGTCTGCCGGCCGCGCTTGTCGTACTCGAAGGTCGTGACGGCGCCGCCCGGGGCGGTCACCCTCCACAGGTTGTCGAGGTCGTCGTACTCGTACCGCGTGTCCCGCCACTTGGTGCGGGCCTTGTCGGTGTACTCGCGCAGCCGCTCGGTGCGGCCCTCGGCGTCCTCGAAGACGGCCGTGACGGTGTCCCCGCCCGGCGGGATCGTCGTGGAGACGTCGCCGTCGCGTTCGGTGGTCGTGCGGAGCTTCTCCGTGCCGCGGTAGTAGGTGACCTCGGCGGTGGGCTGGCCCAGTCCGTCGAAGGTCGTGCGGCTCTGGGACGGCACCTCGTGGTCGCCGACCTGGAGGAGCTTCGCCTCGGGCTCGGCCGAGTTGTAGTACCCCTCGTTCTCCTTCCACGGACGGCCCACGCTGTCGTAGAAGACGTCGTTGACGATCCGGCCCGCGCCGACCGCCTCGTCCTGCGTCTGCCGCTCGCGCAGCAGGCCGTCGAGGATCTCGTACGAGACCGCGTACTGGCCGTTGTCCTTCAGCGTGCGCGAGGTGACGATCGTCGGACCGTCGCGGCGGACGGTGTAGTCGTACGTGGCCGTCGGGGTCTGGGTCGCCGGGTCGCGGTCGATCTCCCAGACCTTGAGGAGCCGGCCCAGCGGGTCGTACTCCATCGTGGCCGTCTTGCCGTTGGCGTCCGTCTCGGTCAGCGGCAGGCCGCGGACGTCGTCGAAGACCGTGGTCTCGGTGAACCCGAGCGGGTCGTGCGAGACCTGCTGGGTCGGCCGGGTCACCGTGGTCGGCGTGTACTCCATCCACGTCTTGCGGTTGTCCGCGTCGTACGTCGCCGTCTCACGGCCGTGGATGTCGTACTCGGTGCGGTCGATGGTGATGAAGCCGTCGCCCGTGCCGTTGAGCTCCTGGACCTCGGTGGGCAGCCCCTTGGTGGGGGCCGCGCCGAAGGCCAGGTTGTCGTAGAGCGTCCGGGTGTCCTCGACGACCTCGGCGTTCGCGGTGCCGCAGGCGCCCAGCGTGGTCCGCTCCCGCGACTCCGGCTCGATCAGATACGCCGTGGTGTTGCGGGCGTAGGCGACCGTGGAGCAGCGGAGCTTGCCGCCCGGGGTCTTCTCCTCGACCTCGTACGGCAGACCGTAGCTGTCGTACTTGGTGGTCTCGGTGGTGGTGCGCCAGGTGTCGCCCTTGACGCGCTCGCGGGTGCGGACGCTCTCCGGGCGGGACATCCAGGCCTCGAGAGGCGTGGTTCCGGCGCGGGTCCGGGTCGCGGTCTTCACGGCCCAGGGGGTGGTGACGGTGGCCGAGTCGACGGGGCCGCCGTCGGACTCGTAGCCGATCTGCTCCAGCAACTGGCCCTGGTACTGCGGGAGATCGCTGTACGTCTTGCCCTCGCTGTCGGTCACCGTCGAACTGCGGGTGCCGGAGGGCAGCTTGTCGCCGTGCAGGCCGCGGTAGTAGCGGTGCTCGGTGAGCTGCTTGACGTCGTCGCCCGTGCCCTGGCGGGTGCGGACGCGTTCGTAGCCGCGGTACTGCGACCAGGTGCGGTGCTTGTTCTCGGTGAACTCGCTGTCGTCGTAGGCCCATCCGGCGCCGCCGAGGAACTCGTACGAGGTGACCTTGGCGGGGCTGTCGGTGACCAGGTCCTCTTCGCGGACCTCGGTGACGACGTACTTGTGGAACCAGTCCTTCACCGGGTTGAGGGCGCCCTTGGGCGTCCAGTACTGCGGGAAGCAGCGCATGGTGTTGGACTCGGGCGAGGCGGGCATCCGCTTGGGCTCCAGGGCCTGGCAGTCGCGCGCCGAGTAGGTGACGCCGATCCGGCCGCCGGTCTCGGTGTCGATCGCGTGCACCCGGTAGCGGGAGAAGGGCGGCAGGCCCTCCACCTTGTCGACGCGGTTGTCCAGCTGGATGCCGGCGAAGGTGACCTTCGGCATCGCGGCGCTGCCGCCGGCGCCGTGCCCGGTGCGGGTGACGGCGTCCAGCCACAGGGCCGGGGAGGTGCCGTCGCCGGTGGCCGGGTAGGACTGCTCCAGCGTCCAGGAGTCGACGGGCTTCAGGGCGCTGCCGGAGAGCACGCTGGCGGTGATCTTCGTCAGGCGCTTGGTCGTCCAGAACGTCGGGGAGTATTTGTCGGTGCACTTGGCGCCCGACAGGCACTCCTGGTCCAGCGGCACGTCCGGCCAGTGCTTGGCGTTGGCCGCGGTCCGCTTGGGCTCGGTGCAGTCGAACGCGGCGGTGGGGATGCAGCGTTCGGTGGCGGTGAAGGAGACCCGGCCGGCCGGCTGGACGCCGAACAGCTTGTCGGAGCGCAGGCCGTAGTCGATGCGGTCGAGCTCCGCGAACCGGGTGTAGGAGATCTGCTGGTCGGCCTTCATGTTCTGGCCGTAGTAGTTGGTTCTCTTGTTCCACCACAGGGTCATGGCGTCGCCGAGCGGGTCGACCACGTAGTCCAGGTTCCAGCGGTAGGCCTGGTAGCAGTCGGAGTCCATGAACGCGGTGGCGTGGCAGGGCTCGCCCGGGTGGTTGCCGAACACCGGCACCGTGAGGGCCGAGTTGGTGACCGTGCCGTCGGGCGCGCCGGGCAGCTTGTTCAGGCCGAAGTGGTACTGGGTGCCGTCGGTGGTGGTCAGGACCCAGTATTCGCCGCCCTTCGCGCCGTTGGCGGCGTCGGACTTGTGCTGCAGGCGGGAGCCGTCGTCGTCGGCCGGACGCCACTCGTCGGTGCCGTCCTTCCTGACGAGTTCGGAGGTGTTGCCGCCCAGGGACATCACGACATGGTCGGAGCCCCAGCACAGGTCGCCGCTGTCACCGGTGTTGTTGGGCTTCTGCTCGGCCCCGTTGGCGTCCTTGATCGGGTCCTTGTCGTCCGAGCAGGAACGGAAGCGGCGCTCGATGAAGCCCGGCTCGTAGTCCCAGCCCTCGGCGAGCCAGGAGGACTGTCCGTTGGTGGAGGCGGTACGGCCGTCCACCGCCTGGGAGCTGTAGGAGAGTTCGACCTCGGGCTGCGGGCCGCCGGGGACCTCGGGCGCCTCGATGGGGTAGCTCCAGGAGAAGCCGCCGGACGAGGAGCCCGCCATCCAGGAGCCGGACGGCGACAGCGAGGTGGCGCCGTGGTTGCCGCCCGGCCCCGCGGCCTCGGCGGCGGCCGCGAACACGGCGGGCGCGGCGGCGGCGGTGGACCGGGCGGCCGCGGTGGACGCCGCCGTCAGGTCGGTGCTGCCCGAAACGGTGTGCGCGGACGCGTCGTTGGCGCCCGGCAGCGGGGTGCGGGTACGGCAGCGTTCCAGTTCGGGCGTGGTCAGCGCACAGGCCGGAAGCCGGTAGAGGCGGAGCCGGGAGCCCCAGTCTCCGCCGTAGGTGTCCTTGAACGACGCGTAGTCCAGCTCCAGTTCGACCGCGCCGGAGGCGGCGGGTCCCAGGCCGTTCCGCGCGGGGGCCGCCGTGAACAGCAGGCCCTGCACACCGGCCTTGCGGGCGGCGGCCGCGTCCCTGACCTGGACCTGGACGGCGCTGCCGGGTGCGGCGGCGGCGCGGGCCGACTTGCTCTTGGCCCCGACCTGACGGGCCTTCACCAGGCCGCTCTGTACGGCGGTTGCCCCCTGGTCGGCGCCGGTGGTCAGCGGCGCCTTCCTGGGGAGCTTGTCGCTGCGGTCCGTCACCAGGGTGGTGAAGGTGCGGGCGGGGACGATCCCCGCGGCGGGCTTGAAGGCGCCCGTGGCCTCGTCGCGCGTAGCGGGCCGCTTCTTGTCGAAGTCCTGGCCGGGTACGGAACGGTCGCGCTTGACGTCGGAGATCCGGGTGCTCCCGTCGGCGGCGCTGGCGTCGTCGGGTATCAGCCCGACGAACAGCACAAGCCCGACTAACAGGGAGACGGATCTGGTCCAATGACCGAAATAGCGCAGCTGTCTTATCAAGTGGTCCACAAAAGGACCTCCCCCTCACTCTGTGTGACCGAGTGTTGAACGGTCAGACAGTAAGCGCTGTCGATCACTTGCACAAGTAATGCACAGGCAATGCGACAATCCCCACTTTCACTATGAGTTGGCAAAGGAATCCCTATGACCGCGGGTACTGTTCGGCGTCGCGGCCCCCGGTCGGGGGCACGCACGGCAACGAACTCCGGGGGGATTCGCCCATGCCTGCACCATCCCGAAGACCACAGCGGACCCGGCGGTTAACGCACGCCGTACTGGTCGCGGCGATCGCCGGCGGGACGCTCTGCCTGACACCGCTGACCTCACCGGTGTCGGCCTCGACCACCGCCGCCGACCCCGAGCAGCACGCTCTCCAGCAGGCCGCCGAGACCGGCGAGCCCGTGGAGCTGGTGTCCGAGCGCACCGAGACCAGCGAGACTCATGCACTGCCCAACGGCAACCTCCGCCACACCCAGCACACCCTGCCCGTGCGGGTGAAGCGCGAGGGCGTCTGGACGCCGGTGGACACCACGCTCGCCGAGGCGTCCGGCCGGATCCAGCCAAAGGCGGCGCCCGGCCGGGTCGCCTTCTCGGCCGGCGGCGACAACCGTCTGGTGACGCTCTCCGACCGGGGCGGTGAACTGGCCCTGACCTGGCCGAACGCCCTTCCCGAGCCGGTGCTCGACGGCCCGACGGCGACCTACCGGGAGGTCTTCCCGGGCGTCGACCTGGCCGTGAAGGCGAGCCTGGACGGCTTCAGCCAGGCCCTGATCGTCAAGACGCCCGAGGCGGCCGACCGCCCGGAGCTCAAGGAGATCGACTTCGGTCTGCGCACCGAGGGCCTCGACCTGCGCAAGAACGCGGAGACGGGCGCGCTCACCGCGGTCGACGCGGCCGGGCAGACGGTGTTCGCCTCCTCCACGGCCCGGATGTGGGACTCGTCGGGGACGACGGAACAGGCGCCGCCGGCCGCGACCGCCTCGACCTCGAAATCGGCCAAGTCGGCCAAGTCGGCCGGGTCGGGGGCTTCGACCGCAGCTGTCGACACCTCGGGCCCCGTCTCCGACCCGTCTCCGCTCACCCCGGGCACCAGGAGCAGCGAGGTCGGCGTCGAAGTGGCCGACGGCCGTATCTCCCTGACGCCTGATCAGAAGCTGCTCGACGCCCCGGACACCGAGTTCCCGGTCTACATCGACCCGCGGATGACCGGCACCCGCGAGGCCTGGACGATCGCCTACAAGCCGCATCCGACCAGCAGTTACTGGAACGGCACCGGCTGGGACGGCGGCACGACGAGCGAGGCGCGCGTCGGCTACGAGTCGTCCACGGGCGGCACGGCCCGCTCGTTCTTCCGCGTGGGCTCCAAGTTCCTGGCGGGCGTGAAGGTGATCGACGCACAGTTCCAGATCACCGAGACGCACTCCTGGTCCTGCACGCCCAAGCCGGTCGAGCTGTATCTGACGGGCGGGATCAGCTCGGCGACCACCTGGAACAAGCAGCCTTCCTGGTCGACGCGGCAGGACAGCCGCAGCGTCGCCCACGGCAACGAGACGTTCGGCTGCCCGAACGCGGCCGTCGACTTCGACGCCAAGGACGCGGCCGTCAAGGCGGCGGCGAGCAAGTGGTCGAGCATCACCTTCGGGCTGCGGGCCCCGCAGAGCGCGGAGGACGCCAAGGACGAGTACAGCTGGAAGAAGTTCAAGCCGGACGCCAAGCTGATCGTCGAGTTCAACCGCCGGGCGAAGGCCCCGTGGGCGTTGGACACCATCCCCAGCACCAAGGTCGGCGCGAACGAGTGCGGCAACGGCTCCTCGTACGTGACGGTCGGCAACACGGACGTGACGCTCACCGCGCAGGTGTGGGACCCGGACGGCGGTTCGGTCAACGTGCAGTTCCATCTGTGGGCGACCGGCAAGCACGCCGTCTCGCCGGGGATCTTCTTCGACAAGCGGGTGAAGGTCACCGTCAAGTCGACCGACTCCAAGGGCGCGCAGGCGCGGATCACCGTGCCGAAGGCGCTGCTCAACCAGCACAAGGGCGCGAGCGGCGGGCAGTTCTCGTGGAAGGCGCAGGCCGAGGACGTCGCGGACGACGGCTTCGCCTCCGACTGGACGCCGACGGCGGGCGCGGCCGGCTGCCGCTTCGGCTTCGACCCGAACGCGCCGACCGTGATGCCGCTGGTCGGCTCCAAGGACGACCTCTACCCCGAGACGACGGCCGACGTCGAGCCGGTCGAGGGCGCGCTGGCCCGCACCGAGGGCACCTTCGAGTTCGGTGCCAACGGCGTGACGGACACCACCGAGTATCTGTACGGCCTGGACCGCACCCCGCCGAGCAGCTCGGCGAAGCCCGCGGCCAAGGGCGGCCCGGCGCAGGCGAAGATCACCCCGCTCACCCCGGGACCGCACACGCTGTATGTGCGGCTGAAGGACGCGGGCGGCAATGTCGGCCCGGTCTACCCGTACCGCTTCTATGTGAAGAGCCCCGGCGTCACGGACAAGCCCGGTGACGTCAACGGCGACGGCATGCCCGACCTCTTCGCCGTCGACGGCACGAACAACCTGCGGCTGTACGGCGGGACGGGGGCCGGAAGGCTGGCGACGATGGTCCCGCTGTCCTCCGACGGCAGCTGGAACGGCGCGCTGCTGACCCACCGCGGCGACTGGACCGAGGACTTCTACGAGGACCTGGTGGCCCGCCGCTCCGACGGCAAGCTGTGGCTCTACCCGAACAGCGGACAGGGCGAGTTCACCGAGGACACCAAGCAGGAGGTGTACGTCTTCCCGGACCCGGAGACGGACGTGGCGACGGATCCGGCCGCCATCAAGCAGATCGTCTCGGTCGGCGACATCACGGCGGACGCCGAGGCGAGCTACCCGGACTTCGTGGCGGTCATCGGCGACCAGCTCTGGTTCATGCCGGGCAGCTTCAGCGGCACGCTCGACTCCGGCTACCTCATCGGGACCGCGGGCTGGAGCGGGATGCAGCTCGCCTCCCCCGGCGACGTGGACGGCGACGGCTTCACCGACCTGATCGCCCGCAACACGGCAAACGGCGAGCTGTGGGTCTACCACGGGCGCAGCCCGGGCGACGCGGACGGCGACGGGGTCACCGACGGCGGCACCGACCCGGCGTCGCTGGGCGCGATCGCGGGCCGCACCGCGTACGCGACCGGTTGGACGACGGCGGCCCGGCCGCTGATCACCGCCTACGGCGACTCCGACGGCGACGGCGTCTCCGACCTGTGGACGACGACGGCGAACACCGCGGCGGGCCTGGAGTTCCTGCCGGGCCGCAAGAGCGGGCTGGTGGGCCCGCCGGTGGCCGTGGGCACCGGCGGCTGGCAGGCGATCAAGCTGCTGTCCTGAGCCGTCAGGGACTGAAAGTACGCTGCCGCCCTCCGGGCCAACCGGAGGGCGGCAGTCTTGTGTCGACACTTGCCCGGCAAGTAACTTGACGAGCACTCACTTTGCCTAACTGACAGGCTCCCGACAGGAACCGTTCCTACGGTGCCGTGTTCATGACAGATATGACGGGAAACCCCAACGGAACCCCCCACGAATCCGACCACCCCATCGGCCGGCGCACCGTGCTGATCGCCTCGGGCGCCACCGCCGCGACGCTGGCCGTCGGCGCCACGGCCGCCGTCACCGCCCCGACCGCCGAGCAGCAGCCGGACACCGCCCCCGTCGCCGCCGCGGCCGTCTGCACCCTCACGAAGGAGATGACCGAAGGCCCCTACTACCTCGACGGACAGTACGTCCGCGCCGACATCACCGAGGGCAAGGCGGGCATCCCGCTGAAGCTGAACCTCACGGTCGTCGACGACGACACCTGCGTGCCCCTGTCCAACGCGCTCGTGGAGATCTGGCACGCCGACGCCCTCGGCGAGTACTCCGGCTTCGTCGGCAGCAACGGCCACAACGAGCCGGACAGCGGCACCTTCCTGCGCGGCGGAGTCCTGACCAACTCCAGCGGCGTCGCATCGCTCACCACGATCTACCCCGGCTGGTACCGGGGCCGCTGCATCCACATCCACATCAAGGTGCACACGAACGTCACCCTGACCTCGGACGGCTCGTTCACCGGCGGCCAGGAACTGCACACCGGCCAGCTCTTCTTCAGCGAGACGATCACGACCGCCGTCGCGGCCGTCTCCCCGTACTCAACCAACACGGTCACCCGCACCACCCTCGCCCAGGACTCCATCTACGACGACGGAGGCGCCGCGTCGGGCCTGGTGACCCTGACGGCCCTGGGCAGCTCGACGTCCGCGGGCTACGCGGGGACGCTGACACTGGGCGTGGAGAGCTGACCCGCACCATATGACCGGCTGACCGGCTGACCGTCCGACCGGCTGGGCGTCACCGAAATCGTGGTGACGCCCAGTCGGCGTGCCCGATGCGGGCCGTGATCCGCTAGCGCGGGCTCACTTGGCCGGGCACTGCTGCCAGGCCATGTGGTAGACGGTGCTGAGGTCGCCGTCGGTCGAGTCCATGGTCATGAAGCTGACCTTGCTCGGCGTCGAGGTGCCGGCGCTGACCCGGAGCTCGGTGTTGATGTTGAAGTTGCGCTGGACTCCGCAGGGGGCCCAGACCAGTTGGGCCCAGTCGGTGGTGTCGGTCGCCTGCCAGTTGTCGTTGAGGGAGCCGCTGAAGTTGTGGTTCTTGAACACCGTCTGCGACGAGCCCTGGAAGTAGTACGAGGCCCGCTGGACGGCGCTCGCGCCCGACTGGAGCGAGGCGTAGCCGCGGTAGTCCGCCTTGGCGATGGCGTACGTGAACCCCGACGGGACGTGCACGATCAGGTTGAGCTGGCAGTTCTTACGGAAGGCCGTGGGGTTGGAGCTCCCGCCGACCTGGGCGAGGTAGTCGCTGTAGGTCACCGTGAACGCGGTGTTGTCCTCGGAGACGGCGACCGCCGCCGTACCGGCCGGACAGCCGGAGCCGTTCACGGTCGCGACGTCGATGACGATCCTGTCCGGCGGCGGGTTGTCGAAAACGGGGGACGAGTTGTGCGCGGGTATCGCCGCGGTGATGAGAGCGGCGACCGCGCCGCCCAGGAGCAGCCCACTTGCCATGATCTCTCCTTCGATCGAAGGGTGGGGGGTGGCAGCGCCCGGCTCCACGCAGCGTCGGCTCCACGGAAAACTGTGAAGCTGCTGTGAAGAACCGGGGCGATCGCATCGTAGGGAGCCCCCTGAACCGCAGCCAGGTCGAACTCCGGCCATTCACCCGGGCCCGTTCACACCTCCACCATGCGCACGGCGGAGATCGCGGAGATCACGAGCCGGGGACCGAATTCCTTTGCCCCGGCGATGCGGGCTCCCTCTCGGCTGATACCGACGAGATGGACGACGAGGTCGGGAATGTCCAGCAAAGGCGTCAGGTCCAAGGACTGAGGGGCCCGCGAATAGGGGTCGAACGCCAGGTACAGCCTGCTCAGTCCGGGGAACACCCGGCGCAGCTGGGACAGATGGCCGTATTCGATGAGGCCGGACAGCTCCAGATTCCGGATCTGCGGCAGCGGGGCGGCCGGCAGCAGTTCCTGCAGCGAGCGGACGACCAGCGCCAGGTCCTCGACCTTGGGGGATCGGGACACCGCCCGCACGATCTCCGGGACGTCCCGACCCGCGATGTCCGCGTGCAGACGGCGAAGGCTCGCCCAGCCGTCCAGATCCGCGAGCCACTCGTCGTGTTCCGAGGTCACGCTCAACTCGCGCACCCCGCTGTGCGGCCGTATGGCCGCCCAGCCTTCCCTGGGCATTCCGGAAAGGGCGAGTCCGCGCAGTTCGCGCATCCCGGCCAGCAGCCCCAACTGCTCCTGGGAAAAGCCCTGGACCCCTAGGGAGAGAGAGGTCAGATTCAGGTCGGGCAGCACCCGGAGATCCCGCAGGGAGGTACAGCCCGACAGCACGAGATTCCGCAGATCGCCGCGTCTGCGCAGGAATTCCAGATGCTCCACCGCCGCGTTGGCGCGAATCTCGATCTCTTCGATCCCGTCCACCGGAAGTGTGGCCTCGAGTTCCTCCGCCGAGTGGGGGCCGCTGACGACCAGCCGCCGGATCGTGCCGAACCGGGTGAGACAGGCCAGCTCCGAGGGCAGTCGGACCCGAAGCAGCGGACAGTGCATCCCGGCCAGCACGTCACGGGCGTATTCCTCGGTGGGCTGCAGGGCCCAGCCCGTCACGACGTCCCGTCGGACGTCGTCGGCCGGGTGCGGTGCGAATCGTCTGAGCGCCTGCCGGGCTCGTGCGGTGCGGATCCGCACGAGCACCGCGACGATCTTCCTGGCGGTCTCCTCGCTGAGGCCGTCCGGGCCGGGCAGCGTCTCCACGCCCCAGTCGCCCAGCTCCGTGACCTCGCCGACCTCCGTGCCGCCCTGCGGCGGCATCAGGCTGCGGACCCGGTCCCGCACCCCGCCCATCAGCCGCTCGTCCAGGGACAGAAGGCTCGTCGCGCACCGCGCCGCCAGCAGATGGAAGTGCCACCGCCCCGCCCTCTTCAGGACGGCGTCCCCGCGCCGGACCAGCTCCTCGACGAGGTGATGGGCGTCCTTGCGCGTGGCATGGCCGACCGCCAGGACGATCACGTCGCTCCACGTCTCGTCCTCCGCGTGCTTCAGGAGCTCCAGGACGTATCCGCTCTCGTGGAGTTCCTTCGCGGCGAGGTAGTCCTGGAACGTGCGGTGGATGAACTCGATGGTGTCGTCCGTGCGCTCCCTGAGCAGCCCACTGCGGTGCAGCAGGAAGAGCAGCACCCGCTCGGGCGTCTCCTCGCCGCGGAGCTGGTCCACGTCCCGTATCGCCGGTTCGAGCTGCCGGATGGCCTGGGCGCGGGTCATCTGCTGCTGTCCGGTACGCACCAGCCAGACGGCGAGCCGCTGGAGCAACTCGTGCTGCAGGTCGGAGTCGAGGGTGACGTGGTCGGTGTGCAGGACGCCCCGTCCGGCGTCCCGGCCGCCGAGGAGCATCGCGAGGGCGGCCCGGTAGAGCGACCAGCGGGTGGTGGGCAGCAGGCCCCGCCGACGGCGGTGCAGCGCGCAGATCACGGCGCAGAGCAGGGGCGTGCGGGCCATGTCGCGCAGCGCGGCGTTCCGGCCCAGCTGGTGGATGAGGTCCTGCTCCAGGGTGGTCAGCAGTTCCCGCTCGTCGACGCCGCGCCGGGTGTCGAAGAGGTGATCGCACTCCAGCCGGGCCGCGTCGTGCCACGCGCCGACGAAGGTGGTGATGTCCTCGTCGCTCATGGGGAGCAGCGTCAGCTCCGCGAAGCCGTCCTGCGCCAGCCAGTCCTTCTCGACGGCGTTGGGGCGGACGGTCGCCAGGCAGCGGGTGAACTGGTAGCGGTCGAGGAGGGCGGAGAGCCAGCGGCGGGCCTCCTCCCGCTGTCGGCCCGGGACCTCGTCCAGCCCGTCCACCAGGAGCAGTGCCCGGCGGGCCTCCAGGACCCGGCGAGTCCAGCCGTGGGGTGCGCCGTCCGTGATGCCCCGGCCGACGGACGGCAGCTCCGAGACGGTGGGGAAGCGTCCGCCGCGGGCGTACATCTCGCGCAGCGGGATGACGAAGGGGACGAGGCCGTTCAGTTCGGCGAGCTCCGGTCCGAGGGTGCCGTTCGCCGCGTGCGCCGCGAGCCACCACACGAGGGTGGTCTTGCCGGCCCCCGCCTCGCCCCGCAGCAGCACGCGGGGGCGGGCGGTCAGCAGGCTGTCGATGCGCTGCGGCGAGGTGTCGGACGCCCTGGTACCGCTGTCGGCGAGGATCCGGGGCTCGTCGGCCTGCAGGCTCAGATAGGCGGTGTCGAGGTCCCAGCGCGATTCGCTTCTGCCGAGGTCGTCGATCCCGAAGATCTCCGTCTTGCGGTACTGCGAACTCAGGTCGGCCGCGTAGCGGTTCTCGAACAGCTGGTCCTGGGGATGGACCTCGGTGACCGCCTCGAACCAGGGGATCGCGAATCCCGAGCTGCGCGACACGCTCAACGCCGCCTCGATCGGGGCGGCTTCGATCCGCAGGTGATGCCGGCCGCGCGGTATCTGGGTCACGACGCCGAGCAGCACCTCCCCGGCGAAGACCGGTGCGCCCGACAGCCCCTGCAACGGCGAGGCCTCATGGCCCCGCTCCGCCGCGGCCGGCCGGTCGAGTTCGCAGACGAGAAGGTCGCGCATCCGTCCGGCCATCGGCAGCACGGTCGCCCGGTACTGGTCGAACTCCAGCTCCTCGCCGCGCTCCCCGTAGCGCTGGATCCCCGGGAAGCCGACGATCTGGCAGTGCGGGACGGGCTGGCCGGTGTCGATCCGGCCGTTGCGGAAGACGCCCAGGGCGGCTTCGCTCTCCGGCGCGATCACCCGCTCCCTGGCATGCAGCAGCGCGACGTCGAAGGATTCGTCCGCCCACTCGACCGTGCACTCCACCGCCGAGCCGGACGGGTGGATCACCTCGATGAGGTCATGCCCCTGCACCAGGTGCCGGGCCGTCAGCACGAAGTGGGTGTCGATGAGCACACCGCTCCCCTGGCCGCCGGCCTGCACGGCGACGACCCGGCCCAGCGCCGTCCCTGCGATCACTGCCCGTCACCGCTCCGTCCGAAGCGCGCCACGCTCCCCCTGCTCTCGTTCCCCACCTTCCACGGCTGCCCGGTACGCGCGTCCAGGGCCTTGAGGGTGACGGCGACCTTGTGGGTGCTGGAGCTGCCGCCCCGGGCGTCCGCTCCCGCCTCGAAGACGTATGCCTTCACCTTGAGACCGCCCGCGGTCTCCTTGCGGATCTCGACGGTGAACTCCAGCTCGATGTCGCCCAGTTCGAAGACGACGTCCTGCCCGGTCGCGCGGCTCGCGGCCGTGATCAGCTCATCTCTCACTGCCTGCACGGCGTCGGCCAGTTCGACGCGGTCGTCTGCCATGTGTCTCCCTCGGGTCGGTGCGGCGCAGCCCACGCTAGAGAGATCGCGGACCCGGCGTCCGGTGTTTCGCCATGCCCGAACCATGTCCGAACCATGTCCGAACTAACGCGGAAACAAGGGCAGTTGACCGTTGCATCCCCAGGTCCTGCACAGCCCCGCATCAAGGATTTCCTCAGGTCCGCTTCTAACTTCCTCTGCATGACGGGAAACACCGAGCACCACGACGAGTCCATCGACACCAACGACAACCAGCCGGGCAAGCACCGGCTCGACAAGAGCATGAAGCGGCGTCGCGTCCTGATCGGCGGCACCGCGGTCGCCGCGGCCGGCGGCCTCGCCGTCGCCGGGTTCGCCTCGGCGGCCGACAGCACCGCCGAGACCACCGCAACCACCGAGGCCGAGGCCGCGACCAGCGCGTCCAGCGGCGTCTGCACCCTCAACGCCGAGGTCACCGAGGGGCCGTACTCCCTGGACGGGGCCCTCGTCCGCGAGGACATCCGGGAGGACAAGGAGGGCTTCGAGGTCCAGTACACCTTCACCGTCGTCGACCAGGCCAACGACTGTGCGCCGCTCGCCGACGCGCTCGTCGAGATCTGGCACTGCGACGCGCTGGGCGAGTACTCCGGCTTCGTGGGCGGCAACGGCCACACCGAGGAGGACAACGGCACCTTCCTGCGCGGCGGTCAGATGACCGACGCGAACGGCCAGTGCAGCATCACCTCGATCTGGCCCGGCCACTACGTCTCCCGCGCCGTGCACGTCCACATGCGGGTGCACACCGAGGTGACGCTCACCGACGACTCGTACACCGGCGGCGACGTCATCCACACCGGTCAGCTCTTCTTCGACGCCGACATCAACGAGGAGATCCAGGCCACCTCGCCGTACTCCGCGAACACCACCAAGGAGACGACGCTGGCCAACGACAGCATCTACGACGACGGCGGCGCGTCCTCCGGGCTGCTCACCCTGACCGCCCTCGGCTCCAGCGTGTCCGACGGCTACAAGGCGACGCTGACCGTGGGCGTCGACTCCGCCTGATCAGGCACGCGTAAACCCCGCAGTGCCGGGCCGCCGCTTCACGAGAGCGGCGGCCCGCACCGCCGTCAGGGGTTCTCCCAGGCCGCGGGTTCCGCCGCCAGCTCCTTCACCGGGGCCGGCAGCGCGTCCGCCGCGATGTCGGCGATCGTGACGCCCTCCAGGACCCGGCGCACGTTCGCCCGCAACGCGATCCACAGCGGCAGCAGGGGCTGCGCGGAGCCCGTGTACGTCAGGCCCGTCGGACGTTCGCCGCGTACGGACACGATCGGGCCGTCCACCGCCCTGATCACGTCCGCGACCGTGATCGCCGCCGGATCACGGGCCAGCCGGTAGCCGCCTCCGCCGCCGCGCCGGCTGTCGACGATCCCGCCGCGCCGCAGATCGCCGAGGATCCCCTCCAGGAACTTGTGCGGGATGTCCTGCTCGGCGGAGATCGACTCCGCCTTCACCGGGTCGCCGCCGCCCTGCCGCACGGCGAGCTCCAGCACCGCCCGTACCGCGTAGTCCGCCCTTGCCGAGATCCTCATGACCCCATTGTGAGGTCATCCCCGCACCGGAGCCTGTCACGCCAGCCTGATCACGTTCCAGGACAGCGGCTCCAGCGTCGCCGTCAGCCGGCCGGCCGTCAGCGCGGTCCCCTCCGCCGGGTGCGGGGCGACCCGGTCGGGGTCGGCGAGCGTGTTGCGCGCGTCCGGGTCGGCGTCCGCGAGCACGCTGTGCTCGACGACCGACGTCAGGTCCAGTCCGCTCAGCCCGACTTGGAGGGGCAGCGCCTCGGTGCGGCTGCGGTTGACGGCGAAGACGGTGACCGTGCCGTCCTCGGCACGGACGGCGGTCGCGTGCAGCAGGTCCGCCTCGCCGTACTTCGCCGTCTCGTACGTCGGCGAGTCCACCCGGACGTCGAGGACCGTGCCGCGGCCGTACTTCGAGGCCTGCGCGAACGGGAAGAACGTCGTCTGCCGCCAGGCCGGGCCGCCCGGCTCGGTGAGGATCGGCGCGATGACGTTGACGAGCTGGGCGAGACAGGCGACCGTCACACGGTCGGCGTGCCGGAGCAGCGCGATGAGGAGCGAGCCGAAGACGACGGCGTCCATGACGCTGTAGTTGTCCTCCAGCAGACGGGGAGCCTCCGCCCAGTCCCGCGCGCCGGAGTTCTCGATCGCGTGCCACCCCGAGATGTACCAGACGTTCCACTCGTCGAAGGAGAGGTTGATCTTCTTCTTCGACTTGAGCTTCGCGCCGATGTGGTCGCAGGTGGCGACGACGTTCTCGATGAACGACTCCATGTCCACGGCGGAGGCCAGGAAGGAGTCGACGTCGCCGTCCTGGGGCTCGTAGTAGGCGTGCAGGGAGATGTGGTCGACCAGGTCGTACGTCTCCGCGAGGACCGTCGCCTCCCACTCGGCGAAGGTCGGCATGGACTGGCTGGAGGAGCCGCAGGCGACCAGTTCGACGTCCGGGTCCAGCTGGCGCATCGCCCGGGCCGTCTCGGCGGCGACCCGGCCGTATTCCTCCGCCGTCTTGTGGCCGGTCTGCCAGGGGCCGTCCATCTCGTTGCCCAGACACCAGAGCCTGATGCCGAAGGGGTCCTTGTCGCCGTGGTCGGCGCGCAGGTCCGAGAGCGCCGTGCCGGCCGGGTGGTTGGCGTACTCCTGGAGTTCCAGGGCCTCGGCCACGCCCCGCGTGCCGAGGTTGATCGCCATCATGGGCTCGGCCTGCGGGCCGACCTTCTTCAGGAAGGCGATGTACTCGGAGAGTCCGAAGCGGTTCGTCTCCGTCGAGCGCCAGGCGAGGTCCAGGCGGCGGGGGCGGTCCGCCACCGGGCCCACCGAGTCCTCCCACTTGTAGCCCGAGACGAAGTTGCCGCCGGGGTAGCGGATGGCCGTGACGCCGAGTTCGCGGACGAGCGCCAGGACGTCCTGGCGCAGGCCGGCCTCGTCGGCGGTGGGGTGGTCGGGTTCGAAGATGCCCGTGTACACGCAGCGGCCTAGGTGTTCCACGAAGCTGCCGAAGATTCGGGGGTTTACTTCGCCGACCTTGAAAGCGGGGTCGAGGGTGAAGCGTGCGGTGTGCATGTGCGCCTTTCGAAGTGGGTGGTTCCTGTTCGTTGGCGAGTGCGGGTGCGTTGTGGCTGGTCGCGCCCACGCGGCGGAGCCGCAGGCAGATGCAGCCCCGCGCCCCTAAAAGACGGCCGGCCAGCCGTTCTTTTTCCAGGTCAGGGTGTTCAGCCCCAGCTTTGGCGTGCCGGCGTCCGCTGCGTCGTAGTAGTGGTACGCCAGGACATCTCTGCCCCTGTCCTTGAAGATCGATTCCCCGCCGGTGCCGACGTAGCGGCCGTGGCCGGCCAGCAGCAGGTCGCCGCCGCCCTCCAGCAGGGGCTTGCCCGTGCTGTCGACGTACGGGCCCGTCACCGACGTCGATCTGCCCACCCTGATCCGGTAGGTGGAGTTCACGCCCGCGCAGCAGGCGTCGTAGGAGGCGAAGAGGTAGTAGTGGCGGCCGTGCTTGACGATGTACGGGCCCTCGACCGCGTAGGGGGCGTCCGGGCGGGTCGCCAGGTGGTGGACCTGTGCGTCCGGGAGGGCCTTGCCCGTTCTCGGGTCGAGTTCGACCATGCGGATGCCCGTCCAGTACGAGCCGAAGCTCATCCACAGGCGGCCGTCGGCCTGGATCAGGGCCGGGTCGATGGCGTTCCACGAGTCCGTGCGTTCGGAGGCGAAGGCCTTGCCGTGGTCGTTCCACGTGCCGGGGAGGCCGCTCGGGGAGGTGGCCACGCCGATCGCCGAGTGGTTGGTGCCCCAGGAGGAGACCGCGTAGTACAGCCAGTAGCGGCCGGCCCGGTAGGAGAGGTCGGGGGCCCAGGGGTCGCCGGTGTCGTTGTACTCGTACCACCAACCCGGCGGCCGGTCGAAGGCGTTGCCCGCGTCGTCCCACTGGACGCGGTCCCTCGACGTGCGGGCCCCGATGACCCCGCCGGTCGAATAGGCCACATAGCCGCCGGACTTGAGGCGGAGCACCGTCGGGTCGTGGATGATCTGCTGGCCCGTGATCGGCTGCGGGTCGGGGTAGACGACGTCGGCCCGGGCCGTGCCCGGGAGCAGGGTGACGACCGCCGCGGTGAGCAGAGCCGTCGGGAGTCGGAGGCGCATCGGATCTCCTTACTGTCCCGCCAGTCCCGTGTGGGCCACGCCCTTGACGATCTGGCTCTGGAAGAAGACGAACACGACGATCAGCGGGAGGCCCGCCAGCAGGCCGCCGGCCATGAGCTGGGGCCAGACGATGCCGAAGGCGTTCTGCACGGTGGCGATGCCGTTCGGCATGGTCATCAGGTCGGGGTTGTTGGTCACCATGTACGGCCAGAGGAAGTTGTTCCAGGAGGCGATGAAGGTGAAGATGCCGACCGCCGAGAGGGAGGGCTTGGACAGCGGCAGGACGATCGTGAAGAAGATCCGCCAGCGGCCCGCGCCGTCGATGAAGGCCGCCTCCTCCAGTTCGCGGGGCAGCGACTGGAAGAACTTGTAGAGGATGTAGACCATCGCCGCCGGGGCGCACTGCGGCAGGATCATGCCCCAGTAGGTGTCGACCATGCCGAGCGACTGGACCGTGGTGAAGAGCGGGACGCCGAGGATCGCCGGGGAGAACATCAGGCCCGCCATGGTCAGCGCCAGCAGGGCCGACTTGCCCCGGAACTCCGTGCGGGCGAAGCCGTAGCCCGCGAGGGAGGCGACCGCCAGGACGATGAAGGTGACGCAGACCGACACGACCACCGAGTTCACGAACCAGTTGGGGATGTTGCCGGCCTCGATCACCGCCTTCCAGGACTCCGCCGTGAAGTCCTGCGGGATCCAGCGCGGGGAGGTCACCGAGTCGGTGGGGGTCTTGAGCGAGGTGGACAGCGCCCAGGCCAGCGGGGCCAGCCAGAGGAGGGAGAGGGCCGCCGCCACCAGGGTCAGGGCGATCTGGGCCGGGGTCCAGGTGCTGCGCGGCCTGCGGAGGAGGGGGGTCGGCCGCTCGGTCGTCGGGTTCGTCGTCGTCGGCGTCACTGTCGTCATCGGGGCGTGCCCTCCTCGCGGTTGCGCAGCAGCCACATCCGCCCGAGGGCGACGGCCGCGACGATGATGAAGAGGATGAAGGAGATCGCGGAGGCGTAGCCCACGCGGTAGCTGGTGAAGCCCTGTTCGAGGGTGTACTGGACGAAGGTGCGGGTCGATTCCTCGGGTCCCGGCCCGAACTGGTACATCACCACAGCCTGGTCGAAGACCTGGAGCGAGGCCAGGATCTGCAGGGCGAAGACCAGCCCGGTGATGTTGCGCAGGTTGGGCACGGTGATGTGGAGCATCCGCCGGAACGCGTTCGCCCCGTCCAGCTCGGCCGCCTCGTAGAGGTGTCGGGGGATGTTCTGGAGGGCGGCCAGATAGAGGAGGAAGGAGAAACCGACCGTCCACCAGACGGTCGCGATGACGACCGCGAGCATCGCGGTGGACTTCTGGGTGAGCCAGGGGGTGTCCCAGCCCAGGACGTGGTTGACCATGCCGTTGGTGGGCTGGAACAGCCACCACCACAGGTTGCCGATGACCGCGGAGGGCAGCAGGAACGGGGCGAAGAAGCACAGTCGCCACAGCCACTTGAAGTGCACGGTGTGGTGGGCGATCAGGGCCATCAGCAGGGCCAGGACGACGATCGCCGGGACCACGTACAGGGTGAACTGCACGCTGTGCCAGAGCGAGTCCCAGACCAGGTCGTCCTTGAGTGCCTCGCGGTAGTTGTCGAGGCCGACGAAACCGGTGTGCTCCCCGGAGATGTTGGCGTCCGTGAAGCTGAGGTAGAGGCCGCGGACGACCGGCAGGACGACGAACAGGCCGTAGAGGACGAAGAAGGGGGCCACGAACCAGCCGCCGTGCTGGAAACGGCGGCCCCAGCGGGCGCGGGCCGAGTCGGCGGCCACGGCGGTGCGCGACGACGGCAGCGTCCCGGCGTGCGCGAGCGTGCTCAGGTGGGTGGTCGTGTGCGAGCTCAGGTGCGTGCTCATGCGCTCGCTCCCTTCAGCTCCTCGGCTGCCGTGCGGCCGTCCATCGGGTTCTTCATCGTCAGCAGCTGCTGGAGCGTCGACTTCATCCGGCGGGCCGCCGCGTCCGGTGCGGTGGAGCCGAGGTTGGAGGCGGCGACGATCGGGCCGAGGCGCTGGGCGAGGATGCCGGTGGAGCCGGCGAACCAGATGTGGGGTTCGTTGGCCTGGTGGTCCATGGCCGGGCGCGAGTACTCGTTCTGCGGGGCGAGCTTCAGATAGGCCGGGTCCTCGAAGGTCGGCAGATAGGCGGGGACATGGCCGCCGTTCGCCCAGGTGGTGGCGTGGGTGACCATGTAGGCGGCGAGCCGGTACGCGCCCCGGTCCGCGTCGCCGCCGCGACCGGCCTGGTGGGGCAGGACGAAGGAGTGCGACTCGGCGTGGGTGGCCGGGGTGCCGAACACCGGAGGCAGCGGCTGGGCCCCGTACTCGACCTTCTCGCCGTTGAAGTACGGCACCGACCAGTTGCCCTCCCAGGTGAAGGGAGAACCGGCGAGGAAGGCCTCGCCATCCGCCTCGCCGACGGTGACATAGCCGTCGGTGACGTGCTTGCGGAGGAACTCCAGGACCCGGGTGGCCCGGTCGGTGTCGAAGGTGAGGGTCGTCCGGTCCTCGTCGAAGTAGGTTCCGCCGAGCTGCTGGTAGAAGGCGACGAAGAACCACCAGCAGAAGTTCTGGTCGGTGGCGTGCAGGCCGAGTGTCTGCCGGCCGTTCTTCAGCTGCCCCTTGGCGGTCTTGAGGATCTCGAACCAGTCGTCGGTGGAGGTGGCGGTGGGCAGGCGGCCGTCGGCGTCGAGGAGGCCGGCCTGCTCGCAGACGTCCTTGCGGTAGAAGTTCAGCTGGACGTGGATGTCGAGCGGCAGCGCGTACAACTTGCCGTCCACGACGCCGCGTTGCCACAGCACCGGGTTGAAGTCGGCCTCCCGCACCCCGTTTTCGGCGAGGAGGTCCACGTCCCACGGGTCGAGCAGGCGGCCGGGCGCGAAGCCGGGGATGCGGCCCTGGTGCATGACGCCGAGGTCGGGGGCGCGGTTTCCGGCGGCGGCCATGGCGAGCTTGGTGTAGTAGGGGCCGCCCCAGGCGAGGGTGGAGTCCTTGACCGCGGTGTCCGGGTTCGCCTTGCGGAAGGCGTCCACCATCGCGACCTGGTTGGCCCCGTCGCCGCCCTGGAAGAGGTTCCAGTAGCGGACGCGGGTGCGGGCTCCGGACGCGAGCGCGTCGGCTCCCGTGCCGAGGGCCGCGAAGCCGAAGCTGCCCGCCACCGCCAGTCCGCCCGCGGCGGCGAGCAGTTGCCTGCGATTCAGGCCAGGTTGTCCCATACCTTGCCCCTGTCGTTGCTGTCGGTGACCATTCGTTCGACATTTCGGATCATGCTCGCAACTTCGAACGGACCGTAAAATCGAAGCGCCTGCGCGTCAATGCTTTCGACAGGATCTCTGATAGCGCTTTCTATCCTTGAGTCCTCAACGACCCCCCTCGCCTATCTCCCGCTCGACGACTTCTCGTGACGGGGACACGACCGGCCGCGTAGTCTCGAACAGGCCGCCGTACAGCGGTCGAGAAGGGGGAGCTGATGGACGTCGCGGGCGCGCGCGGGAGGGCGGCCCGGATCGCCTCGGCGCTGCGGCGCGCGAGGACCGGACCCGCCATGCGCGAGCTGACCGGCGATCTCTCCGCCGCGTTGCGGGCGCGCCCCTGTCGGCCCTGCGGTGTGCGGGACGTGTGCCGGGCGCTGTGCGAGGAGATGTCCGCGCTGCGCGGCGGACGGCCCGTCGAACTGCGCTTCGAGCGCTTCCCCGACGCCTTCGAGGTGACCGGGCTGTGGGTGGAGTTCCAGGACTTCGACCTGGTCATCGTCGAGGAGCGGGCCGAGGACGTGCAGCAGCTGGTCATCCTGGGCCATGAGCTGTGGCATCTGCACGCCGGGCACCGGCACCACCACCACGGCGTCGGCACGGCCGCGGCGGGCGTCCTCGCCGACCGGATCGCCGACCGGTCCGACTGGGACTCCATCGCGCTGACCGTCGCCGCCCGCAACGGCTCCCGGGCGGACGACGAGGCCGAGGCCGACGACTTCGGGCACCGGCTCGCGGCCCGCGTCCGGCGCTATCTGACCGACTCCGGAGCGACGGCCTCCGGGCCGGCCCGATCCGCGGGACGGCCAGGGCCCGTCGGCCCCGCCGCCGAGACCTCCGCGGTCCAGCGGACCCTCGGCTATCGCGGACGCCGGGGTGCGGCGCGGTGAGCCATGGGATGTACATCTCCTTCTGGCTGCCCACCGTGGTCCTGGGCGCGGCCCTCGCCATCAAGCTGCCCAGCATCCTCAAGCTCTGGCGGGACCCGCTGCTGCGCGCCGTCGGCGGCCTGCTGGTGTTCGCCTGCGCGGTGTTCGTGTTCGCGGCCCCGAAGACCATCGCCTGGACCAACCGGGTCACCGGCGTGCCGAACATCGCGGCCCCCTGGGTGTACTCCCTGCTCACCGCGCTGTCCGCGTCCTGGCTGCTGCTGATCATCGCCTGGCGCAACGGCCGCACCGAGCGCTCCGCCCAGACCCGGCGCGCGACCCGCTGGGTGGTCTCCGTCTACGCGGGTGTGGTGGTCGCGCTGTGGGTGCTGTTCGCGCTCGCCGACGTCCCCGTGGAGCAGATCCGGGACCTGGACACCTACTACGCCAACACGCCGTTCATGCGCGAGGAGATCCTGCTCTATCTGCTCGCGCACACGGTGGCCTGCTCGGTCACGGCCCGGCTCGTGTGGAACTGGAGCCGCACCGACGGCCTCGACGCCTGGCTGCGCTGGGGCCTGAGGTTCCTGGGGGCCGGCTATGTGACGAACCTGCTGTTCAGCGCCGCGAAGCTGACGGCCGTCGCGGCCCGTTGGACCGGGCACGACCTGGACTGGCTGAACACCAGCATCGCGCCGTCGGCGGCCTGTGTCGCCGCCACGCTGGTCGCGATCGGCTTCATCGTCCCGCACGCCGGCCAGTATCTGCAGGAGCGGTGGCGGATCCGCCGCCGGCACCGCAACCTCAGGCCGCTGTCCCGGCTGATGCGGACCGTCGCGGGCGGGCGCGAGCCGTTCGACCTGCGCGCCACCCCGGAACTGCGGCTGATCCGCCGCGAGACGTTCATCCGCGACGCGCTCCTCCAACTGGCCCGGCACCTCGACGACGACCTGCGCGCCCGGTCCTACGAAGCCGCCGTCGCCCTCGGCTTCGAGCGCGGCGTCGCCCAGACGCTGGCCGCCGCGGTGACGCTCCTGGACGCCGTCGAGGCCAGGGAGCAGCAGTCCCGGCCGCACGCGCAGCCGCCCGTGCCGGAACACCCCGCCTCCCCCGCCTCCGCCTCCCCCGCCGCTTCCCTGCCTTCCCCGCCCCGCGCCGACACCACCTACCTCCTGCGGGAGATCCAGGCCGTGTCCCTCGTCCTTCGCCACCCCGACGACATCCAGGCGGTGCGCGCCCGCGCGAACGCCCCGGCAGAGAGCTTGTCCACGCATGAGTGAACCCTCCAACCCCGCCAGAACCGCCGTAGTCCTGGGGGGATCCCATGCGGGCATGCTCGCGGCACGCGCCCTGACCGGCCTCGCCGACCGGGTCGTCGTCGTCGAGCGGGACGTGCTGCCCGACGGCCCCGCGCCCCGCAAGGGCCTGCCGCAGGCCCGCCACGCCCACATGCTGTGGTCGGGCGGGGTGCGGGCGGTGGCGGAACTGCTGCCGGACATCGTCGAGGCGCTGCAGGCCGTCGGGGCGCGCCGGTCCCCGGTGACGACGGACATGGTCGTCCTGGGCCCGCGCGGCTGGTTCCGCCGCTGGCCCGAGTCCCACCACGTGATCCTGGCCGGCCGCGACCTCCTGGACGCGACGATCCGCGCACAGGTCCTCGCGGACGACCGGGTCGAACTGCTGTCCGGAACCGAGGTGGTGGGGCTCGTGGGAGACGCGGGGGCGGTCACCGGGGTACGAGCGCAGGAACGATCCGGCGCGGAGCGGGTGATCCCGGCCGGTTTCGTCGTCGACGCGACCGGGCGGGGATCGCGGGCCGAGGGGTGGCTGGGGGAGCTCGGACTGCCGCCGGTGGAGCGGCGCGAGGTGGACTCCGGGCTGGCCTATGCCAGTCGGCTGTATCTCGCGCCCGAGCAGGCGCGGTCCGGGTACCCGATCGTCAACGTGCAGCCCGACCCGCGGGACAGCCGGCCCGGTCGGGCGGGGTTTCTGCTGCCCATCGAGGACGGCCGCTGGATCGTCACCCTCAACGGCACCCGGGGCGGCGAACCCTCCTCCGCCAACGACGACTTCGTCCGCTTCGCCCGTGAGGAACTGCGCCACCCCGTCATCGGGCAGCTCCTGGAACAGGCCGAGCCGCTGTCCGACGTGTCGTACACCCGGACCACCCTCAACCGCCGTCACTTCTACGAGCGGATGCCGGCCTGGCCGGAGAACTTCGCCGTCCTCGGGGACGCCCTCGCCGCGTACAACCCGCTCTACGGTCATGGCCTCGCGGTCGCCGCCCAGAGCGCGGTGGCCCTGCGGGACGTCGTCCGGCGGCACGGGTGGGACTCGCCCGGGCTGTCCCGTCGCGTCCAGAAGGCGGTGGCCCGGCCGGCCCAGACCGCCTGGGACCTCGCCGTCGGCCAGGACGTGTTCTATCCGGGCGCGACCGAGAACGGGCCGACGCTGCGGGACCGGCTCCAGTCGGCGTACGTCGGCCGTCTGATGCACACGGCCACCGGCAGCGGCCGGATCGCCCGCCGGGTGACGGACGTGACGTCGCTGGAGCGCGGCCCGCAGGTGCTGCTGACCCCGTCGGTGCTGGTGGCTGCCGCCGTGGGGTCGCTGAAGCCCGCGCTGAGCGGGCCGCCGCTGTCGGGGGACGAGTTGAAGCGGGCCGGGCTGGAGTAGGTGCGGCTGTCGGGGGGCGGCCGGGTGGGTCGCACGGCCCGACGCTGCGGGGTGCCGCCCCTGGCGGCACCCCGGCCCGCAGGCGTCGGCTGCGTCAGCCCTTGAACGGCGGCTGGGCCAGGCCCTTCCCCGCCCCCGGGACCACCAGCAGTGAGCCCGCCACCGGGTGGGGGGCGGCCAGGCCCACCCGGGCCGTGGTGATGTACAGGTCCGTCAGGTCGGGGCCGCCGAACGCGCAGGCCGTGACGCGCGGCGTCGGCAGGGCGATCACGCGGTCCAGCTCGCCCTCCGGGGTGTAGCGGCGGACCGCCGCCCCGTCCCACAGCGCCACCCACACACAGCCGTCGGCGTCGACGGTGAGGCCGTCGGGGAAGCCCGCGCCGTCCTCGATCTCGACCAGGGGGCGGCGGCCGGACACCCGGCCGTCCGGCGCGCGGTCGAAGACGTCGACGCGGCGGGTCGGCGAGTCTATGTAGTACATCAGCGTGCCGTCCGGGCTCCAGCCCGTCCCGTTGCTCACCGCCACGTCGTCGAGGATCACCTCGGCCGAGCCGTCGCCGGTGAGCCGGGACAGGGTGCCGCCGCCGGGCGCCTCGTCGTAGCGCATGGTGCCGGCCCACAGCGAGCCGTCGGGGGCCACGGCCGCGTCGTTGGCGCGGCGGCCGGGGACCGGCTCGTGGTGCAGCCAGCGGAAGCCGCCGTCGTCGTCGAGGAGGCCCACGCCGTCCCGCAGGTTGAGGACCAGGCCGCCGCCGGCGCGGGGCTTGGCCGCGCCGACGTGCTGGTCGGTCACCCGGACCGTGCGACGGCCGGTCGCGGGGTCGTAGGTGTGCAGCCGGGAGCCGAGGATGTCGAGCCAGAGCAGCCGGCCGGCGGCCGGGTCCCAGGTCGGGCCCTCGCCGAGGGTCGCCTCGGCCCGGACCGCGACCTCGTAGGCGGTGCCGGTCGTCGTCATGCCACGCTCCGGTAGCCCAGGAGCTCGGAGAGCTCGGCCGCGCCCTTCATGGCGAGCTGCTCCAGTTCGATGCGGCGCTCGTCGCTCCAGCGGATCATCGGCACCGAGATGGAGAGGGCGGCGACGACCTGACCCGTGCGGTCGCGCACCGGAGCCGCGACACAGCTGACGTCCGGGTTGGACTCGCGGCTCTCGACGGCGACCCCGCGCTCGCGGATCTCGGCCAGGGCCGCGCGCAGGGCGTCGGGCTCGGTGATGCTGTTGGGGGTCATCCGGACGAGGTCGGCGTCGTCGGGGATGCGCGCGCCGAGCTCCGGCTCGGGGAGCGAGGCCAGCAGCATCTTGCCGACGGAGGTGCAGTGGGCGGGCAGCCGGCGGCCCGCGGCCGAGACCATCCGGACCGCGTGCGTCGAGTCGACCTTGGCGATGTAGATGACATCGGCGCCCTCGAGGATCGCTACGTGGACCGTCTCGTCACACGTTTCAGCGACGGAGCGCGCGACCTGCTGACCCTCGGCGGCGAGGTCGAGCTGCTCTGCGTAGCGGCTGCCGAGCTGGTAAGGGCGGACCCCCAGGCGGTACCGTCCGGGCTGTCCGGGCACCGCAACGATGTACGACCGCGCCGAGAGCGTGGTCACGAGTTCGTGCACGGTGGTGCGCGGAAGCTGGAGCTTGCGCACTATGTCGGGGGCGGAGAGCGAACCGTCCCCGTCGAGGAAGAGCTCGAGAATGTCGAGAGCTCGGGTCACGGCAGGTACGAGGCGTCCCATGTCCGGCCCCCTCCCTTAGTTAGTTGTCTCAGTGCCTGTGTTCGAGATTTCAACAGGCGATCGGCATGACGAACACAGGCTGTCATATGGCTTTCCGCTGGGCAATGGTCGTGAAACGTGCGGGTGGGCCAGGATGGGGGGTATGCCGACCCAGAAGCGCCTTGCCGGCTCTTTCGCATCGTTCGACTTCCAACTCGTCCTGCTGCGCCGCATGAACGACCACAACCCGGAACTGGTGGACACGGCACGCCGCGGACTCGGCGTCTCCCTCACCCAGATGCGGGAGGCCAACAAGCGTTGGCAGTCCATGACCCACTCCCCGCACTCACGCGGCGCGCTCTCCCGCTACCGCACGGTCCTCGGTGAACCGGAGTCCAGAACCCCCCGCCGCGTCGGCGACCTCGACTGCGAGGCCTGGCTCTGGCCGGTCCAGCTCTGGCCCGAGCTGCGCTTCGAGGTGCTGGTCGCCCCGAACGGCATGGCCTGGAACGAGTGGCTGGTCCGCTCCCCGCAGTCCGAACCGCCGACCCTGACCAGCCTCGCCGACCTCACCCCCTGGTCCTGCACGGTCGACGAGGTCGCCGAGGCCTTCGCCCCGGCCCGCCCCCTGGAGGGCACCGCCCCCACCCGCTGGGGCCTCGCCTACACCGCACCGGACGGCCGGGGGGTGGAACGGGACGTCGTCTCCGAGTTCACCTACGGGCTCCTGCAACGGACGACGGCCAGGCAGTAGGGGGAACGGAGCGCGGGACAGGGGGATCCGAAGGCCGCGGTCGGACGGCGGTCGGGCGGCGGTCAAGGGGTGACGGCCGCCGCCAGGATCGCCGCCGCCACGGCCGACACCGACTCCGGGTGCAGGAACAGGAAGAGGTTCGGCTCGACCAGCTCCAGCTCCATCACGCGCGGTTCGCCGTCGTCGCCGTCCACCAGGTCGACCCGCGCATAGAGCAGCTCGGGCGCGTCCGGCACGGCTGCCAGGGCGCGCTCGGCGACGGCGAGCTCGGCCCGCGTCGGCGTCCAGGGCTCCAGGCCGGGGTGGGCGACCTTGTCCGCGTCGAAGGCGGTGCCGGGCGCCAGTACCGCCCGCTTGCGGCTGGCGTGCAGGAGGCGTCCGCCGAAGAACTGCAGGGCCCGCTCGCCGCCGGTGTCGATACCGCGCAGATACGGCTGCACCATCGCCGTCAGCCCCTCCGCGTGCATCCGCGCGAGGTGCCGTACGGCCGTCTCGTGCTGCTCGGGCGTGTACCGGGCGGCGTAGCGGGCGCCGGCTCCGGAAGCGGGCTTGACGACGTACTCGTGGTCGCCCGGCAGTCCGTCGGGGCCGAATGCGACGTCGGGGCTGCCGTCGGGGCCGGTGGGCTCACCCGGGGCGAGGTAGCGGGTCGGGACCGTGGGCACCCCGGCCGCCGCGAGCTCCCCGAGGTAGCGCTTGTCGCT
The DNA here is from genome assembly GCF_053592635.1 of Streptomyces sp. NPDC002623. Classification (NCBI taxonomy): domain Bacteria; kingdom Bacillati; phylum Actinomycetota; class Actinomycetes; order Kitasatosporales; family Streptomycetaceae; genus Streptomyces; species Streptomyces sp. NPDC002623. The sequence continues at coordinate 288,305 of NZ_JBSFWB010000006.1, read as the reverse complement.
GTTCCAGCGCACGACGGCGGCCGGATTCGCCAGCCGCGTCAACTTGCCGCACCTCTCCGCCCACGTCGTGAACTCGTCCGCCCGCCAGCTGTAGTCCCAGGTCGAGCGAATGACGGCGAGGTCGTAGGAGGCCCAGTCGACCGCGTCGTCGTCCCAGATCACGACGTCGGCCTCGGCCCCCGCCGCCTCCAGGGCGGCTCGCAGCACGGGAAGATCGCGGTCCTTGCTCGGCTCCGGCCGGGGGTCATAGGTGACGAGGGCGACTCGGGGCACGACAGGACTCCGTTCTCGTACGTCTGTACGCCTTTCGCGCACCCGTGCAGGCTAACGGCCGACGGCTCGACCGTCAGTCCTCGCCCTCGCTCTCACCCTCGCTCTCGCCCGCCCTCTCGTCGTCGTCCGGCTGCCAGTCGAGCAGCCGCACCTTCGCCACCGTGCGCACGTGCCGGCGCATCGCCGCGGCCGCCTGCCCGGGCCGGCGGGCGGCGATCGCGTCGACGATGGCCTGGTGCTGGGCGAGGGAGCGGGCGGGGCGGCCGGGCTGGCGCAGGGACTCGGTACGGCTCTCGGCGATCTGGTCGGCGATGGAGCGCATGAACTCCGCGAGGAGGCTGCTGTGGGCGGCCGCCGTCACCGCCGCGTGGAAGCGGCGGTCGCCCTCGACGCCGTGAGCGTCCCGCTCGATCTCCTCGGCCATGTGCGCGAGCGCCGAGCGCATCGCGGTCAGGTCCTCCTCCGTGCGGCGCTCGGCGGCCAGTTCGGCGAGCTTCGTCTCCAGCGCCTCGCGGGCCTCCAGCACATCCGGCAGCCGCCTGCGGCGCTCGACCATCTCCTCGACCGGCTCGACGTCCAGGCTGTCGCGGACCAGATACGTGCCCCCGCCGTGCCGCGCCTCCACCAGGCCCTGGACCTCCAGGACCACGATGGCCTGCTTCACCGAGGCCCGGCTGACGCCCAGCCGCTGGGCCAGGTCGCGCTCGGGCGGGAGCCGATCGCCGGCCTTCAGACCGCCCTCGACGACGTACTGACGCAGCCGGTCCAGCACCTGTTCGTAGAGGCGCTGCTTCGTCATGGGCCGCAGGGCGTCGGTCACGGGTCCCCCTCTCGTCGCCGCACGCCCTCTTGACGGACGCTCCGGCTGCCTCCACGCTACCCCCAGTCCGGCAAAGTGGCTCAGCCACTCAGCCACCGAACCACTGCCCCTCGCTACCCCCAATACCCCCCACTACCCCCCACTCTCCTCCGCTCGGGACCCAACGACGGGAGCCCGTATGTCCCCCGAACTCATCTCGATCCTCGTCCTGGTCGTGGTGTTCGTCATCGCCACCACCCGTTCCGTCAACATGGGCGCGCTCGCCTTCGCCGCCGCCTTCGGGGTCGGCGAACTCGTCGCCGACCTCGATGCGGACGGCATCTTCGCCGGCTTCCCCGGCGCCCTGTTCGTCGTCCTGGTCGGTGTCACGTACCTCTTCGCGATCGCCCGCGCCAACGGCACCACCGACTGGCTGGTGCACGCCGCGATCCGGCTCGTCCGGGGGCGGGTGGCGCTCATCCCCTGGGTGATGTTCGCGCTCACCGGCGCGCTCACGGCGATCGGCGCGGTCAGCCCGGCCGCGGTCGCCATCGTCGCGCCGATCGCGCTGAGCTTCGCCGCCCAGTACGGGATCAGCCCGCTGCTGATGGGCGCGATGGTGGTGCACGGCGCCCAGGCGGGCGGCTTCTCGCCGATCAGCATCTACGGGACGATCGTCAACGGCATCGTCGAGCGCGAGCACCTCCCCGGCAACGAGGTCGCGCTCTTCCTCGCCTCCCTGTTCGCCAATCTCGTCATCGCCGCCGTCGTGTTCGTGCTGTTCGGCGGACGGAAGCTGTGGGCGCGGGGCGCGCAGGCCGTGGCGGGGCCGGCTCCGGAGGCCGGCGCCGTACCCGCGAAGGGGGACCCCCCGGCCCCCGGCGGGACCGCCGCGCAGCCCCCGGGCGCCGCCGCGCAGCCCTCCGGCACCGCTACCGTCGCCGCGGCTCCCACCGACGCCCCCGCCGTCGCCGTGAGCCTCACCCCGGCCCGGGTCGCCACCCTCGGCGCGCTGGTCGCCCTCGTCGTCGCCGTGCTCGCCTTCGACCTCGACGCCGGGCTGACCGCGATCACCCTCGCCGTCCTGCTGAGCACCTTCTGGCCGGAGGACAGCCGCAAGGCGGTGGGCCAGATCGCGTGGTCGACGGTGCTGCTGATCTGCGGTGTCCTGACATACGTCGGCGTCCTGGACGAGATGGGCACCATCAAGTGGGCCGGCGAGGGCGTGAGCGGCATCGGCGTCCCGCTGCTGGCGGCGGTGCTGCTCTGCTACATCGGCGCGATCGTGTCCGCGTTCGCCTCCTCCGTGGGGATCATGGGCGCGCTGATCCCGCTGGCCGTGCCGTTCCTCGCGCAGGGCGAGATCGGGGCGGTCGGCATGATCGCCGCGCTCGCGGTGTCGGCGACGGTCGTGGACGTCAGCCCGTTCTCGACGAACGGCGCGCTCGTCCTGGCCGCGGCGCCGGACGTCGACCGCGAGCGTTTCTTCAGGCAGCTGATGATCTACGGAGGGGTCGTGGTGGCGGTCGTACCCGCGGTGGTGTGGCTGGTGATGGTCGTGCCAGGGTTCGGGTAGGCCCGGACGGGTCCGAGGCCCGGCAGGCGACAGACAGCGGTTCGACAGCTAAGGAGCATGACGCGTGTCCTCTCTCTTCCCGGCCCTGACGGACGCCGCAGCGGGGCGGGCCGCCCTGCGGTTCGGCGACCGCTCCCTGACGTACGCGGAGCTCGCCGCCGCGACCGGCGCGCTGGCCGACCGCCTCGCGGGCCACGACCGGGTGGCCGTCTGGGCGACACCGGAACTGGAGACCGCGGTGGCCGTGGTGGCGGCGCTGGAGGCGGGCGTCGCCGCGGTGCCGCTGAACCCGAAGTCGGGCGAGAAGGAGCTCGGGCACATCCTGAACGACAGTGCGCCGACCTTGGTGCTGACCGCGCCGGGCACCGAACTTCCCTCACCGGTAACGGACTTGGCGCGGGTCGAGGTCGACGTGCACGGCACGGGCGGCGCCCCCGGGAGTCGGGAGCCCGTGGGCGACGAGGACCCGGCCCTCGTCGTCTACACCTCCGGCACCACCGGGCCGCCGAAGGGCGCCGTCCTTCCGCGGCGGGCGCTCGCCACGACCCTGGACGCGCTGGCCGACGCCTGGCAGTGGACCGACGAGGACGTGCTGGTGCACGGCCTCCCCCTGTTCCATGTCCACGGTCTGGTCCTGGGCGTCCTCGGCCCGCTGCGGCGCGGCGGCTCGGTCCGTCACCTGGGCCGTTTCACCACCGAGGGCGTGGCCCGGGAGCTGAACGACGGCGCGACCATGGTGTTCGGCGTCCCGACGATGTACCACCGGATCGCCCAGGACCTCCCCGAGCAGCCGGAGTTGGCCAAGGCGCTGGGCCGGGCCCGGCTCCTGGTGTCCGGTTCGGCCGCGCTGCCCGTGCACGACCACGAGCGGATCCGGGCGGCGACCGGACGGCGGGTGATCGAGCGGTACGGCATGACGGAGACGCTGATGAACACCAGCGTCCGGGCCGACGGGGAGGCGCGGGCGGGAACCGTCGGGGTGCCGCTGCCGGGCGTCGAGCTGCGGCTCGTGGAGGAGGACGGGACCGTCGTCGCGGCGTACGACGGGGAGACCGTCGGGGAGATCCAGGTGCGCGGGCCGAACCTGTTCACCGAGTACCTCAACCGTCCCGACGCGACCGCCGCCGCCTTCACCGCCGACGGCTGGTTCCGGACCGGGGACGTGGCCGTGCGCGATCCCGACGGGTATGTCCGGATCGTGGGACGCAAGGCCACCGACCTGATCAAGAGCGGCGGGTACAAGATCGGCGCCGGTGAGATCGAGAACGCGCTGCTGGAGCATCCGGGGGTGCGCGAGGCCGCCGTCACCGGGGAGCCGGACGCGGACCTCGGGGAGCGGATCGTCGCCTGGATCGTGCCGTCGGATCCGCAGTCGCCGCCGGACGAACGGGAGTTGGCCGACCATGTGGCCCGTCGGCTCGCGCCGCACAAGCGGCCCCGCGTGGTCCGGTATCTCGACGCGCTGCCCCGCAACGACATGGGGAAGATCATGAAGCGGGCGCTGCCCTCATGACGACGGACCGGGCGAGCGCGCGGGAGGTCATCGCCCTCGTCGCCGACGAGTTCCATGAACTCCCCCACGACGAGAAGGACTTCACCCGCGACGGCCCCCTCGCCTGGCCCGGCTACGACGACTCGCGGGCCCGCGCCGCCCGGCGCACCGGCGAGTCCGAGTCCGTCGTCTGCGGCGTCGGACGCGTCGAGGGCGCCCGGGCCGTGCTGATCGCCTTCGAGTTCGGCTTCCTGGGCGGTTCGCTGGGCGAGCGCACCGGCGACCGCCTGGAGGCCGCGTACGTGTACGCCCGTGAACACCGGCTGCCGGTCGTGCCGTTGGTCGCCACCGGCGGCAGCCGGATGCAGGAGGGCATGCTCGCCCTCACCCAACTCCAGCGGGTGGCCCGGCAGTCGGCGCTGACGAGGGAAGCCGGGCTGGCGCAGATCGCGGTCCTGCGGGATCCGACGACCGGCGGCGGCTGGGCCACCCTGGGCGCGGGCGCCGACGTGGTGCTGGCGCTGCCGGGCGCGCAGGTCGGCTTCGCGGGGTCGCGGGTCCGCCCGCCGGACGCCGACCCGGCCGCCTACACGGCCGAGGCGCAGGTCGCGGCGGGGTCGGCAGACGCGGTCGTCCGGCCGCAGGAGCTGCGGGAGACGCTGGGGCGGTGGCTGCGGCTGCTGACGGGCGTCTCGACCGACCCGGCTCCGGTGCCCGAGGCCCTCGGGGCGACGGATCTCCCGGCCTCCGGCTGGGATGCCGTGCGCCGGGCCCGTTCGCCGCGACGCCCGCGTGCCGCACGCTACTTGGACGCCTACTTCACCGACCGGCTCGCGATCTCCGGCGACCGGTGCGGCGGCGCGGACCCGGTCGGCATGCTGTGCGGCTTCGGCGCCCACCAGGGCCGTACGGTCGCGTACGCCGCGCAGACCGGGGAGGCGACCCGGCCCGCCGGTTACCGCACGGCCGCCCGGCTGATCCGGCTCGCGGACCGCCTAGGCATCCCGGTGCTCACCCTGGTGGACACCCCGGGCGCGGCCAACGACGCCGAGGCGGAACGGCAGGGGGCGGGCGCGGCGATCGCGGAGCTGTTCGGCGTGGTCGCCACCGCCCGCACCCCGCTCACCACGCTGGTGATCGGCGAGGGCGGCTCCGGCGGCGCGCTGGCGCTGGCCGCGCCCGGCCGCACCTGGGCCACGCCGGACAGCTACTTCTCCGTCATCGCCCCGGAGCTCGCCGCCGCCATCCTCAAGCGCCCCGAGGCAGAGGTGGAACTGACGGCGGACCAACTCCGCATCCGGCCACAGGACTTGGCGGAGCTGGGGGTGATCCGTCCCACGCGGCCCCACTGAACGCGGGACAATCCCGAGTACCGTCCGTGACAATGGATGCGCGCAGAGCCGCGGAGCCGCAGAGCCGCAGAGCGGCAGCGCGTCGGAAGCGGCACGGGAACGGCACGGGAACGGCACGGGAACGGAAAGGGGCTACGGGGGCGTAGTGGAAGAGCTGGTGGAGTTCAGGACCGAGAGCGGCGCCGTGGTCGCCGTCGAGGCGGTCACCCAGGCGCGGCCCGGTTCGCGGCTGGTGGCCCGGGGCGACGGCACCGTCCAGGCGGCCCGTACCTTCGAGGGCGCCCTGGAGGGCGTGCGCGCGGCCGCCGAGTCCGCGCTGCGGGTGTTCCGGGACGGGGCGCTGAAGCCGGACGGGGTGGAGATCGAGTTCGGGGTGAAGCTGTCGGCGGAGACGGGCGCGATCATCGCCAAGGGCACCGCGGAGGGGCATCTCGTGGTGAAGCTGACCTGGTCGCCGTCCTCCGCGCAGGAGCCGGGGCCCGCCGCCGTCTCATGAACAGCGCCGAGTGGCACGCCCGGATCGAGAGCGCCGGCGAGGTGGCGGGGGCGGGCTTCCTGATCACCCCGCGCAAGGTGCTGACCTGCGCCCATGTCGTGCACCGGGCCGCCGCCGGCACGCTGACGGTGACGTTCACCGAGCGCCCCGGCGCGCCGGCCGTGCCGGCCCGGGTGGTCGCCGACGGCGGCTGGGGCGGCTCGGCGACCGACCTGGGCGACCTGGCCGTCCTGGAGCTGGCCCACGAGGTCCCCTTGGCCCCGGCCGCGCTGGCCCCCGTCGGCGACGCCCACGCCCACCGGTCCGACCGGCCGCGCAAGCTCGTCGTCTACGGCTTCCCGGTCGGCTTCGACGAGGGCACGCTCGCCGAGTACCGCATCACCGCGACCCAGTTGCTCAACCGCGAGTGGATGCAGCTGGAGGCCTGGCAGCCCGGCGGGCAGCCGCTCGCGCCCGGGTTCAGCGGCGCGGCCGTCACGCTCGCCGACACCGGCGAGGTCGTCGGCATGGTCACCGCGGCGGCCGGCGACCGGGGCGTGCACAACGGGCGGATGATGCCGGTCGAGGTCATGGCCCGCTACTGGCCCGACCTGGCGGGCCTGGTGCCCACCTCCGACCACCGCACCGCCGACCGCGCCCGGCTGCGCGAACTCGTCGAACGCGCGGTCCGCGAGGGCCTGGACGGCGACCCCGGCGATCCCGGCGCCGTCGGGCGGCGCGTGCGGCTCTACGAGGCCGCCCGGGGCCCGCTGGACCCGGACGCGCCCGACGAGGGGTTCGACTCGCTGTGGTCGGCCGCCCTGTTCGTGCTGTGCGAGGTCGACGGCCCCGACGCGGCGGCCACCGTCGCCCGCTTCGCCGCCCATGTGGAGTCGATGTTCCAGGCCCCCGCCGAGACGGCCGCGGCACCCGACTGGTCGCCGATCCTCGTCGACCTCCAGCACAGCGGCGCGGGCGACGGACACGTCCGCGTCGAGGTGTCCGCGTACAGCGGCGGCCGTCGGCATCCGGTCGGCTCCGACACCGTCCCGCAGGCCGGGCTGCGCGCCTATGTGCAGGACCGGATCGAGGCCGCCTTCCGCTATCTGACGCCCGGCTGCGACGAGTTGATCGCGTTCGCACTGCCCCGCGACTGGATCGACCTGCCCGTCGACCGCTGGGCCAGCGCCCCCGACGACGACACCCCGCTCGGCTGTGTGTACCCGCTCGTCGTCACCGACCAGGCGCGCCGCAGGGCGAGCGTGCGGCACCAGCTCACCCGGGCGTGGAACCGGCTCGACTCCGCGCCGGGCGCGCGCGTGCACCGGGTCGAGTGCGGCGGCCCCGAGGAACCCCGCCGGCTCCGGATACGGCTGCGCCAGGACGACGCCTGTCTCGCCGGTTTCGCCACCGCCCCGGGCGTGCCCCGCACCCGCCCCCACTTCGACACCTCGCTCAACGCGCCCGCCCCGATAGTGGTCTGGTCCCGCGAGGGCTGCGCCGGCGGGCCGGACGAGCCCTGCGCCGGCGGGGACGGGTGCGCGGGCAAGACGTTCCTGGACGAGCTCGACGTCTGTCTGTCCCAGGTGCCGCCCGCCGAACTCCCGCGCCGGATCCTGGCGCTGCGCGAGGAGGCCGACGCGGAGGACGGCCACTGGGCGCACGACATCCAGCTGCTGTGGGACGACCCACGCGTCTTCACCGACCCGCACGACGGCGCGCCCGCCCACGCCCACTCCCCCGTGGCCTGAGCCGCCGCCCCACCCCCACGTTTCGGAGAACCATGCCCCACTGGTCCGTCTACACCGGAAGCAGCGAGCCGCACGACGGCATCGACCGGCTGCCCGCGCCGCCGCCCTGGCGCGCGTTCGACGGCGCGCCCCTCGTGCCGCCGCCCCGGGACGCCGACGACGAGGCGGCCGTGTCGCCCGACCGCGTCCACCGCGCCCGCTCGTACGTCGCCACCCCGCAGAGCGTCGAACTCGTCAACGCGGCCCTCGTGCTGCGCCGCCCGCTGCTGGTCACCGGCCCGCCCGGCACCGGCAAGTCCTCCCTGGCCTACGCGGTCGCCCGCGAGCTGGGCCTCGGTCCGGTGCTGCGCTGGAACATCACCAGCCGCTCCGCCCTGGCCGACGGCCTCTACAGTTACGACCCGCTGTCCCGGCTGTACGCGGCCCGGCAGGCGGCGCGGGCGGGGGCCGAGGGGGACGTCGAGAGCCTGGGCGGCGGGGTCGAGGACCATCTGCGGCTCGGCCCCCTCGGCACCGCCCTGCTCCCCTACGAACGGCCGCGCGCCCTCCTCGTCGACGAGATCGACAAGAGCGACCTCGACCTCCCCAACGACCTGCTGAACGTCCTGGAGGAGGGTCAGTACGAGATCCCCGAACTCATGCGCGCCGCCCGCCACTCCGCCGCGGACGCCACCGCCGAGGTGCTGGCCGACGGCTCGGACACCCCGGTCGCCGTCACCCGCGGCCGGGTCCGCTGCCGCGCGTTCCCGTTCGTCGTCCTGACCAGCAACGGCGAGCGCGAGTTCCCGCCCGCCTTCCTGCGCCGCTGCGTCCGGCTGAAGCTGCGCCGCCCCGACCACGCCCAGCTCACCGACATCGTCCGGGCCCACCTCGACACCCCGCCCGGCGAGGCGGAACGCCTCATCGGCCGCTTCCTGACCCGCGCGGCCGACGGCGAACTCGCCACCGACCAGCTGCTGAACGCCCTCTACCTCACCGGCGTCACCGGCCTCGACGCGGACTCCCGGGACGCCCTGGCCGAACAGCTGATGCCCTACCTGAGCACGACGGCGGACGGCGATGGCTTCTGAGGGGGCTCCGGCGCGCGCGGCCGGGGACTCCTCCGCCCTCGCCCGGCTGACCGCACTCCTGACGGCCACCGCGCAGACGCCGCCGACCCCGCGCGAGCTGGCGGAACTGCTGTGGCTGGCAGGGCGGCCGGAGGCGGGCGACGAGCGCGCCGCGGAGATCGCGGACGGGACGGCGGACGGCGGTACGGCGGGCAGCGCCGCAGACGACACGGCCGGGAGCAGGACGCCGCCGGCCACGCCCGTGCCGCCGCCGGCCGCCCGGCCGGACCCGCCGATCACCCCCGCCGTCCCCGCCGCGCCCGCCGAGCGCGTCCCCCTGCGCCTCCCCGCCGCCCAGGGCGGCGCCGCCGGCACCGGCGGCCGGCCGCTCCTCGCGCCCGCGCCGCCGATGCTCCCCCACCCCCTCGCCCTCCAGCGCGCCCTGCGCCCGCTGAAGCGGACGGTGCCGTCGGCGCGCGCCCGGCTGCTCGACGAGCGGGCGACGACCGACCGCATCGCCCGGCTGGGCGCCCACCCGGACGTGTGGCTGCCCGTCCTGCGCCCGGCGCGCGACCGCTGGCTGCGGCTCCGCCTCGTCCACGACACGGGCCCGACGATGCCGGTCTGGCGGCCGCTCGTCCGCGAACTGCACACCGTGCTGGTCCAGTCGGGCATCTTCCGCACGGTCACCCTGCACCCGGCCACGCCCGACGGCCGGGCCCGGCACCTCCCCGCCCCGGCCGACGGGCGGACGGTCACCCTGGTCGTCAGCGACTGCATGGGCCCGCAGTGGCGTCCCGGCCCGGCGGGGACGCGCTGGTACGGCACCCTGCGGCACTGGGCGACCCGGATGCCGCTGGCCGTCGTCCAGCCGCTCCCCGAGCACCTGTGGCCCACGACGGCGCTGCCTGCCGAGCCGGGCCTGCTCGCGTCCCCCACGATGGCGGCCCCGCTCACCGCGCTCGCGTTCACCCCGTACGACACCGATGCCGACCCCGAGGCCGGGCGGCGGCCCGTGCCCGAGGCGGCGCTGCCCCTGCCGGTCCTGGAACCGGGCGCGCCCTGGCTGGCCAACTGGGCGGCGCTGGTGGCCGGTCCCGGCGGCGCCCGCACCCCCGGGGCGGCGGCCTGGCTCCCGCCGGCCCCCGTCGCTCCCCCGCCCGCCGTTCGGGAGGCCCCCGACCCGGCCGCCCTGCCCGCCCAGGACCTGGTCCTGCGGTTCCGCGCCACCGCGTCCCCGGAGGCCTTCCGGCTGGCCGGTCATCTGGCGCTCGCCGTGCCGTCCGTCCCGGTGATGCGCCTGGTCCAGCGGGCCGTGAACCGCGACCCGCGGCCCCAGCACCTGGCCGAGGTGATCCTCAGCGGCATGCTCACCACGGTCCCCGGCCCACCGGGCTCCTACGACTTCCGGCCCGGCGTCCGCGACCTCCTGCTGCGTACCCTGCCGCGCACGACCCGCGGCCGCGCACGCGAACTCCTGGAACGCATCGGCGGCCTGATCGACGAGCGAGCGGGCCGCACGGCAGGCGAGTTCCGCGCGCTGACAGGCCCCGACGGGGGCGGCGACGGCGGTCCGGCGTTCGCGACGGTCAGCGCGGAGACGGTGGCCCGGCTGGGCGGGGACCTGACGGAACCCCCCGTCCCGGCACCCGGGTCGAGGCCCGGTCCCACGCCCTCCCCCACGCTCCTCTTCACCACCGACGCCGACCTCACGGCTCGCCCCGAGACCCGCATCACCCTCGAAGTCGCCGTGCACGAAGTGCTCGCCCGGGGCGCCCTCACCCCGCAGCAGTACGAGATCCGGGTCCGGGGGGACGGCTACCTCGTCCGGTTCCACCCCGACGCCTATCTCCTCCCCGTCCTCGCCGCCGCCCTGCGCTGGCTCCCCGGCCCCCTGGCCGACCTGACCGAACCGCCGCGCCTGCGCGTGACGTTCCAGGAGGGGGCACCGTCCCCGACGCCGCCGCGGGGCGACGCGCCCGTCCTCATCACCGTCCCGCCCGCCCTCTACGACGACTTCGCCCACAGTTCCGCCGCCTCCGGCCCGCACCGCTTCCGCCCCCTGTACGGGGACGCCGAGGACGCCCCGCCGCTCGCCTGGCACTGCCCGCTGCCCGCGCCGCGCACCGCGGACGACGAGCGCGACCTGGTGCGCGGGCCGCTGCTCACCCGGGACCTGCGGCAGCTCGGCATACCCGCCCCCGGCCGCACCGCGATCGTCCACACGCGTCCCGACGGCCCGCTCACCCTCCTCAACCCCGCCGACCCGTACGGCGGACGCCCGCCCGCCCCGACGACCTACTACGAGGTGGACCTCACGCCCCAGCAGGCCGTCCACCGGATCTCCCTGCCCAGCTCCGGAAAGGGCGCGTTCGCGGCGGCCGTGGAGCTGTCCTGGCGGGTGGCGGACCCGGTGGCGTTCGTGCGGGCGGAGGCCGTCGGCGTGGCCGAGCGGCTGCTGGCGCACTTCCGGGAGGCGGGGTCCCGGATCACCCGCCATCACTCCGTCCGGCGGGCGCCCGGCGCGCAGCGCGCGGTGAACGCGCAGCTCGGCAGGTGGCCGGTGCCGGGGCTGGCGGTGACCTGCGCGGTCACCCTCGCGCCGGCCTACGCCCCGCCCCCCGAGGTGCGCCGGCCGACCGGCCGCTCCGGCCGACCGCTGACGGACCTGCTGGCCGACTCCGAGACCGTGCTGTGCGGCTTCGACGGCCCCCTCGCCCGCCTGTTCACGGCGACGTCGGCCCGCGCGGCCGCCCTCGACCTGCTCTTCGTCGTCGCCGAACACCGCGACCCCGAGGACGCCCTGGCGGGCCGTCCGCCGGTCGATCCGGGCGGGTCGACGGGCCGGGAGCTGTTCGTGCACCCGCTCGACGTCCTGCGCACCTTCGCCCACGACCGGCTGGCCCCCGTCCTGCGGGACCGCCTCGACCGACTCGAGCTGGCCGCCGTACCGGACGCGCCGACCACACATCACTCCGCGGCCCTCGTCCGCGCGCTCCGCGACACCGGCCGCCGGGTCACCGTCGCAACGGACGTGTGCGAACCCGCCGTCCGCCGCCATCTGGATTCCTACCGGCTGCTGCCGCTCCTGGAGGGCGTGCACGGCCGCGACGACGACCTCGGCCGTCTGATGCCGGATCCGCACTGTCTGCTGCGCGCGCTGAGCTCCCTCGGCACGCCCGCCGCCACGGGGTTGGTGATCGGCTCCACCCTCGCCGAGCTCGCCGCCGCCCAGGCCGTGGGCCTGCGCTTCATCGGCCTCGCCCGCAATCCGACCGTCGAGCAGGCCCTGCTGAGGGCGGGCTGCGATGTGGCGGTCCCCTCCCTCACGCCGGTGCTGGAAGCGGCCCGGAACCTGTAAGTCCCACCCGTTCGGCCGCGCCCCGCCCGGCCCCCCTGAAAAGGCGGCCGACGCCCCGCCCCCGCACGATGCGAGGGAGGCCGACCGCCCGGCGGCCCCGCCACGGTCTGTGCTCTCGGGAGGAACTGCCATGACCGCCAGTCTGGAGCAGCTGCGCCGCTGCCACTTCGCCGTCGATCTGGGAGCGGCGCGGACGCGGGTGTATGTGAAGGGCGCCGGGCTCGTCGTCGACCAGCCGTCCGCCGCCGCCGTGAACACCCGCACCGGTGCGCTGATCGCGGTCGGCGAATTCGCCGAGAAGATGACGGGCCGCACTCCGCACTACATCCGTGTGGTGCGCCCGGTCTCCGGCGGCACGGTCGTCGACATCGAGATGGCACAGCGCATGCTGCGCCATCTGCTCGGCGACAAGATCCGCCGTCAGCTGCGCCGCAAGCCGTTCCTGCGCGCCGCCGCCTGCACCCCGCACGACGCCGACCCGCTCGCCCAGCGCGCCGCGATCGAGACCCTGGTGGGCCTCGGCGCGCGGCGCGTGGAGCTGGTCGACACGCTCATCGCCGCCGCCGTCGGCTGCGGGCTGCCCGTCGAACGCCCCGAGGCGACCATGATCATGGTGTGCGGGGCGGCCGCGACCCAGGTCGCCGTCCTCTCCCTGGGCTCGATCGTGACCGCCGAACGCATTCCCGTCGGCGGCGAGGCGGTGGACCATGCGATCGTCCAACACCTGCGTCACGAGCACGAGTTGATGCTGCCCAGCCAGTCCGTCCGGCCTCTGCAGCTCGCCCTCTCCGGCAACGGCCTCACCCCGCAGGGGCCGGCGTCCACCGAGATCCACGGACGGGACGTCGCCACCGGCCTCGCCCGCTCCGTGCAGGTCGACACCGCGGCCGTCCGGGACGCCATCGAGACCCCGCTGACCGCCGTGCTCGACGGCATCGGCAGGGTGCTGCGCGAGTGCCCGCCGGATCTGGTCGCCGACCTCGCGGACCGCGGGATCATGATGGTCGGCGGCTCCGCGCTGCTGCCGGGCTTCGACCAGATGCTCCGCCAGGCCACGGGCATGCCGGTGCACATCGCCGAGCGCCCCGACATCTGCGCGGCCCAGGGCCTGGGCGCGATGCTGGAGGGCAAGATCGAGCCGCTGACGCTGGACCCGCTGGGCGCGTGACGCTCCCGCCGACGCCCTGACCGAAGTGCCGAAGCAGCGCCGGGCCGCCGCCCCGACGACGAGCGCGCCCCGGGCGGGATCCTCGCCGTCCCGCACGGGGACGACGGAGGCGAGGTCGGAGGCCAGGTCAAAGGCGCGATCGGAGGCGAGGTCGGAGGCGGCCTCGACTCACCGGCCACGCGCGCCACGCGAGTCGTCCGGCACGAGTCGTCCGACGTTACGTGCGCGAAACCTTGACGATCACCAGCCCGGGTGCCACGATTCCGGCGCCGCTATGTTTACGTAAACATCAGCCACTGCGGGGCTCCATGTTTACGCAAACATGAACTTGAAAGGGCAAGTTGATGCGCAAGTCCCCCGCCAGAGCGTCCTCCCTCTCCCCCCGTCTGCGCGCCGCCTTCGTCGCGGTCGCCGTCGCCGCCGTCACCGGCGCGACCCTGGCCGGCAGCCCGGCCTCGGCCACCTCCACACAGGCCGCCGCGCCCGCCCTCGACCCGACCTCGTTCAAGGGCGTGAACTGGGCCGACCCCCGGGACAACTTCGCCGACGACTACCTCCAGTTGTCCGGCCTGTCGACCTCGGACACCTACCGGCAGACCTACGCCAAGGCGAGCCGGATCATCGCGGCGTTCCGGGCGAACCTCGGCGCCGACACCGTGCGGCTGCCGATCAACCCGTACACGGTCAACGGCGCCTACTGGAAGTCCTACCGCGGGGTCATCGACGCGGCCTCGGACCAGGGGTTCAAGGTGATCGTCTCCTACTGGGAGGGCACCGGCGCCCAGAAGGACGGCTTCATCGACGACACGGCCGCCTACTGGCCGATGTGGGACACCGTCGTCAAGGCCTACAAGAACGACAAGCGGGTCTACTTCGAGCCGATGAACGAGCCGCACGGCTACACCGACACCGAGTGGGCCGACATCGCGGCCGAGTGGCTGTCGACGTACTCGAAGGTGCCGCGCAACCGGGTGTTCGTCAGCGGCGCCGGCTACAACGACCATGTGACGACGGTCTGCGCCGACCCGCGCCTGAAGGGCACCTATCTCTCGCTGCACCACTACGGGTTCTGGAAGGAGTACGCGACCTACGACCAGTGGGTGGCCGACCTGAAGGTCCGTATCGGCGACTGCGCGAACCGGACCGTCGCGGACGAGTTCGGGGCCTTCATGACCACAGGCCTGGACTACAACAAGAAGACCCCCGACAACAACTTCATCAACTACATGCAGGCCGTCACCGACACCTTCCGCGAGTTGAAGATGGGCTCCGTCTACTGGCCCGGCCTGCGCACCGACGACATGTACTCGATCCAGACCCTGACGGGCACCACCGACCGCCCCTGGCTGGCCACCACCAACCAGTCCGGCGCCGACCGCCTCGCCTGGGCCTGGGGCCGCGGCAAGCCCGTCAAGGGCTGACCCCGCCGCCGGCACGGTTCGCGCCCCACCCCTCAGAGGCTCCGCCCCGACTCCGGTCCGGGCGGGGCCTCTGCCGCCCGGCACCAGACAGGAAGTAGGTTCCGACGTATGACGGACGCGACGAACGCACGCATCGGTGTCATGTACGACCGCGACTGGGCGCCCGAGGATCTGCCCGGTTTCGCGCGGCAGGCCGAGGCGCTCGGGGTGGACGACCTCTGGGTGGTCGAGGACCTCGGCTGGAACGGCGGGGTGTCGGCGGCGGCCGTGGCGCTGGGCGCGACCGAGCGGCTGCGGGTGGGCATCGGGATCGCGCCGGCCCCGTTGCGCAGTCCGGCGCTGCTGGCGATGGAACTGGCCACCCTGGCCCGGGTGTTCCCCGGCCGGCTGGTGGCCGGCATCGGACACGGGGTGCGGGAGTGGATGGAGTCGGTCGGCGTCGCGCCCCGCTCCCCGCTGTCGCTCCTCGAGGAGACGATCACCTCCGTGCGCGCGCTGCTGCGCGGTGAGCGGGTCGAGCTCGACGGACGGGAAGTACGGCTGGACGGCGTCCAGTTGGTGCATCCGCCGGTCCAGGTCCCGCCGGTGGTGGCCGGTGTGGTCCGGCCCCGCTCCCTGGAACTGTCCGGCCGGGTCGCGGACGGCACCCTGATCGCCGAGGGCCACGGCCCGCAGGACCTGGTGAACACCCGGGCGCTGACGGCCAAGGGCGGCGCCGGGTCCGACCACACGCTGACCGTCCTCGCCTTCGCCTGCGTCGGCGACGACCCCGCCGACGTCGCCCGCACCCTCCACCCGCACACCGAGGGCCACGGCGCCTGGCTCGGCCGTCCACAGGAGGACGTGTTCACCGTCTCCGGCACCGCGGCCGAAGCCGTCGCACGCATCGGCGAGTTGGCCGCGGCCGGCGCCGACACGGTCGTCCTGCGTATCGTCGGCGAGGAGCCGCTGCGCCAACTGGCCGGTGTTCTGGACGCCTTGGGACGCCGAACCGGCAGCTGACGCGCGCACGGGCACATACGATCGCTGGGTCCGTACGCGGGAGAACGCGGAAGAACGGGGTGGTCGGCATGGCGCGGGTGCTCATCGTCGGCGGCGGGATCGCGGGCACGGCGGCGGCTCTGGCGCTGAGCAAGGCGGGGCAGGAGGTCGCCGTCTTCGAGGCGCATCCGGACACCGCCGAGGACATCGGCGCGTTCCTCACCCTGGCGAGCAACGGTCTGCGGGCGCTGGCGCAGATCGACGCCACCGACGCGGTGACCTCGATCGGCTTCCCGCTCACCTCGATGCGCGTCGTCGACGCGACGGGCGCGGAGGTCGTGCGCGCTCCGCTGGGCGAGTTCGGCGACCCCCGGCTGCAGTACCGGTGTCTGCGGCGCGGCGAGCTCAACGCGGCACTCCAGGCGGAGGCCGTCCGGCGGGGGGTCCGCATCGTCCACGGGGCGCGGCTCGTCTCCGTCGAGGACGGGCCGGACGGCGTCACCGCGCGCTTCGCCGACGGCGGCACGGCCACGGGCGATCTGCTGCTCGGCGCCGACGGCCTGAACTCCACGGTCCGCCGGGTCACCGCGCCGACAGAGCCCACGGAGCCTGCCGAGGCCGCCGGCCGGCCGTGCTACGCGGGCCAGCGCGTCTTCTACGGCTACACCACCGCCGCGCCGAAGACCGACGGGGACGAGAGCGCGTGCATCACGATGACCCGCGGCAGCGGGGCCGCCTTCGGCCATATGACGTCGCCCGGCGGGGAGACGTACTGGTTCGTCCGGGTCGACGCCGACACGCCGCTGGCTGCCGAGGAGCTGACCGACGCCACCCCCGCCCAATGGCGTGACCTGCTTGTCCCGTTGCTGCGCAAGGACCCGACCGGGGCCGCGGACATCGTCGCGGCGACCACGGAACCCGTGCTGGTCACCAACGCCACGGAGATACCGAACGGCCGCCCGTGGCGTCGCGGCCGGACCCTGCTCGTCGGGGACGCGGCCCACGCGGCCTCCCCCGCGACCGGGCAGGGCGCGTCCATGGCGCTGGAGGACGCGGTGATCCTCGCCAAGTGCCTGCGCGACGCCCCGGACCTCGACTCCGCGCTCGCCCGCTACGAGGAGTTGCGCCGGCCGCGCGTGGAGCACAACACGACCGTCAGCGGCAACATCTCCCGGGGCGTCCAGGTACCCCGGCCCCGCACGCCCGGTGCCACGAGGCCCGGGGCCCAGCCCGACGACGCCGAACTCGCCCGCCAGCTGGCCTGGACGTCGAGTCTCTAGCCCTCGACCAGCGCCGCGACCCCGCCGGCCAGCAGGAAGGCCCCGCCGACGATGGCGATCCCGGCGAGGACGGCCAGGAACGCGGGCCGCAGGATCAGCTGAGCGGACGGCCCGCCGGCCGCGCTCAGCTGCTTGCGCCGGAGCGCCAGCGCCCGGATTCCGGCGAGCACTCCGACGAGGCCCATGATCAGATACTGCATGGCGTCAGCCTCCTGGCTGTCGGGGTGTTCGGGACGTTCCGGCCATCGGGGGTCACACCCCCGGGGGAAAGCCGGTCAGACGTGGGTGGTACTCCGGTCGACCGCAGGTGAAGATCGTCTTCAGCACCCGGGAAAGGCTGTCGAGGTCCACGTCCGCCGCGTCGATCCGGAACACCATCTCGCGGTCGGGCAGTTCCATGACCCGGGCCGTCCTCTCGGTGAAGAGGACGCGCAGGGACCGCTCGTGGAACTCCGCCTCGGAGACTCCGCCGAAGCTGGTGAGTCCCTCGGTGTTGGTGACGCAGTAGGACTCGCCCTCGGGCCAGTTGCTGTTCTCCGGGTAGTCGTTGTGCCGGAGGTTCGCCGTGAAGACGACGTCCAGCCCCTCCTCGTCGGAGTACTCGCCCAGCCCGACGAGAAGCAGCGGAGGATCGTCGTCGATCTCGATGTCACGGATCGTGAGATCGGCCATCTTTTCCCGTCCTAACCTTCCGGTCCACGCCACCAGAACTGTCGAACACCGTCGTCGTCCAGCCATGTGTACACCCAGTTCGTCTTGGTGGACAGCGCGGCCTCTTCCATCTGGGCCTGGCACCAGTCGCACGGCGGCAACAGCCCCCTGACCAGGTATGTGTCTCCCGCGATGGCCGGCGAGCGGCCGAGCAGGGGGTCGTCTCCGCCCTTCCAGTAGACGTGCGGCACCCCGGCGACCCGGGTGGCGCGGGACTCCGTGTGAGAGATCAGGCCACCCTTGTACTTGCCCTGCGCCTTCTCCGCGTCGGACTGCCGCCCCGACCAGTAGCTGGCCGACCCCTCTTCGCTCGACGCGGCCCCGCGTTCCTTTCCTGCGCTGTCCATGACGGTGACCTCGGCGATGTGCTTGGGGCACGCGTTGTGGACGAGGATCGTGACGCCCCCGGCCACCACGTAGTACGTGTGCAGCTCGCGGACCGTCAGGTTGTAGCGCTCGGCCGCGCCGGGCGTCGCCCGCACCCCGGCGATCAGGACGCGGTGGCCGTCCTCCGTGGTGAGGGCGTGGCCCGTCACGAGCTTGCCCGCCGGGACCCAGGCGTGGGCGGTCGCGTCCCAGAAGGGGTGCTTGGACGTCGTGTGGAGGGTCGCCGTATGGCCGTGGCCGGTGTCGACCGTGACGTCGATCAGGTCCTTGTCCCGGTGGACCAGCGTCGCGAGGACCTCGCGGGCGCCGGCGTGCTCGCCGGTCCCCGCGTCGGCGGACTCGACCTTGTCACCGGTCCTGATCTTGCCGATCTTCTCGGTCCTGCCGCCGGCCATGAGGACGGGCGTGTCCGGGGAGAAGCTGCACTGGCCGCCCTCCTCGGTGCCGGAGTTGCCGGTGCCGGGATCGTCCGAGGCGGCCGCGGCCTTGCGGGAGGCCGCCGCGTCGTGCTGGGCGTCGGACTTCTTCGGCTCGGCGGCGTTCTCGCCGGCCGCGTCCTTCGCGGACTGCTTGCCCGCGCTCGCGTCGGCGGCGGCGTCGCCCGAGCCGCCGGAGCTGCCGGTGGCGTCGTGCGGGGCGGGTTCCGCGGCGGCCTTGGGGGCCGCGTCGGTTCCGCCGCCCGCAGGGGGTGAGTCCCCTTCCTCCGCGGCGAATCCGCCGCCGCCCGCGCAGCCCATCGCCGCGCAGTCGCCGCCGAACATGCCGCCGACCATTCCGGCGCCCTCGGCCGCGCCCAGGACGCAGGCGGGGGCGGCGATCACGGTTCCGGCGCAGGCGGAGACGACCACCGCGACGGCGACCACCACGACCACGACCGTGACGACGGTCGCGACGACGGGCAGCGCCTTCTTGAAGTAGTGCCCGGCGCAGCCGAAGAAGCCGTGGCAGCCTCCGCTGCTGTGGTGCTTCTTCTTGCCGCTGGAGGTGCTGGTGTCCGGCTTGGCGGCCGCGGCCTGGCAGGCGGAGCCGCAGCCACCGCCGCCGTCGGCGACCAGCATCAGCCCGCTCGGGTCCGCCGAGCTGGCCGGGTTGTCGCCCGCGTAGGTGTAGCCGCCCATCTGGTTGGGGTCGCCGGGCTCGAAGACCGGGTCGGGGGTGAGGAAGCGTCCCGTCACGGGGTCGTAGTTGCGGGCGCCCAGGAGGTTGAGGCCCGTGGTGGCGTCGATGGGCTGTCCCAGGAAGCCCGCGTTCTCGTCCGTGGCCACCCAGGAACTGGGCTTGGCGCCGCGCGGGTTGCCCCACGGGTCGTAGGCGCGGCGGGTGACGGCCAGCGACGAGGCGTCGACGGCGGTGACGGCGGTGCCCTGGCCGTTGACGATCTCGTAGCTGACCGTGCCGCTGCTGGAGCGGGCGACGGTGGTGCCGTCCGGGCCGGTGATGTCGCGCAGTCCGGTCCAGGTCTTCGCGGAGACGTTGAGGGTGATCTGCTCGGTGCCGCCGAAGAGGTAGAGGATGCGGGTCTTGTCGGCGCCGTCGACGGCGGCGGTCTGCTCGAGCAGGTCGCCCTGGGCGTCGTAGAGGTACTTGCTGGTGTTGGTGTGGGTGCCGGAGGTGGTGGCGACGGTGGCGGTGCGGCCTTCGGCGTCGTAGGTGAAGGTCTGGCTCTGGCCGGCCGGGATCGCGCCGGTGGGGGCGCCGGTCCAGGTCTGGCCGCTGCCGCCGCACGTGGCGATGGTCAGCTGGGTGGCGTTGGTGGCGGAGGCGCCGGGGTCGGTGAGGCAGACCGCGCTGTTGGCGTTGCTGACCAGCGTGCCGGTGGTGGTGACCTTCCACTTCTGGGTGGCGTCGGTCTTGCAGGTGTCGATGACGACGAGGGTGCCCGCGCTGGTGGCGTTGCCGGTGGTGTCCAGGCACAGGCCGAGGACCTTGACCGTGCCGTCGGTGCCGATGGTCCACTTCTGGCCGGTGCCCCCGCTGCACGCGTTGATCTGCACCTTGGCGCCGGCGGTCGTGGAGCTGCCCGCGTCCTCGATGCACTTCTTGGCGCCGCCGGTGAGCGTGAAGGCGTTGGTCAGCGGGCCGGTGGTGGTGACCTTCCGGCTGATGGTGTCGCCCGCGTTCACGTTGGCGTAGGACGGGTCGGTGTAAGCGGCGGCGATGCTCGCCGTGCCGGTGCCGGGGTTGGCGATGGTGGCCGTGCCCGCCTGGTCGGGGAGCGTGGCGGTCGTCGTGCCGTCGGTGCCGGTGTAGGCGATGGCCTGGGTGGTGTCGTTGAGAGCGTTGCCGGTGGTGTCGTGGCCGACCGTGCCGGTGCGGTCGCCGAGCTGGTCGTAGGTGTAGGTCTGCCAGTAGGGGGCCGGGCCGCCGACGGTCGTCGTCTTGATCGGGGAGGCGGTGGTCGTCTGGACCCTGGCCGTCGTGCAGCCGCCCACGGCGCCCACCGTCGCGGCGGCCGGGTCGGTGATGCCGGCGGTGTCGGTCCAGGCGGCGGTCAGCCGCTGGAAGGAGTCGTAGGTGAAGCACTGGGTGTCGTGCGTGGTGTTGTTCTGCAGGTCGTCGACGGCGGTGAGTTCGCCGGCCGGGTCATAGCGGAGGTTGACGACGTCCAGGGCGGTGGTCGACGTCTGGAGCATGCTGCTGGCCTGGGTGACGCGGCCGGTGGTGGCGTCGTACTGGGCGAAGGTCGCCAGTTCCTTGCCGGTGGGCCCGTAGTTGGTCTGCAGCACGCGCCCGAACGCGTCGTGGACGGTGGCGTCGACGTAGGCGGGGGTGTTGGCGGAGTTGATGAAGCCGCCGATGCCGTCGAGGTTGCCCTGCTGGGTGTAGCCGTAGTCGATGTCCTCGGCGGGCAGGTTGCCGTCCGCCTGGTAGTGCTGGGTGGAGAGCAGGCCGACGTTCGGGGTGTAGCGGGAGGTGGAGGTGTAGGTGACCGTGCCGGAGGCGGGCGCGGCGGACTGGCCGGCGGCGGCGAAGCCTTCGGCGGCCGGGATCGTCAGGGTGGTGCCCAGCGGCTGGTAGGCGGTGTTGTAGCCGGTGACGGCCTGCTTGTAGGCCTTGCCCGTCGCGCCGCCGACATAGCGGGTCGCGGAGGTCTGGTAGCCCTTCTCCAGCGTGTCGTACTCATGGGACGCGAGCAGCTTGGTCTGGTCCGGGGCCGCGGACCAGGCGCCGGAGTACTCGGCGGTGGGGCGGTTGTCCCAGTCGTAGGCGTAGGAGAGGACCTGGCCGCGCGCGTCGGTGCTCTGGAGCAGGTTGCCGGCCGGGTCGTACTTGTCGAACGTGGTCTTTCCGGCGTCCGGGTCGGTCTGGGACAGCTTCTGGCCGAGCGCGTTGTAGGTGTACGACCAGGTGTTGCCCGCGTTGTCCTTGATCGAGTCGAGCTGGCCGGTCGCGGTGTAGGCGTAGCGGGTGGTGGCGTCGGCGGCCGGGACGGCGTTCGCGGTGCCCTGCTTCCACAGCACGGTGGAGCCGCCGGAGGCGACGACGGCCGCGGTGGAGTCGTTGCGTACCTGGAAGGTTGCGCCGGTGACGGCGGTCAGGCCGGTGGTCCACAGCTGGGCGACGGCCGTGCTGTAGACGACGAGGTTGCCGTCGGTGCCGAACTTGGCCCAGGCGCCCGGGTGGCCGCTGGTGGCGGAGGACCAGATCGTCTTGCCGGTGGCCAGCGCGGAGAGCACCAGGTTGCCGTCGGCCTGCATGGTCAGGCGGACGCTGTCCGAGGTCAGCGAGGTGCCGGAGGGGATCACCGAGCCGCCCGGGAGGGTGACCGTGGAGCCGGTGTTCTTCACGACCGTGCTGGTGGTGCGGCCGACGGCGTCGGTGAAGGTCGCGGTGGAGCGGCCGCCGGCCGGGGCCGTGGTGTCGACCTCGTCCGCGCCCGGGTAGGCGGTGGAGCTGTGCCACTGCTCGACGGCCTGGTGCCAGAGGGTCTCGCGCAGCGGGCGGCCCTGGCCGTCGTAGGTCGTGGTGGTCTCGGAGGGGATCTGGTTCTCGTTCGCCGCGTACAGCGTGGTCGAGGGGAAGTCGTTCGGCTCGGAGTAGGCCGCGTAGGACGCGGTCTGCCAGCCGTGCGAGTCGTAGAAGGTGTCGGAGACGATCCGGCCGGAGTTGGAGTCGCCCATCGCGGTGGACTGGGTCTGCCGCGGCTGGAGCATGCCGTCGTAGATCGAGATCGAGGTGGCGTACGTGCCGTCCTCGCGCAGTGTCCGGGTGGTGACCGAGGTCGGCGCGCCGGGCTGGGTGATCGTGTCGCCGGGGGCGGGGACCGCGCCGGGGTTGATCGCGTACGCGAAGGTTTCGTCGGCGCTCTGTCCGGCGGCCTTGTCGCGGCCGGGCAGCCACACCGCGGTGCGCCGGCCGAGTGCGTCGTACGTCATGTCGGTCTTGCGGCCGTTGGCGTCGACGCTCTCCAGCGGCAGCCCGCGCAGCGCGTCCAGGGTGGAACCGACCGTCCAGCCCTGGCTGTTGACGGAGGACTCGCCGGTGGCGTTGGTGTTGTTCCCCGCGCCGGTCCAGTCCGGGTCGAAGTCGGTGTGCGTCTTCTGTCCGGTGGCGTCGTAGGCGTCGGTGACACGGCCGGCGCCGTCGTAGGCCATGGCGGACGTCGTCTGCCAGTTCTCCGTGCTGCCGGTGAAGCCGGTGGCGGTCTGGGTGCCGGTGACCTGGCCGTCGGCGGTGACCGA
Source organism: Streptomyces sp. NPDC002623 (assembly GCF_053592635.1). Lineage (NCBI taxonomy): Bacteria > Bacillati > Actinomycetota > Actinomycetes > Kitasatosporales > Streptomycetaceae > Streptomyces > Streptomyces sp. NPDC002623. Next base: position 265,547 of record NZ_JBSFWB010000006.1, on the reverse strand, counting down.
GCCGAAGGCGCCCAGGCCGGACAGGGTGCCGTCGCCCGCGTAGTAGATCTTCTGGTCCGTCAGCAGGCTGCTCGCGCCGAGGGCGGTGCCGCAGGCGCCGACGATCGAGGTGACCCGGTCCGGGTAGGTCAGCATCATCGTGTTCGACGCGGGCGGGGTCGCGTAGCCGGTGGTGGCGCACTTCTCCTGGTCGGGATCGACGCCGTCGCCGTGGCCGTTGACGGTGGAGACGCGGCCCTGGCCGTCGTACGCGGTGTCGGTCGTGGTGTGCCGCCAGCCGCCGCTCGCCAGGCGCTCGTACTCGCGGGAGCTGCTGGTCTTGATGCGGTGCGCGGCGAGGTCGGGGAGGGTGGACAGGGCGGGCTCGGTGTCGCCGGGGTTGTCCTCCTGCGTCCAGTCCGTCCAGGGGGTCTGGCCGGCGGAGGCGGTGGTCGTGAAGGTGAAGGGGCCGTTGACGCTGCTGGCGTCGACCGTGCCGCCGGCCTCGGTGTAGGTGTCGTCCTGGAGGGTGGTGCCGGCCAGTTGATCGGCGTCGGTGACGCTCAGGACGGTGCTGCCGCCCACCTTGGCGTCGACGATGACGGAGCGGCGGGTGCCGTCGGCCTTGTAGTCGCCGTCCATGCCCTGGAGGTAGGTGGTGCTCTGCTGGGTGACGGGCTCGGGGGCCTGTCCGGTCTGCACGGTGACGGTGCGGAAGCCGCGGAACTGGTCCCAGGTCCGGTACTGGTCGTCGGTCAGCGCGGAGTCGTCGCGGTGCCAGGCGGGGCCGGCGTAGCTGTAGCGGGAGATCTGGGTCTCGGAGCCCGCCGGGTTGTTCTGGGCGTCCGGCTTGTACTGGCCGGCGATCGTCAGGTCGGACACGGCCACGCTGTTCACGGTGACCTTGTTGAACCAGTCCGCGATGGGCTTGGAGGCGCCGGGGACGGTCCAGTAGACGGGATAGCAGGAATTGGTGTTGCTGTCGGCCTGCGATATGGAGAGCGTTCGGCCCGCGCAGGGGGCCGAGTTGTATTCGACGGCGATCGACTCGCCGGTCTCGGTCTGCACGCTCGATATCCGCGGCCGGTACAACGGCGGGGCGGACGGTGAATCGTCGTTCACCCGGTTGTCGATCTCGGTTCCGGTGAACGAGACCTGGTTCAGCGCGATATCGCTGTTGCCGTTGTCGTAGGTGTCCTTGCCGGTGTGTCCGACGGACTGCAGCCACATCACGGCCTGGAGCATTCCGGCGTCCTTCGGGTCGACCGAGGTGCCGGTGACCGGGTCGACGGTGCCGCCCGCGTCCGAGTAGACCTGGCCCAGCTTGTAGGAGTCGACCGCGGTGAGCTGGTCGGTCGCCTTCACATGGACCTTGGTGGTGATGGAGTCCAGCCGGGTCGTGGTCCAGAAGCTGGGGCCGGAGGTGATGCAGACGTCGTCGGGGACCGTGGTCGCCCCGTCCGGCAGCTTGGTCTTGTCCGTCGAGTCGCAGTGCAGGTCCCATGGGACGTCCGGCCAGTGGGTGGCGGTGGAGTCCTTGAGGTTGCCGGCCGAGCAGTCGGTGAAGGAGGAGGTGGTCTGGCAGCGCTGGGCCAGGCCGAAGTCCACCTGGGCCGCCGGAGTCCGCCCGGCCTTCTCGTCCGCGAGGGTGTAGCCGTACGAGATCAGGGAGAGCGCGCCGCCGCGGGTGTACGAGGTGAGGGTGCCGGTGTCGTCGGTGTCGTCGCTCTCGGCCGCCTGGCCGCCGCCGAGGTCGTAGTAGTTCGACTCGGTCGTGTAGTCGTAGCGCTGCACGAACCCGGTCGGCGACACGACGAAGTCGAGGTTCCAGCGCCAGCCCTCGGGCTTGTCGCACTGGGAGGCCTTGCCCTTGGCGCCGGTGTAGCAGGGGTCGGTGGAGCGCGGGTGCAGCACCGGGACGCCCCAGGCGGAGTGCGTGGAGTCGTCGGCGGGGCTCGCGGGCATGGTCGCCTCGGTGCCGGCGCCGGTCGGCGCGTGGTCGGCGCCGAAGTAGGCGGCGGTGCCGTCGGTGGTCAGGACCCGGTAGTAGACGCCGTCGTGGAGGCCGTTGTCGGCGCCGGACAGCTCCTGGACGAGGGTGCCGTCGTCGCCCTGGAGCCGCCACTGGCGGATCTCGCCGGCGACGCCGGAGTCGACGCCGTCGGACACCAGCACACCGGAGTGCGAGCCGAAGGAGAGCGTGGCGTTGTCGCCGCCCCAGCACTCGTCGCCCGAGCCCTTGAGGATCTTCTTGCCGTCGGAGTCGAGGAGCGAGCCGCAGCCGCGGTAGCTCCGCTCGACCGAGCCGACCTGGTAGCTCCAGCCGTCGCCGACCCAGGAGGACTGGGAGTTGCGGGCGGTGGTCTCGCCGTCCACCGACTGGGAGTCGTAACTCAGGCCGACGTCAGGGGCGTTGCCGCCGATCGCGGCGGGCACGGAGACCGGGTAGGCGTAGGTGAAGGAGCCGGTGGCGGAGGCCTGCCAGGTGCCGGCGGCGGAGAGGCTGGTCGCGCCGAAGTCGCCCTGGGAGCCGGAGGTTCCGGAGGTGACGGCCAGCGCGGTGGTGCCGGCGGCGGCAGCCGCCGTGAGGGGCTCGGTGCGCACGGACATGGTCGTCGGGCCGCCGCCCGTGTCGTCGCCCTCGGCCTTCTGCTGCGGCTCGGCGGAGGAGGCGGCGGGGGCGGGTTCGGATTCGGCGGCGGGGGCCGAGTCCAGGGTGACGGTCGCCGTCAGCTGGTCGGCGGTGGCGCGGTTGGTGAACTTGACCGGGGTGCGCTTCTGGCACTCCGTGCGTTCCGGCGTGGTCAGCGCGCAGCCCGGCAGCTGGACCACCTGGAGCCGTGAACCGTAGCCGCCGCCGTACGCCTTGGCGATCGCGGCGTAGTCGATGACGACCTGCACGCGACTGCCTGCGGCGGCCGTGCCGGTCGGGGTGCCGGTCGCGGTGCCGGTCGCCGTGCCGCTCGGGGTGCCGGTCGCGGTGCCGGTCGGGGTGAGGCCGAGCAGCATGCCGTTGGCGCCGGCCTCGAGCGTCCGGTCGTGGGACGCGGTCTGGACGCGGACCCCGGGGAGGGTGTGCGCGGCGTCCGCGGAGGCCACCCAGACCGGCAGCGCACCCGCCTTGACCGGCTCGGTCGCGCCTGCGGCCGACAGGTCGACGGTGGCCGTGCCCGCCGTCGGCCACTGCGGGGCGTCCGCCCGGTAGACGCCCAGCGGACGGTAGCCCTTGGGGTGCGCGGGGGTCTTCGGCGTCAGGGCGTGCGCGCCCACGGCCCGGGTGGTGTCGAGGCTCTTGGGGTTCTTCGGGTTCCAGACCGTGCCGTCGAACGCGAAGCCGCCGTGGTGGCCGAAGTCGGGGTCGTCCGAGTGGCCGGCGAGGAAGCCCGGGGTGCCGACGCCGGTGGCTATCGCGACCGGCAGGAGCAGGGCGAAGAGGGCGACCGGAATGGCCCAAAGGCCAAGTCCGCCAAGGAATCTTCGATGCCATACACCCGCGAACCAGCGCCGTCTGCCACTCACGCGAACCCCCCGGAATCCGGCCCTGAGAGGCCGTCATTTCATCACCGCACACGTGTGAGTGATCGACCGGAAGCTAAATGCGGCCATGATCGCGACTCAATACCCTTTGCCAATTCCGTGAAAAGACCGTGCTTCAACTTGGCAGAGCGTGTGTAGTTTCTGTACCGAAATTGATCACTGCCCTGTGGCTACCGGGCTTCCCCCACCCCGATGCCAGCGATCGAAGGAAGCCCGCCAGGTGTTGAGAGCTCCCAGCCCCTCCGGATCACCGATACGAACCGGCCAAAGACGCGCTGCTCCGGTGCGCCGACTCGCCCTGTTCGCGGCCGCCCTCGGCCTGCTGACGGTCCTCCCGGTCCTGCCCGTCCTGCCCGCCGCCGCCGACGACTTCTCGTCCACCCCGGCCGATCCGCTGCTGGCCGCGCAGGCGCAGGCGAAGTCCACCGGGAAGGCCGTCCCGGTGGACGCGCTGACCACCGAGGTCTCCACCACCGAGGCACTGCCGGACGGCACCTTCTCCAACACCACCAGCGTGCTGCCGGCCCGCGTCCGCAAGGACGGCGAGTGGACCCCGGTCGACTCCGCCCTGGTCGCCGACGGCCACGGCGGCTTCACGCCCACGGCCACCCCGAACGGGGTCACGCTCTCCGGCGGCGGCGACGGCCCGCTGGTCACCCTGACCCACGCCGACGGGCCGAGCATGGCCCTGACCCTGCCGTTCACGCTGCCGAAGCCGAGCGTCGACGGCGACACCGCGCTGTACTCCTCGGTGCTGCCCGGCGTCGACCTGTCGGTGTCCGTCACCGACCAGGGCGGTTTCAGCGACGTCCTGATCGTCCACGACGCCGAGGCCGCCGCGAATCCGGAGCTGAAGAAGCTCACCCTGGCCACCGCCACCCACGGTCTCACCCTGGCCACCACCGACTCCGACAGCATGAGCGCCACCGCGACCGACGGCGACCTGGCCTACACCAGCCCCCAGCCGCTCATGTGGGACTCCGGCACCACGACGGCCGCCACCGCCCCGACGACCGGGCCGACGCCCGCCACGACGCCCGGCCCGACGCCCGGCCCGACCGACGGTCTGGTCTCGTCCGTGGACGGCCCCGGCCCCGGCGCCGATACCGAGCCGGTCGCCATGACCGCCACCGGCAAGGCCCTGACGCTGACCCCGGACGCCGGCATGCTCACCGACCCGGACACCGCGTACCCGGTGTACATCGACCCGTACACCAACCCGGTCTCCTCCACCGCCGGCCACTTCACCGAGGTCTACTCCAGCTCGGCCTGCGACGACGCGCCGCAGTACGACAAGGCGCAGACCAACGGCCAGGGCGTGGGCTACCAGCAGTGGGGCGGCGCCTGCGGGGTCGGCGTGGAGCGCTCGTACTGGACGATCAACACCGGTGGACTGCACCCGGCGTTCGTCGTCTACGACGCCTTCGTGAAGATCTCCACCACCTACGCGGCCAGCTACGACTGCAGCCACGACCAGCCGCTGACGCTGCACACCACCAACGCGATCTCCTCCGCTACCGACTGGCTGTCCCGGCCCGGGGTGCACGACTCCGCCTTCCCGCCGGTCACCGACACCGTGCCCAGCGGCGCCAACTCCGGCAGCTCGTGCAGCAACAGCACCGCCACCTTCCACGTCACCGACCAGGCGCAGAAGATCGCCGACGCGGACGGCGACGGCTACGACGCCGACGGCACCTTCGGCGCGGGCACCAACACCTGGACCATCGGCCTGTACGGCAACGAGTCGCAGACCTCCGGCAACGACGACTACCTGCGCATGTCGACGACCCTGACCCTCACCACCCGCTTCGACATCCCGCCCGCCGTGCCGACGAGCCTGCACACCACCCCGGCCGCCGCCGGCGCCTCGGCCGCCTGCACCACGAACGGCACGGGCTGGATCGGCGCCACCACCTACTCGGACGCCGGCAGCGAGGTCACCCTGCACTCCACCGTCACGACCCAGATGTCGGGCGAGAACGTCAAGGCGCACTACCACGTCTGGGACCGCACGGTCGATCCCGACGGCGACGGCAGCGGGGCCAACGTCTCGACCCCGGCCAGCGCCTTCCTCGACTCGGGCACCGACGCGGCCGTCAAGATCGGCGCCACCCTCAAGGACGGCCACCAGTACGGCTGGGACGTCTACGCGGAGGACGACTCGACCTCCGACCTGAAGTCCCCGATCTCCGACCACTGCTGGTTCTCCACCGACTTCACCGCCCCGCCGACGCCGGAGGTGACCGGCAACTCCTCCTTCCCGTCGGTGGGTTCGGGCACCGCCGACCCGGTGGTCCACGCCGGCGTGGGCAAGACCACGAACTTCACCGTGGCCGGCGCCGACAGCCCGGCCACCGACACCAGCTGCGACCCGGGCCCCTGCAAGTCCAGCGGCATGGACTCCTTCCTGTGGCAGCTCGACTCGCCGCCCACCGCCGCCGACGGCGAGAGCGCCGCGCTCACCGGCACCGACAGCCAGGGCAGGGCCACCGCGACCATCCCCGTGCCGATCCGCGACTGGGGCGTGCACACCCTGTACGTGGCCGGAGTCGACAAGGCCGGCAACATCTCCACCGCCCCCTCCGGCTACACCTTCACCGTCCCCTGGGACCCGGCCACCCCGGTCAAGCCCGGTGATATCTCCGGCGACGGCGTGCCCGACCTGCTCGCCACCACCAAGACCGGCGACCTCGACCTGATCCCCGGCAACAGCGACCCGGCGCAGCCGGCCGACCCGGTGCAGAGCGGCCCGGTCACCGGCACCCCGCCCGCGGTCACCGGCCCGGTCACCGTGGCCACCGCCGCCGACTCCCCCGACGGCACCGGCTGGAACACCTACCTCATCGCCCACCGCGGCAACCTGCACGGCGCGGACGTCGACGACCTGTTCGCGTACAAGAGCGGCAAGCTGTACATCGTCAAGAACGACCAGGACCCGGTCGACGACGCGTCCTTCCCGAGGTCCCCGTACTCCACGTACGGCGGCTTCATCGGCCGGCGGTTCGACGTCGTCGCCAAGGACGCCTGCGCGCCGGCCGACATCGTGGCCGACGACAGCCGCTGCCGGACCACCGACTACAACAGCCAGACCTGGAACGTCAGTCAGCTCATCGCGCCCGGCAACGTCTTCGGCAACACCAACGGCTACCCGGCCGTGATCACCGTCGAGAACAAGGAGCTGTGGATCTACCAGTCCGACGGCGGCCAGCACCTGAAGAACCCGGTCCTGCTCGGCGACGGCGACTGGAGCGGTCAGACCCTGATCGCCGCGGGCACCTTCAAGGGCAGCCCGGTCCTGTGGTCCCGGGACAACGCGACGGGCAGCCTGTACAGCTACCCGATCACGGTGGACGCGACGACCCTCGTCCCGGCCCTGCTGCACCCCACCGTGCACACCGGTCTGGGGCTCACGCTGTCGCCGACCGCCTACCCGCGCATCGCCTCGCCCGGTGACATCAACAGCCCGGTCCAGCTGGGCGCGACGAGCGGCGGCGGCCCGGACGGCATGCCCGACCTGTACGCGGTGGACGCCTTCGGCCAGCTCACCGAGTACAACTACCGCCAGAGCCCGGTGCTCACCTCCCCGCCCACCTACGACTTCGCCGCCCCGGTCTCCCTGGGCTCGGTGTCCGACACCGCCACCCACTGGTGGAAGCTCGCCGAGGGCTCGGGCACGACCACGGCCGACAGCACCGGCACCCTCACCGCCGGCCTGTCCGGCGCCTACTCCTGGACGACGGACGCCACCCGCGGCAACTCCCTCAACCTGACCGGCACCACCGGGTACGGCGCGACCGCCGCGTCCGCCGTGGACACCTCCAAGAGCTTCACCGTCTCGGCCTGGGTGAAGCTCACCTCCCTCACCGGCGTCAACAGCACGTTCGTCTCGCAGAACGGCGCCGTCAACAACGGGTTCCAGCTGTACTACTCCTCCGGCGCCCAGGTCTGGGCCTTCGGCCGGCACAGCACCGACGCCACCGGCGCCGTCTGGCGGGCCGTCTACGGCAGCAAGGCCGTCACCGGCCGGTGGACCCATCTGGTCGGCGTCTACGACGCCACCGCCAAGGAGCTGCGCCTGTACGTCGACGGCAAGCTCACCGGCACCCGGGACTGGACCTACACCCCTTGGAACGCCACCGGCCCGCTCCAGATCGGCCGCAAGCAGGCCTCCGGCGCCTATGGCGAGTACACCAACGGGGCCGTCAGCGGCATCCGCCTCTACCCCGCCGCCCTGCCCCCGGCCGACGCATCGGCCTCGGGCGACGTCCCGAAGGTGACCCAGCTCGACTGACAGTCAGGGGAGTTCAGCCGACACTGTCGACAGTTGAGGCTGAATTCCCCGAACTGACCATTGACCACTCCCTAGTGTCGACACTAGGAAGGTAGTGCTGCCCCGGCAGTCACACCGACCACGCCGATCACGCCTGCCGATCACGCCTGCCGCGACACAGGGAGTTGGTTGTCCATGAGGTCCATCACCATGCGAGCCCGCGTGCGGGCCCTCGCCCTCGGGGCGGCGGCCCTCGCCTTACCCGCCGCGCCCGCCCGGGCCGCCGTGCCGAGCGAGGACACGCTCTCCGTCGGCGCCGGCGAGACCTGCCTGCTGAGCACGACGACCCGGCTGGCCGCCCTCTCGATCGCCGAGGGCGGCACGCTCGCCGTACCGGACGGGTACAGCCTGACGATGACCGTCGACGGCGTGGAGACCGGCTCGGTGCTCACGGCGACGCTGGCCACCGGCACGACAATCGCCCCCGGCTCCTACGAGGGCGACATCGTGCTCACCGTGGCCGAGCAGAACACGGCGACGTTCGCGAACGTGACCTTCCCGATCCGGCAGGCCCTGTACGTCGGCGCCGCGGGGGTCAGCACGACCAAATCGGTGCTGTCGGCGGTGACCGGGGGCCGGGTGACGCACTCCGAGGCGAGCGCGGTCGGCATCGTCTCGAACGGCGAGGCGTTCAACGGGGTGTACGTGGCGGGCGGCGGCGCCTACGCGCTGCGCGGCTCGGAGATCGCCTTCACCGGCAACGGGCGCTGCGACTTCATCGGGGACGGCACCGCCGTGGTCGCGACCGGCGTGGGCACGACCCTGGTCCTGGACGGCGTGACCATCACCAACAAGGGCGTGGTCCGCAGCGGCATCGTGGCCGCGGACGGCAGCGCCCTGCTGGTCAAGAACTCGACCGTCCGCTGCCTGAACGGGGTCCTGCCCGCCGACTACGTCCCCGCGGGCGGCGCGAACATGCTGGTCGTGCCCTGGCGGCTCGGCATCTCCGGCAACGTCCGGGCCACCAACCTGCTGGGCGCGAACACGACGGCCACCTATCTCTCCTCCACCGTCGAGTCCGAGACCTGGGGCGCCTTCTCCGTGGACTCGACGTCCAACTCGAAGGCCACGGCCGTCAACTGCCGGATCGCCAACCTGGGCGACGAGGGATACGGCACCTTCGCGGACGGAAACGTCGTGGAGCGCCTCCTGGGCTGTGAGATCGACGCGGGCACCTACGCGACGATCATCGGCGCCTCCAACGCCACCGTGCACTACGGCGACAGCACCGCGGAGGCCGTCGCGGCCCTCGACGCCGAACTCGCCCTCGGCCTCTCGGACGCCGAACTGGCCGCCCTCCCGGCACAGGGCACACGGATCGCGTCCCGGGGATTCGGCGTGCTGTGGCACGGGGCCGGGACCCTGCACATCGACGGCTCCACGGCGCTGGCCACCCGCCACACCGTCTTCCTCGTCAAGGCCGTCCGCGCCACCATCACGGTCGACGGCTCCCAGGGCGCCCGGATCACCCCCGGCGACGGCGTCGTCCTCCAGCTGATGGAGACCGACAACCCCGGTTCCCTCAACGGCGTGTACACCGAGCCCACCGACGACCCGGTGCGCGACGCCGGCTTCGACGTGACGGCGGTGCACGACGCCGACACCACGGCCTCCTTCACCGCCATCGCCGTCCGGGGCGACTTCTACAACGCGCGCCGCAGCGGGCAGAACCTGGCGCTGACCTTCGACGGGTCGACCGTCGAGGGCGTCCTGTCCGCCTCCATGTCCCGGCACGCGGTCGACTCCATCAGCTCCGCCGAGTACACCGAGCTGGGCCATGTCACCAACACCGTCCGGCCGGTCGTCAACAACGGCGTCCTCGTCACCCTGACCGGCGGTTCGACGTGGACGGTGACCGGCACGTCGTATCTCAGCGCCCTGACTCTCGACGCGGACTCGGCGGTGACCGCCCCGGAGGGCTCCGCCGTGACGATGACGGTGGACGGGACGCCGACCCCCGTCGCGCCGGGCGGGACCTACAGCGGCGCGATCACGCTGACGGTCTGACCCCTTGTCGCTTTGATCCCTTGTCGCTTTGAGTGCGAAAACACGGCCGTTTTACACGTGAATCACAGCAGACGCCCCTAATTTCCAGTCAGGTACATGTTCAGTCAGGTGCATGACAAACAGGTGCATGACTTCCATCGAAGGGGCTCGCTCTCATGAGCAACCACAGGAAACGCAAGGCCCGTCGCGTTCTGGTCCTCGGCACGGCCGGCGCCTTGGCGATCGGCGCGAGCGTCGCGGCCCTGGCGTCGGCGACCGGATCGCTCGCGGCACAGACCACCGCCTGCTCGTCCGCCATCGCCTTCACCCGGTCGGCCACCTCCCTCGACGTCGGCGACAACCCGCGCCACGTGGTGACCGGCGACCTCGACGGCGACGGGAACGCGGACGTCGTGGCGGCCGACAACGACGGCGACTCGCTCTCCGTCCTGCTGGGCAACGGCGACGGCACGTTCGGCGCGGCCACCGAGTACCCGGTGGGCGACCAGCCCTACCAGTCCGTCATCGCCGACTTCGACGACGACGGCAACCCGGACCTCGCCACCGCCGACTTCACCGGCGGCACGGTCAGCGTCCTGCTCGGCACCGGCGCGGGCGCCTTCGGCACCGCCGTCCAGTACACCGTCGGCGCGGGGGCCCGCTCCCTGGTCCCGGGCGACCTCGACGGGGACGGCGACCTCGATCTGGCGGTGGCCGAGGAACAGGGCGGCGGCGTCAGCCTGCTGACGGGGGACGGCGAGGGCGCGTTCACCGTCGACGTCGAGGCGGTGACCGTGACCAGGCCGCACGGCCTGGTCCTCACCGACTTCGACGACGACGGCGACCTGGACATCGCCACCGCGAGCGTCGCCACGGCGGGCGGCGTCAGCGTGGCGCTCGGCAACGGCGACGGAACCTTCGGCGCCGTCACCGAGTACGCGAGCGTGGCGCGCCTCTACTCCATCGCCCAGGGCGACTTCGACGGCGACGGGGAGACCGACCTGGCCACCGTCAGCAACGGCTCCAACACCCTGGAGGTGTTCGCGGGCAACGGCGACGGCACGTTCGACGACTCCGTCGCCTACACCACGTCCGCCCTGCCGGTGGCCGTGGGAGCCGCCGACGTGGACGGCGACGAGGTGACGGACGTCCTCGTCTCCTCCCTCAAGGGGAGCTCCGTCAGCGTCTTCCAGGGCACGTCGGGCGGCGGACTGACCGCGCTGACCGAACTGACGTCCGACGGCGCCTACGAGGCCGCGGCCGCCGACCTGACGTCCGACGGCACCCAGGACCTGGTCGTGGCGAGCAGCAACAGCGACCAGGTGGACGTCTTCACCGGCTCCTGCGGCTGAGCAGCCACCGGTGTCTCCACCGAGCGGCGGCTCGGTGGAGGCACCACGCCGTGGGTCGCCGTGGTCGCCGTGGTCGCCGTGTCTAAGGAGCCTGTCGGACGGTGACCGGCGTCGAGTCCCAGAAGGAGCACTGGTGTTCCGCGGCGTACAGGTCGTCGTCGACGAGGGCACTCCGGCCCCCCGCCTGCAGCGAGAGCATCAGGCCGCCCGCGGCCGGGCGGTAACGGGGCCAGGCCGGCTGCCGGACGACGTCCGGCCGGGCGGTCTTCGTGAACGCGCCCCAGTACTGCACCATCTCGCGGGCGAGCCGGCGCTCGCCGGCGTCGAACAGCGGGGCGATGGGCGTGCCGTTGTGAAAGCTCGGCCAGATGTAGGCGAGTTCGGCGGCGTGGCCGGCTCCCCACTCGTATCCGGGGATCTGCGCCAGGCCGGGGCCCGTGCGGTGGTTGAACTCGTACGCGTAGGTCGGGGTGTAGCGCTCGAGGCTCCGCGCCAGCGAGCGGAGCCCGCACCCGCCTATCCCGCTGATCATTCCCGAGTCGGTCATGATCGCGCCGATGAGGTACGCGGCGGTGAACCGGTCGGACGTCTCGGGCCAGGGGTAGCGGGCGAAGGCCTCCTCGGCGCGGTCGCCGGCGACGCTCCGGACGAAGGCGCGGTAGACGTCCTCCCCCGCGCCGATGTAGCCCGCGGCGAAGGTGCGGCCCTCGTCGCGGGTCGCGCCGACGACCACGGGGACGCGGGTGAACCGCCCGCTGTCCACCGCCTCGCGGGTTCCGACGGGGAAGGTCGGGGTTCCGGCCACGAACTGGGCCGGGAAGGCACTGCTCGCGTCGAGGAGCGTGCCCGCCGGAGCCGAGCGCAGACAGCCGAGAACGGCCCGCTGGTCGGGGCCGTCGCAGCCCGCCCGCTGGGCGAACGCCGTTCCCGCGGTCTCCGCCTGCGTCTGCGTCCGGCTGACGCAGGACCCGCTCTGGATCATGGCGCGGGCGAACAGACCGCGTGAGCCGGGCGACACCAGATGTCCGCAGACGGACCAGCCGCCCGCGGACTCGCCGTCGACGGTGACCGCGGCGGGGTTCCCGCCGAACGCGGCGATGTTGCGCTGCACCCAGCGCAGGGCGGCCTGCTGGTCCAGGAAGCCGTAGTTGCCGGACTCGCCGCTCTCCTCGGTGAGTCCGGTCAGGCCGAGGAAGCCGAAGACGCCGAGCCGGTAGTTGAGCGAGACGCCGATGACGCCTGTCTCGCCGACCAGCTTCGACTCGTCCATCTGGGAGCCGCTGCCGTTGGTCAGGCCGCCGCCGTGAATGAACACGTGCACCGGAAGGCGGGCGCCCGCCCTGACGCCCGACGGACGCCACACGTTGACGGCGAGACAGTCCTCGGTCTCGCTGCGCGGTCCGTTGCCGCTCGGCAGCACGGGGCAGGGGTCGCCGAAGTCGGCGGCCTCGCGCACACCGGTCCACCGCGCCGCGCGCTGCGGCGGCTTCCAGCGCAGCGCGCCGGTGGGCGCCGCGGCGTAGGGGATGCCGAGGAACCTCTCGACCCCCTTCGAGGTCGCGCCGCGCACGGCGCCCTTGTCGGTGGACACGACGGTCGACGACGCAGCGGTCGACGCGCTCGCGGAGGCGGTCGCGGGCAGCAGCCCGCCGACGGAGAGCGCCAGGGCGAGCGCGGTGCCTAAGGCGTTGCGGAGCCTGCGGGCAGTCATGGGCACCTCTGGTGTGTGGGGGGGGAGGAGGGAAACGGCCGGTCTAGCGGGTGACGTCGACGCCGGTGTGCAGGGGGAGCGTCCGCGACGAGCCGCCGACCCACACGCCCCGATTCCCGGTGCCGAGCGCCCACGCGTGGGCGGACGTGTCCCAGTACTTCAACTGCTGGGCGTCGACCCGGATCCGGACGGTCTTCGACTGACCGGCGCGCAGATGCACCTTCTGGTAGCCGGCGAGCGAGCGCACCGCCTGCTGCGCGGTGGTCCTCGGGCTCGCGCCGACGTAGACCTGCGCGACCTCCTCGCCGTCGCGGGCGCCGGTGTTCTTCAGGGTGAAGGACACGGTGAGCTCGCCGTGCTGCTGCCGTACCCGGAGGCCGCGGTAGGAGAAGGAGGTGTACGACAGCCCGTACCCGAAGGGGAACAGCGGGTCGGCCCGCTCCTTGTCGTACCAGCGGTAGCCCACGTGGACGCCCTCGGAGTAGTACTCCTGGTCGTCCACTCCGGGGTACCTGAGCGGGTCGCCGGCGACCGGGGTGACCGACTCGTCGGCGGGGAACGTCTGGCTGAGCCTGCCCGACGGGTTCACATCGCCGTAGAGCAGCCGGGCGGTGGCCTCGGCCCCGTTCTGACCGGGGTAGTACATGTCGAGGACGGCCTTGACCTCGGACAGCCACGGCATGGTGATCGACGATCCGGTGTTGAGGACCACGATGGTGTTCGGGTTGGCCTCGGCCACGGCGGAGATGAGCCCGTCCTGGTCCGCCGGGAGGGCGAGGTCCTTGCGGTCGACGCCCTCGGCGCCGTCGTCGTAGGCGAAGACGATCGGGGTCCGCACCTGGCGGGCGAGGGCGACGGCCTCCTCCCGGGCGGCCTGCGCGGCCTGCGGGGTGACCCAGTTCAGCCGCACCTTCGTCGGCGCGCCCTGGATGGCGAGGGCGCCGGCCGCGAAGCTGTGGGCGCCGGCCGTCAGGTGCACCCTGGCGGTGCTGGTCCCGAGGAAACCGGTCAGGACGCTGCTGCCGTCGATCAGCACCGCGCCATAGGCCGCGGGAAGGTCGAAGACGAAGGAGTAGTCGCCCTCGGTCGGCACGGTGAGCGTGCCGGTGTGGAAGAAGGACTCCTCCGGGGTGACGGTCACGGTGCCGTCCGGGCCGACCGGCAGGGCGGGGGTGAGGGCCGTCGCCGGGATCGGGAGGCCCGTGATGTCGCCGCCGGCCGCATAGCGCACCGTGGCGCCCGCGCCGGCCCGCTCGGTGATGGTGTCCAGCGGCGAGGCCGCGAAGTCCGGCACGACGTTGGAACTGCCGCCGCCGGTGACCTTCGGCGTCCTCGCGGTCGGGCCGATCAGGCCGATGCTGGTGTCCTCGCCGGTCAGCGGAAGCGACCCGCCGGCGTTCTTCAGCAGGACCGCCCCGGACTCCGCCACCTGCTGCGCGACCCTGGCGCCGCCCTCCGGGTCGCGTGCGGGCCGCTGGTCGGACCTGCCGTCGAGGAGGCCGAACTTCTCCATCCGGCCCAGGATCCGGGCGACCGAGTCGTTCAGCTCCGACATCGGGACGGTGCCGTTCTGGATCGCGGTCCTCAGTTCGGCACCCAGGTAGGCGGCGCTCGGCATCTCCTGGTCGAGGCCGTCGACGATATCGGTGGTCGCGTGGGTCGCGCCCCAGTCCGACATGACCCAGCCGCGAAAGCCCCACTGCTCTTTCAGGATCGAATTGAGCAGTTCGTCGCTGCCGCAGCCGTGGCTGCCGTTCACCGAATTGTAGGAACACATCACCGCCCCGGCGCCGGCCTTTACGGCCGCCTCGAAAGCGGGCAGTTCGATCTGGCGCAGAGTCTGCTCGTCCACATTGACGTTCACGCCCATGCGGTTGTCTTCCTGGTTGTTCTCCGCATAGTGCTTGACGGTGGCGATCAGGCCCTGGCTCTGGACGCCCTCGATCTCCCCGGCCACCATGCGGGAACTGAGCAGGGGGTCTTCGCTGAACGTCTCGAAGTTCCGTCCCGCGTACGGCACCCGGATGATGTTCGTCATCGGCGAGAGCAGGACGTCCTGGCCGAGCGCACGGCCGTCGCGCCCGATGACCTGGCCGAACGTACGGGCCAGCCGGTCGTCGAAGGACGAGGCGAGGGCGACCGGCGCCGGCATCGCGGTGGCGTGCGCGTTGACCCGGACGCCGGCCGGGCCGTCGGTGAGGCGCAGTTCGGGGATGCCGAGGCGGGGCACACCGGGGATGTATCCGGCCTGGCCGAGCGCCTCGGGGTCGGTGTCGCCATGGACGAAGGACAGCTTCTCGTCCAGCGTCATCCGCGCGATGAGGGCGGCGACGCGGTGGGACGGGCTGCCGGTGGCGCCGGGAGCCCCGGGGGCCGGGGCCGGGCCCGCGGCGAGGAGCAGCACGCTCAGTCCGCCGATCAGGGCGGTGCGCCGTAACCGTCGTCGTGCCGGTCGATACAGCTCCATGTGGGCTCCAAGAAAGATCCCTTGCGTATCGGAGTCACCTATCGGAGCAGGAGATCGACGAAATTGCCACACTCGAGACCCGTAATCCGACCGATCGGTTGCAGATTTCGCAGCGCAAGTCTCATGTTCCGCCACGATTTCGATCACTTCGGAAGCGCCCCCTGTGGACGGAGAAGCGGACACTACGGTGTGGATTCCTGCCCCGTCCCGGGGCGGACGGGGTGGCATGCGCCTGGGGGGATCCATGTTTCTGTCGCGCAGGGCGAGGAGTTCACGGCCCGTGGTGCCGGTTCCGGAATCCGGCATCGCGCAAGAGATCGGCGGGATCGACGGCGGGATCGACGGATGGGCCGTCCTGGAATCGCTCGGACGGGACGTCTTCACGGTGATGTGCGGTGATGCGCGTGCCGACTACGCGGAGTTGTTCGAGGAGTTCCGCGAGGATCCGCAGAGTGTGGTGCGGCCCCCGCTCACACCGGCCGTGGCCTCCGGCATCACGGTGTCCTCGGCCCTCCCCTACATCCTTCCGGTGACCGCCTGGCTGTTGAAGGTGGCCACCGAACGCATCGCGGTCCGGGCCGTGGACACCCTCAGCGACGCCACGCGCGAGAAGATCGCCCGCCTTCTCCGACGCCGGTCCCGGACCTCCGCCGAAGGGACGAACGACGCAGCGACGCCCGACCCGATGGACGCCGATGAGGAGCAGGCGGCCCGCACGGCGCTCGCGGCGTGGGCCGAGAGCATCGGCGCGGACGCCGCCCAGGCCTGTGCGGTGGCCGAGGCGATCATCAGGGTCCTGCGTACGGGCGAGGGCGAAGGACCGGGCCGGTGACGGTCAGCGAGGGCCGTGCGACCGCCGACCTCAGGGCGGCCACCGAGACGGCGGCAGAGACGGCGACCGGGGCGGAGCCCGGGGGTCGGCCCGGTCGGGCCCTGTCGCCCACCGGCGCACGCTATGTGCTGCTGATCGTCACCCTGGTGCTCGCCGGCGCCTTCGCGGGCCAGGTCGTCCACGGCCTGGTGCTCGGCCCGTCGTGGGCCGAGGCGGCGCTGCGGTGCTGGGAGGAAGGCCGACGCCTCTTCCCCGACTCCGACCAGAGTCAGGCTGAGCACTGGAGCCGTTGCACCGGACCGCTGCAACGGCGCCAGGCCCTGGTCACCCTGGCCGGGGCGGCGGCCGTGCTGCTGCTCGGTCTGGCGGTCATGTGGACCCTGCCGCGTCGGCTGATGCGCGGCGCCGGGCCGTTGAGGACCGCACCGGCGGACTGGCAGGAGCGCGCCGGCCGGATCGCCGCGGAGATGGGCGTCA
The DNA here is from genome assembly GCF_053592635.1 of Streptomyces sp. NPDC002623. Classification (NCBI taxonomy): domain Bacteria; kingdom Bacillati; phylum Actinomycetota; class Actinomycetes; order Kitasatosporales; family Streptomycetaceae; genus Streptomyces; species Streptomyces sp. NPDC002623. The sequence goes on along the minus strand of NZ_JBSFWB010000006.1, from coordinate 248,876 downwards.
GGCGCCCGCCGTGCGTGATGTGGGGCGGAGGCCAGGTACGGGAGGCGTTCGTGCTCGGCCGCGGCCGCCGCTCCCGGATCATCCTGCCGCGGGGCATGCGTCTGCTCCGCGAGGAGGAGGCGGAGGCGATTCTCCGGCATGAGATCGGGCACGTCGCCGCGGGCGACGTCACCCTGGTCTGGCTCACCCGCGGCGTGTGGTGGGCGCTGCCGCCCGTCCTCCTCACCGCGCCCCTGGTGGCCGCGGTGCAGGGTTGGCGGTCGCAGGACACGAGCCCCGGGCGCATGCTCGCCCAGCCCTTCTGGGCCGAGTACGGCGTACGGGCTGCGGTGCTGGCGGTGATCGCCACGCTCGTCGCTCGGATGATCATGCGATCGCGTGAGCACGAGGCAGACCTGGCCGCCGTGCGCGGGCAGTCGGTCGCCCCTTGGGAGACCCTGCTCGGCGGCCCCCGACCGGCCGCGCGCACCTGGCTCGACGCGGCGCGCGCCGACCATCCCACCCACCGCCGCCGCATCGCCGTGCTCCGCGCCCCGCACCTGCAACTGGCCCCGACCGTCCTGGACACCCTCGTCGTCGGACTGCTCGCGGCCGTCCTTCTCGACTCCGTGCACGGCCTGGCCACCCTTCTTCTCACCGGAACCTCGTGGAGCGCGGCGGGTGTCAGCGCCCTGGCCGCCGGTCTGTTGCTGTCCGTCGGCTGGGGCCTGCCGGTGTGGCGCGGCGCCCTCGCCCGGCGCGACGGGGCCGCTCCCCCGTCGCGTTGGCTGCACCTGGCCCTGGGGGCGAGTGCGGCGGCCGGGCTGCTGGTGCGTCTGCAGGGCGCGGGCACCACGGTGCAGGGGCCCATGCTCGGCTGGCCGCTGCTGGTCGTCCTCCCCGCGGCCGTCGTCGGGGCCGCCGCGCTGAGCACGGCGTTCGCCGGGCTGTGGAGCCGCCGGCGCGGGGCCGGACGCGGCACGATCCGGGACCGGCTGACGGTGATCGCCGTCAGCACGCTGCTGTTCAGCGGTGCGTTGTGGCTCGCCATGGACTTCTGCGTCTTCCTGACGCTGTTCTCCGCGCACCCGGTGCTCGGCGCGGCCCTGCTCACCGGTCCCTACTCGCCGTCGAGCGACTACAAGGCCGTCGCGTCGGCGGCGATCGCCGTACCGGCCGTCTGGTGCGCCGTGCGCGCCTCCCACCGGCCCGCACACCGCAGGCGCCTGCACCGCTGGCTCCCGGCCCTGACGGCCGTCGGCGCCGCGGGCGCCGCGGCGGCGACCCGCCTGACATACCGGTCATCGGCGACGGCGGGCGACTGGACGGGCACCTGGCGACTCGATGTGCTGACCGCGCTGTGCGCCGGGGCCGTCTGTGCCGTCATGCTCGTCGCTCTCCGGGGATCCGGCGGGCTCGGCCATGTCCTCTACGCCGCTCCCCTGACGACCGTGCTCACCACGACCGTCCTGTGGGCGGCCCGCTTCGGTTCCTGGCAGCATCCGTTCGAGGCGTGGGCCGGCGTGCTCGTCACGGGTTCCCTGGCCGGACTCGCCGTCGTCCTGCTCGTGTTGGCGGTTCCCGCGGGCTTCCTTCCCGCGTGGGACAGCGGCCGCGGAGCGGTGCAGATCGCCGTGCCGTCCCTCGCGATGATCGCAGCGGCCGTCGCGGTCCTGGCGCTCCAGCACTCCGGGGACGCGTTGCTGCTCCGCTGAGCCCGGCCGTCCTCGGTGGCGGACGGTCACAACCATTCCACGCTGCGCTCTCGCCGGGAGCCCGGCGGATGCGTAGGGTTTTTCTCAGGCTCGGCGCGACTGATCCGGCCTTCACCGGGGGAGGGTACGCCCGCGAGCCTGGAGGGGGGTGCTGGGTCGTGGGCAACTGGCGCGTTCGGGTCAGAGGTCCCGGCGGGGAGGGCCTGAGCGGCGCGGGCGTCGTCATCGGCGACGGCCTGATCCTGACCTGCGCGCATGTCGTGACCGAGGCGCTGGGCCGCCCCGCGGAGCAGCCGGTTCCCGCGGGCAGCACGGTGCTGGTGGACTTCGCGCCGTCCGGCGACGCGCGACCGCGGCCCGCGCGGACGGTCGACGGCGGCTGGTTCCCGGTCCGGCCCACGTCCGGCGACATCGCGGTCCTGGAGCTGACGCCGGACGGGCCGCCTGCCGAGGCCCGTCCGGCGGTCCTCTTCGCGGGCGACGGCGCGCAGCCGACCGAGGTGAGCGTCTATGGCCATCCACGCCGTGGGCTCGACGACGGGGTGTGGGTCGATGTGACCGCGACCGGTCCCGGCGGGCCCAACCCGGCCTGGCGGCAACTGGACGGCAGGGCGCACGGCGTGGCCGTCCAGCAGGGGTTCAGCGGGGCCGGCGTGTGGGACCGGAGCCTCGGCGGTGTCATCGGCCTGGTCGTCGCCGCCTACAGCTCGTCCGTCGAACGGGTCGCGTGGATGTTCCCGCTGGCCGCCGTGGCCCACGAGTGGACGCCGCTCGCCGCCCTGATCGAGCCGACGAGGTCGACGGCGCCCCTGGAGCTGACGGCACCTCAATGTGCCGAGCTCGCACGGCTGATCGCCTCGATACGGCACTTCGGGACGCTCGGCGGGCGACAGGATCTCGTCTCGCTGCTGCCGCCGGAGATCGGCTCGGTGATAGCCGAACGCCCCGAGCCGCACGCGCACTTGTACAACGTGGTGCGCACGAGCTCCGACTACGAGGGAGGCCTGGACGAACTCATCGGCGCTGTAAGGACGTTGGTAGGCGACTCCCGCGCCGTCCGATCGATCGCCGCCGAGCTGCGGCGCTTTGAGGAGGAGGGGCGCCGGTGACCGGACATTCGACACTCTGCGTGGCCGGACTCTGTGTGGCCGAGCCCGTCCGCGCCTGGATGCCTTACGGGAAAACGGGGATGACGGACACAATCGACGACCCATCGGGCTGGGTGCGTACCAGTAGGCTCGTGGAGGTCCTGGAACGCACCAGACCCATGGGGGACCCGGAGCTGCGACGCCAGTGCCTGGAGGTGACCGGGAGCCGGCTGAACGTCGACCTCGCGGGGCTCGTACTCCAGGGCGTAAACACGCGAAGCCAGCTCTACGACGTCGTACGGCTTCTGGGCGACATCCCCGGCGGCCTCATGGTGCTGGCCGAGACCGTCCGCTTCTTCGCCCCCGGCGCCCGCCCCACGGAGACGTTCCATCACCTGGTGCGCTCGACGTTCGTGCAGCCGCCGCTGACGGAGGCCGGACTGCGGGACGTCCAGGACCTGTTGCGGCAGGCCCCCAAGGTGCCGGTCGGCCGGATCCATCGGGCGGCCCGGGGCGCCTACGACCGTCTTCCGCCCGGGCACGAGGACATCGTGCTGGCCTTCGACCACCTGGTGGAGGCGAACGCGCGGGCGGACGGCCTGTTCCCGTTCATGCTGTACGTCGAGCACGTCGCCGCGCTCGCCCCCGGGCGTCTGGCCCGGCAGTTGCGCGAGTGGAACGCCACGGTGGCCGACGGCCTCGGCGTGCGCGACGCGCTGGACGCGGCATGCGCCGCGCTCGTCCCCGTACCGCCCGAGCACACCGAGAGCGTGGCCTACCTCGCGATCCAGATCGAGCGGGAGGACGACGGCGACGGATACCTCGTGTCCTCGTGGACGAAGGAGGACGTCTCCTCCCCGGCCTGTCCGGACTTCCTCGACTTCGCCTGTTCGGACGGCGATCTGGAGATGACGGTGGAGCGCGCCATCTCCAGCGGCGAGGCGTCCCTGGCCGGCCTCGACACGCCCGTGCAACTGGAGTTCGTGCTCGGCCGAGACCTCGTCGACCTGCCCGTGGAGGAGCTCTCCACCCACCGCTCCTCCGGTCTGCCACGCTCCCTGGTGCGCCACTACCAGACGGTGATCCGCAGCCTGGAGCGGCAGCGCGATCCGTCGATCCAGCGGGTGCTGAAGCGACGCTGGCGCAGCATGCGCGACACCCCGCAGGAGTGCTCCTGGCACGCGTGCGGCGGGACGGGCGGCCTGAGCCCCTCCGACCTGCAGGACCTGCTGGGCCGGGACCGGCACGGACGGGTGGTCGCGGTCGCCCTGCTCGACGCTCCCCGGAAACCCGAGCCCGGGATCGTCCACTCCTACGACATCGCCCTGCGCGAGGGCGTCCCCGCGATGCTGTGGACCCGCTCCGCCCGTGCCGTCCCCGGGCTGGGCGATCTCGCGGACCAGTTGTTCACGGCGAACCAGCTCAACGCTCTGGCCGCCAAGGTCCACGAGTCCCGGGGATCGCTGATCTCCGACGGGCTGCTCGTACTCATCGACGACCCGGAGAACGTCTACGTGCCGTTACGCCGTTACCAGTCGCCGCAGCACAAGGGAAGGACGCAGTCATGAGCGACGGCCGGCCCGCCGACGGCGGGTCCGTTCCGGACACCGGGCAGGACCCCCGTCCCCAGAACCCCGCGCCGTGGTGGGTCTATCACGGCGACGGACGCACCCTGGCCGCCCGTGATCTCGACGACCTGCTCATGGGCCCGCCGCCCTGGCGCACCTTCGACGGCGGCCCGCTGCAGCCGCGCCCGGCGAAGGACGAGGCGGAGACGACCCGTCGCATCGGGCCGCCGCTGCGCGACGGCGACCCCCGCCGCCCGGTCGACGTCGACGAGGCGGACATGGTCAACGCGGCCCTGTACCTGCGCCGGCCGCTGCTGATAACGGGCCGTCCCGGCACCGGCAAGTCGAGCCTCGCCTACCGCGTGGCACGCGAGTTGCGACTGGGCCGCGTCCTTCGCTGGCCGATCACGACCCGTACGACGCTCAAGTCCGGGCTCTACGAGTACGACGCCATAGGGCGGGCGCAGGACGCCGCCGCCTACCGCGCGGCGACGGAGGCGGAACCGGGACTCGCCGACGGCCGGACCCGCATCGGCGACTACATCAGGCTCGGCCCCCTGGGCACGGCACTGCTGCCGTACCGGCTGCCGCGGATCCTGCTCATCGACGAGCTGGACAAGAGCGACATAGACCTGCCGAACGACCTCCTCAACATCATCGAGGAGGGCGAGTTCGACATCCCCGAACTGGTCCGCATCGCCTCCCGCGAACCGGAGGCCGAGGTGCTGACCGCCGACCCGGGCGCGACGGCCCGGATCTCCGGCGGCCGCGTGCGCTGCCGGGCGTTTCCGCTCATCCTCATCACGTCGAACGGGGAGAAAGAGTTCCCGCCCGCGCTGCTGCGCAGGTGCCTGCGCCTCGAACTGCCGCCGCCGGACATGGACCAGCTCGCCGCGATGGTGGCGGCCCGCTTCGGTCAACGGGCCGGTGCCCGCGGGCAGGAGCTCGTCCGGCTCTTCGTCGCCCGCAGCGCGCGCGAGGGCGGGATGAGCGCCGACCAGTTGTTGAACAGCGTCCACCTCGCGACGTCCGACCGGTTCGAAGGGGACGAGCACTGGGAGCGGCTGGTCGACTCGCTGTGGCGCAGCCTCGACACGACGAGGCCGTGATGGCTGCCGTCCCCCGGGCTCCGCTGCCTGCGCCCCGTCCCCTGGGAAGCGCGGATCTGACACCGTACGAACTCTCCGACGGTCTGTGGCTCGCCATGTGCCTGGCCGAGCGCACCCGCCCCCGCGACGGCGGGCCCTCCGCCGTGCGGCGGCGCCGGCGGGGTGCGCGCGCCGGCGAGTCGCCGCGCCCCGCTCCGGCGCCCGCGGCGGACCGCGGGGGTGAGACGCCGGCCGAGCCGCGGCGGCCGTCACCGGCGGCGCCGGAGCCGGTGCCCCGGGCTCCGGCCGCACCGACCTCCTTCAACGACCCCGCCCCGCCCTCCCGGCCCCCGGCCGTCGACGCCTCGGCCGCCGTGTGGACGTCCGTCCCCGGGCTGGAGAACCGGCGGATGCTGGAACGGGCGCTGCGCCCCTTCCGCCGTACCGTCGCCTCCGCGCACGGCCGGGAGCTCGACGAGGAGCGGACCGCCGAGGCCCTCGTGGAGGCCGAGCCCCGGCTGCCCCGGTACCGCCCGGCCCGGGACCGCTGGCTGGACCTGGTGCTCATCGTGGACGCCGGGGTGTCGATGGCCGCCTGGCGGCACAGTGTGAGCGAGTTCGCCCGGCTGCTGAACGGCCTGGGCGCCTTCCGTACCCTCAGCATCCGGCTGCTCGACACGAACCAGGAGACGGACGGCGAGCTTCGGCTGTTCGGACCCGGCCCGGCCGGCCCCGAGTTCGGCCTCTCGGCCCCCGTGCTGCCGCCCCGGCGGCGGGCCGTCGTGGTGCTCACCGACGGTGCGGGCGCCGCATGGCGTACCGGAGCCGCCCAACGGCTCATCACCCACTGGGGTGAACATGTGCCCGTCGTCGTCGCCCATCTGCTGCCTCAGCGCTCCTGGCACCGCACCTGGATCGCCACCGACCCCGCCCGTATCCGGGCCACCGGGCCACTGCCCTGCGGCCCGCACTGCACGGCGAGCATCACCGGTGCGGGCGGCGCTCCCCTCGGGTCGGCCGTGCCCGTCGTCGACCTCGCTCCGGAGCGGCTGGCGCGCTGGGCGCAGCTGCTCATGGGCGACAGCGGCGACTGGCCGGGCGCGCGGGTGCTGACCGCGGAATCCGGTGCGCAGGACGGCGATCCCGAGCCGGACCGGGAACTCGGCCCGGCCCGCCTGCCGACGCCGGCCGAACGCGTCCTCGAGTTCCGCGCCGGCGCCTCCCCGACCGCCTTCCGGCTGGCGCAGCACCTTGCGGTGGCGCCGCTCGAGCTCTCTGTGATGGAGACGGTCCAGCACCTCACCCAACCGGGTTCGCGTCCCGCCCACATGGCCGAGGTCCTCACCTCGGGGCTGCTCGTCACGGAGGACGGCCGGGCCGCTGACCCGTTCGGGGCGACCGCGCACCGGTACGCCTTCGTGCCGGGTGTGGCCGAGGAGCTCCTGGCCACCAGCGGGCGGACGGCCACCGCGGAGGTGATGCTGCACGTCGTCGTCCGGCTGGCGGTGTCGGTCCCCGAGCTGCGGGACCTCGCCCAGGTGCTCACGGCTCCCTGGACGGAGCGGACGGTGGAGATACCGAGGGAGTCGAGCGGCGATCTCGCACCGTTCATCCGCACACTGCGTGCGTTGTCCGGGCCGTACCGGCCCTGGGCGGACCGATTGAGCGCGAGGGTCGAGCGTTTTTCGGCACAGGACAGCGGTATTGATCCCCTAGAATTTGGCGGGTCATCCATGCCGGACGGACCTGTGCCCGACTCTTGTTCAAAAACGGTCACACAACAGAAATTATCGGCCGTTTCCGAACAAGTGACACCGACGCCCGAAGGACAGGCAGCGGCGGACAGAGGAGAGCCAGGTTCGATGAGCGATGCAAACGTACGACCTCTGGGGCCGGTGGAGCGGGCGATCGCCGAACGGCGCAAAGTGGGCAGCCCCCCACCCGTTTGGGGGAATGTGCCGCCCAGGAATGTGAACTTCACCGGACGGGTGAACGCTCTCCAGGATCTGCATGCGCGTCTGACTCAGGGCACCACGGCGATTTTACCCGAAGCACTGCACGGCATGGGAGGCGTCGGCAAATCCCAGATTGCCATTGAATACTCCTATCGCCATAGTTCGGACTATGACATCGTTTGGTGGATACCCGCTGAACAACCTGCCCAAATCCGTGCCGCCTTCGTGGACCTGGCGCAACGCCTACGACTGCCTACCAGCGCCGAAGCCAACACTGCCGTTCCAGCCGTTCTGGAAGCCCTTCGACTGGGTGAGCCCTATCGCAATTGGCTCCTGGTGTTCGACAATGCTGAAAGCCCGGAAACAGTCACATCCTTCTTCCCACAGGGCGGCACCGGCCGGATTCTCGTCACCTCCCGAAACGGACAATGGGTCAACATGGCACGGACCATCGAGGTGGATGTTTTCGCACGCGCGGAGAGTGTCGAGCTCTTGCGGCGCCGGGGCCCGGAGCTCACCGACGACAACGCGAATCGACTGTCCGAAGCACTCGGCGACCTTCCGCTCGCCATCGAACAGGCCGCCGTCTGGCTCACCGAGACCGGAATGCCGGCCGAGGAATACCTCGAACTCTTCGAAGGGAAAAGGGAAGAGTTCGTGAACCGTCGCGCGGAGCTGTTGGAACTCGCACCACCGATGGACTACCAATTGCCCGTGGCAGCGGCCTGGAATGTCTCCCTCGACCGTCTGCGGGACACCAACCCCAGCGCCCTCCAGCTCCTCCAGGTCTGCTCCTATTTCGCGCCCGAGCCGGTCTCCCGCAGCCTCTTCATGGCCGGCCGCAACGCCAACCTGCCCGGGCTGCTCGGCCAGGTGCTGAGCGACCCGATCCGCCTCGGCCAGGCGCTGCGCGAGGTCAACCGGTACGCGTTGGCCCGCATCGACCACCGCACCAACAGCATCCAGTTGCACCGGCTCGTCCAAGCGGTGCTCATCGACCAGATGACTCCCGCGGAGCAGGCGTCGATGCGCGAGGCGGCCCACCTCCTGCTCGCGGGCGGCGACCCGGGCGAGCCGGGAGTGACCTCCAACTGGCCCCGCTACGCCGAGTTGTTGCCCCATATCCGGGCGTCGCGCGCCGTCGAGTGCGAGAACCACTGGGTACGCAATCTCATCGTCAACACCGTCACCTACCTCTTCGCCTGGGGCGACCACGACGCCTGTCTGGAACTCGCCCAGGAGGCGCTGCAGATCTGGCGGGCCAACATCGGCCCCGACGACCCCCAGACACTGAGCGTGGCACGCTACTGCGCCCACGCCCTGCGCGCGCTCAGCCTGTACTCCGAGGCCGCGCAGCTCAACGAGGACAGCCTGGAGCGCCGGCGCAGGACGGTCGGCGACGCCCACGAGGACACGCTGCTCGCAGCGCGCGCCGTCGCAGTCGACCTGCGCGCCGCCGGGGACTTCGCCTCTTCCGCGAAGCTCAACAAGGAGACCTACGAACAGGCCGTGCGCTCGTTCGGCGAGCGTGATCCGCAGGCGATCGCAGCGGCGGTGGACTACGGGACGGCACTGCGCCTCACCGGCGAGTTCACGGCCGCCCGCGACCTCGACGCGGTGAGTCTCCAGCTTGCGGTCGACGTCCTCGGTGAGGACGGTCTGCTCACCATGATGCTGGTCAGCCTGCTCGCCGTCGATCTCAGGGAGCGCGGCGACTACGTGGGCGCCTGCGAGATGCAGGAGAACAACTCGATCCGCTTCGAACGCCTGGCGGGCAGCGAGACCCCGGCCACCCTGATGGCGCTGCGCCATCTGGGCGAGGCGCGCCGCAAGGCGGGAGATCACGAGGGTGGGCACGCCGCCTGTCTGGAGGCGTGGGAGCGCAATCGGCGCCGCAACGGCGAGCGCCACATCAACACCCAGTGCGCGGCGTCGAGTCTCGTGATCGCACTGCGCCAGGCGGACAGACTGGACGAGTCCGTCGAACTGGGCGAGAAGACCCTGGACCAGTTCAAGCGGAGCCTCGGAGAGGGGCACCCCTTCACCTTCGGAGTCATGACGAACCTGGCGGTCTCGCTCCGCCGCAAGGAACAGACCGAGCAAGCGGTGATCCTGAACCGGCAGGCCCATGACGGACTCATCGCCACCGTGGGACCCAACCACCCCTACACGCTGTCCGTGGCCATCAACCTGGCCAGCGATCTCTTCGCCCTGGGAGACGCCCAGGCCGCAGCCGAGATGGACGAGGAGACACTGCGGCGCACCACTCAGGAGTTCGGCGAGCTTCACCCGACCACCTTGGCCTGTGCGCTCAATCTCTCGGCCGATCTTCGTGTCCTGGGCCGGGCGAAGAGGGCCGAAACACTGTACGCCGGCACGCTCAGCGCCTTGCGTCAGGCACTCGGGCAGGAGCACCCGGCCACCACAGCCGCTTCGCGAGGCGATCGCGCCAACTGCGATGCCGAGGTGTACGTCATCTGACGAGGCCCTAGGCGAGCTGAGACGGCGGTGGGGCCGCGACCGCCGCCTCCATCTCACGCTGACGGCCGACGTACTCGGCCACCGCGAGGGGATCGGGTGTCGCCGCGTCGTGAGCCAGCCGCAGGTGGACGGCTCGCACCAGCTCCGGCCGTTCCAACAAGGCGGCCGCGGCGCAGGTGTGTCCGATGGCCCTGGCCGCCAGTCCAAGGCCCACCCAGGGACTCGAGGCCTTGGGCCGACTCGTCACCTGCTGTACGTAGCCACGCAGCGCCCCGCCGAAGTCGCCGTCCGCAAGGGCGATGTCGGCAGCGGTCGCACCGACCGAGTCCGGATTCCGGCGCAGCCAGTCGAACCTTCGCGGATCCTCCCACCTGAGTTTCACCATCTGGGACCGAACTGCCGGTTCCCGGGGCAGCGCATCGGCGCGTACGACGGACTCACCCGCGCAGAAACCTTCCGGCTTCAGACCGCTGTTCCAGCGTTCCACCAGCCTCCGGACCCCGGACGGGGACGGTTGACTGTTCCGCAGCCGCCACATTCCGTGGTGATCGGCTGCGACCATGTCCGCGTCGGACTCCGCGAGAGGTGAAAGCGGTTCCTCGCACCACGGCGCCATGACCGACCGCATGTTGGACACGAACTCAGCGCCGAGGTCCGTCAACTCGCCCGACCCCAGCAGGTCGTCAAGGACGGCCAGCGTGCCGCGACGCCACAGTGCGTAGCCGAACTCGGCCCAAAGGGCCTCTTCGTCGGACGTCGTCAGACGGTGGCGGCGCCAGAAGGCGACGATGCCGAGATGCGCGTATGCACCTTGCAGTAACCCGTAAACGGGTCGGGCGTCGCCTCGCCACGGCGCGTAATGGACGCTGCCGTGCTCCTCCCGTGTCAGGGTGACCAGGTCCAGGAGCGCCCCCAGTTTGATGTGCTGGAACTCGTGGACCAGGCCGACGGCGAGAGACGTGGCGGTCATCGGCAGTGCCATCATCGCGGCGCCGAACGACTCGGGCGACGTGGCGCTGTAAGGCTCTGTCCTCGTGGCGGGCGCCAGCGGGATGAGGGAGGACATCGCGTCCGCGAGGCTGTCGGCGGTCTCGGCGTGGTTGTCGACCAGGGTTTCCCATGCCTGCTCGACCAGGGTCTGCCACCGACTCCGACTCTGGGTGTTCAACGCGACGGGTTCCAGCGCCGTTTCAAAGGACGCGTAAGGGTCGACGTCATCCAGCGAGAGCCGCAGAGCGTGCCGGCCCACAGCGGCCCCGACGACGGGGAGCGGACGCCAGTTGGGCGCGGGCGACTCCAAGGAGTCCGGCACCAACACGCACGCACCTCTCGGAGTGATCACCGCCGTGCTGCCGGCTCCTCGACCGGCCCGCCGCACCGTGGCGACCCGGGGCTGCGCTGCCTCCCCACCACTGGCATGGGGAAGCAGGACCGTGCCGAGCGAGGGGAAATGAACCCTGGCGCCGTCCCGCACAGGCACCTGGGCAGAGAACTCGACACCGGCCCGAATGGCGGCGGCGGCCGCCAGTGTATGGAAGTGACCGACCTCCACCCACAAGGGAATGTCGCTGGACTTGACGCCTCGCATGCGCCGTAGAACGTGTGCGGCCCAAACTCCGGTCGAGGGGTGCATGAGTACCGCGTCAAATGCACGCGCGCTCTCGTACTGGACCCTGCCGAACAGCTTCCAGGCGGAACTCACGGACGGCAGAGATCCCATCGCGGCAGGATCCGCCGTAACGGCTTCGAGGACCATGCGGAGCAATACGAGGCGCTTGCTTCTCTGCCCTTCACGGAGCAGGTCGATGGTTGCGAGATCGCCACCCCCTGCCGAGAGCTGGTTGATCGCGCTCATAGGCAGACGGTGCACGGCAAAGGGTTCTTGCCGAGTCTCACGTGAAGAGAAAGCCAGCCGTAACTCCGGCTCCTTCTCCCCCCTCAACTACCGGCCTCCCGCCGGCGCGGTGACTCTTCACCGACCCGCCGGGGCGAGCCGCTCAACACGACGCTCCGGTCGCCGCCGCTGTCAACGGCTCCGGCAGATCCACCTGACGAAGAATGCGCCGCACAGACCGATCAAGGTCTTCCGAAGGGCACAGCATCAGCTCGTCCAGGGAAAGATCCGCTACGTTCACCAGTTCTGTCGCGATGTGGTGCTCCGGGCGCTTCATCCGACCAAACCCCCTGTCCGGTGCGGCCCTTGACGGTCCGTGCCACCCATGATGCGCGCGTACGGACAACGAGGGAAGGGGACCCTCTCCTCGTGGCCGAGGTCATTCGTCCCCGGGGTCACGACTCCACTCCAGCGTCACCACGAAGTTGGCCTCCGTGGCCCCGCGGGCGACGATCACTCCCGCCTCCGCCGACAATTTGATGCCGAACTCGACGCTCACCCGGTCCGGGGTCTGCGGAAGATCCCGCAGTCTCTCCCACACCGCGGCGGCGACGGGACGGATCCTGTCGAGGGACCGCTGGAGGCTCTCCTGGGCGACTGCCGCCACCTGCCCGGGCCGTGCGACCCGGACGATGCCGTCGGTCTCCTCCGACACCTCGACCCGAATGGATTCGCCGCCGTCGATCGGAACCTCGATCACATATGCCACGATGCCCACTTCGTTGCAGCCCGTTGAATCGGTCCGAACCAACAGCAGAATAGGGCGCTTCGCCTCCAGGAGGTACTGCCCCTACTGCTCGTCGCCGGCGAGATCTGCCACGGGTGCGGCTGCCCGGGTCTGCTGGGGCTGGGTGGCCAGGGCCCTCAGCGTTTCGAAGGCGGCTGCCGTCGGGCCGGCCGGTTCGGCTTGGTAGACCACCAGTTGCTGGTGCGGGGCCCCGTTGACCGTGAAAGCCGCGAATTTGATGTGCAGGTCCCCGACCTGAGGGTGCTTGAGGTGCTTGCCCTCCTGGGACTTGCTCTTCACGTCGTGCAGCTGCCAGATCTCGGCGAACTCCTCGCTCTCGCCGGACAGTTCCGCCACCACCTCGGCGATGCGGGCCGAATCGGGGTCGTGGCCGTAAGCGGCCCTGATCTCGGCGACACAGGAGTGCGCGGCGCGCTCCCATTCCTGGTAGAACTCGCGCCCGGCGGGGTCGACGAACACCATGCGGGCGAGGTTGTCGAACTCCTCGAACCCGCTGTGGAGGGCCGTGGCGAGGGAGTTGCCCGCCATGATGTCGAGGGCCGGGCCGAGGACGAAGGCCGGAGTGTGGTCCCATCCGTCCATCAGCTGCAACAACTGCCCGCTGACGTCCGTCGCACCCCGGTCGCGCGGGCGTTGCGAGGCGGTGAGGCAGAGACGGTTGAGATGGTCGGTGGCTTCCGCGTCCAGCTTCAGCGCCTGCGCCACCGCCTCCAGGACCTGTGACGACGGGCTGTTCTCGCGTCCCTGTTCCAGCCTGATGTAGTAGTCGGAGCTGACTCCGGCGAGCAGCGCGACTTCCTCTCTGCGCAGTCCGGGAACCCGGCGTCGCCCGTGTTCGGGCAGACCGACGTCGTGTGGCTTCAGGGCTTCTCGGCGGGCTCGGAGGAAATCACCCAAAGGCGTCCCATTGCTCATGCGGCAAGCGTAGATGCTTTTCAGCCGCTGAGAACTGCCGGTCACGCACTATGGCACCACGTAGCGCGGCATTCACGAAGGGTAGCCATCCGCCGGGGACCCGTATTCCTGGGTGTAACGCACCCACCGTCGGCCTGAATCCTCCCGGCGTTTTCCGCCTACCTTGGCAGCATGGACAACTACACGCACCCTGACCCGGTTGGAGGGCTGGGCCAGTTCCTCCGCTCCCGCAGAGAACGCCTCAGCCCTGCCGCGGCAGGATTGCCCACCGCGGGCCGGCGAAAGGTGCCCGGCCTGCGGCGTGACGAGGTCGCGACACTCTCGGGTGTCAGCCTGAGCTACTACAGCCGACTCGAGCAGGGCCGTGAACTCGGCCCCTCGCCCCGGGTGCTGGAGGCCCTTGCCCGCGCGCTGCAACTCGGGGACGAGGACAAGGGGAAGCTGTTCCGGCTGGCCCGGCCGACGGCCCGCCGCACGAAGTCCCCCTCCCGGGTCGAGCGGGTCCGCCCGCACCTGCGGCAGCTGATCGAGAGCTGGACCAGGACGCCCGCCTTCATCATCGGCCACGCCCAGGACCTGCTGGCCACCAACGCCTTGGCCGACGCCCTCTACCGTGACTTCGCGCAGCACGACAACGTGCTCCGCATGCTTTTCCTGGACCCCGCGGCGAAGTCCTTCTACCGGAGCCCCGAGCGGGCCCGGCATCGCGCGGTCGCCGACCTCCGGCAGACGGCCGCCGACACTCCGCAGGATCCCCGCATCCTGGAGCTCGTCGGCGAACTGTCGGTGCGCAGCGGCGAGTTCCGCTCCCTGTGGGCACGCGAGTACACCCGGGTCCCGCCGTACGACGTCAAGCAGGTGTACCACTCCGTCGTGGGAGACCTGGAGTTGCGGCACGAGGCCCTCAACATCCGCAGCGTCCCCGGACAGCAGCTCATCGTCCTGCAGGCGGAGCCGGGCTCCCCCTCCGCCGACGCACTGGCCCTGCTGGGCTCCCTCGACGCACCCGAAGTACCCCGCCTTTCCTAGGTGTGGGACTCCCAGGAAAAGCGCGGCCTTCATGGCACCGCGGCCGACGGGCAGACTCGAATTCGTCAACAGGAAATCCCCGAAACGGGATCCGAAAAAGACGAAAGAGGTTTTCCCATGGCTACGTGGTTTGTCACCGGCGCCTCCCGTGGAATCGGTGCGGAAATCGCCCGCGCCGCTCTGGCAGGGGGTAACAATGTCGTGGTCGCCGTACGGAACCCGGAACGTGTGCCGGACGATCTGAAGAATTCCGATCAGGTCTTCGCGGTCGCCCTGGACGTCACGGACAACGACAGCATCCCGCAGGCGGTCGAGGCCGCCGTGGAGCGGTTCGGCGGCATCGACGTGCTGGTCAACAACGCCGGGCGCGGTCTGCTCGGCGCGCTGGAGGAGATCACCGACGCGGAGGCCCGGTCGCTGTTCGACCTCAACGTGTTCGGGCTGATCAACGTCACCCGCGCCGTGCTGCCCGTCATGCGCAAGCAGGGCTCGGGCCGGCTGGTGCACATCGGCTCCCGCTCCGGTTTCGAGGGCGAGCCCGGTGTCAGCCTGTACTGCGCGTCGAAGTTCGCCGTCGCCGGCATCAGTGAGGCGCTCTCCGTCGAGATGGCGCCGTTCGGGATCCAGTCGATGGTCGTCGAACCGGGCGTCTTCCGCACCGACTTCCTCGACGCCAGCTCCCTGTCGGTGGCCGCGGACCGCATCGCCGACTACGACGACACCCCCGCGCACGTGACGCTGGACTGGATCGACCGGGCCAACCACGCCCAGCTCGGCGACCCTGTCAAGGGTGCCGCGCTCATCGTCGAGGTCGCCTCCACGGAGAAGCTGCCCACCCACCTCTACCTGGGGCGCGACACCCTGGAGCGGCTGGACGTCAAGTACCGGCAGGTGCAGGACGACCTCGCGCCGTGGCGCGAGAAGTCCGCCGCCACCGGCCACGAGGACGCCGCCTGACATCCCGTCGGGCGCCGGCGCCTCCGTGCGCCCACTGCTCTCTCCCGCAGTCCGGCCGGGCAGGACGGCCTGGCCGGCCGGGCTGCGGCGCCACCCCGGCTCTCCCCACCCCCTGAGCCTTCCGATCGAAGAGATTGAGGTTTTGCGATGTCTGCTGCTCTGCTCACCGGTACCCCGCTCGCCGGCCGGGTCGCCGTCGTCTCCGGCGCCTCCAGCGGTATGGGCGCCGTCACCGCCCAGCGTCTCGCCGAACTCGGCGCCACCGTGGTCGTGCTGGCCCGCCGCAAGGACAAGCTGGACGGCGTCGTCAAAGCCGTGGAGGCCGCCGGCGGCACGGCGCTCGCCCTGGCCGTCGACGTCACCGACCGCGCCGCCGTCCAGAGCGCCGCCGACCAGGTCGCCGCCCGCTTCGGCAAGGCCGACCTCGTGTTCAACAACGCCGGGGTCCAGCTCATCTCCGGCATCGAGGAGCTCAAGGTCGACGACTGGCAGCGCCAGATCGACCTCAACATCGGCGGTCTGATGAACGTGATCGCCGGGTTCCTCCCCCACCTGACGGAGTCCGCCGCCCAGGGCAGGCCCGCCGACCTGATCAACACCTCGTCCATCGCGGCCACCCGCATCCTGGAGAAGTTCTCCGTCTACTCCGGCACCAAGGCGTACATCAGCCACCTCACCCGGCTGCTGCGCGTCGAACTCGGCCCGAAGATGGTCCGCGTGGCCACCATCGAGCCCGGCATGGTCGAGACGGAACTGCCCGACCACGTCACCGACCCGGACGCCTCCAAGCTGATGGCCGACCTCATCCACGACATCGACTGTCTGCAGTCCGCCGACATCGCGGAGACCGTCGCGTTCATGGCCGCCGTCCCGCGCCACGTCAACCTCACCGAGATCACGATCATGCCCACCGCCCAGGCCATCTGAAGTCCGACCCGTCATGGCGGGGGAGGAACAGCGTCCGGCTGTTCCTCCCCCGCCATCACGCGTTGGTAGAGACGGGAACGCGGGACGGCGACACCGGCAAACGCCGGCAGGCCCGGACATCGGATGTGCGGGTCGTGGCGGCCCCTCGGGAGGGCCCCGGAGTCAGTCGGCGTGGCGGTGGCGGAGGGCGGGCAGGGCGATGGTCGGGGCTGCGGGGGCCCAGGAGGGGGTCCGGTCGGGGGTGTCGGACGTGGCCGCCGAGTGCCGCAGGTATGTGACGGGGTGAGGCATGGGAACTCCAAAGAGGTGTCCCCGGCCGTGGAGTGGAAGGCACGGCCGGGGACCATGGATCGAGGGCGAACCCTCATGCAGCCGGGGTGTTCAGCACGTACTCGCGCGAGGCGTGCACCTCGCCGCGCAGGGCCGCCAGATCGACGTCGAGGACGCGGCCGTCCCACTTGCGGGGCTCGCCGTTGATGAGGACGGCGCTGATGTTGCGGGCGTCGGAGCCCAGCACGATCGTGCCGGTCGGGTCGTTGAGCGGCATGTTGTTGAGGTCCTCGGCCCGGACGACCAGCAGGTCGGCCTTCTTGCCCGGGGTGAGTGAACCGGTGACGCCGGCCAGGCCGTTGGTGCGGGCGCCCTGGAGGGTGGCGAAGTCGAGGACGTCGTGGGTGGTGATGCGGGAGGGCTGTCGGTCGGTGCCGTAGGCGGCGTTGACCGCGCGCATCCGCTGGATGGCGTGCAGGGCCCGCATCTGGGTGAACATGTCGCTGGCCAGGGCGACTTCGACGTCGATGCTCAGTCCGGGGCGGATGCCGACGGCGAGGGCCTCGTCGACGGCGGGGATCGCGGTCTCCAGGCCGATCTGCGCGTCGGAGGTCGGGGCGAGGGCGACCGTGGTGCCGGTCTCCCCCATCGCCTTCCATGCCTCGGGGGTCAGTCCGGTGGAGTGGATGAGGGTGACGTCGGGGCCGAGGACGCCGTCCTTGGCCCAGCGCAGGACCGCCTCGGAGCCGGAGGCGCCGAAGACGGCGTCCACGCTCACCCCGATGCCCAAGTCCTTTGCGACGCGGGCGAGTTCGGGGCCGTACGCGAGTGCCGGTCCGGCGATCTCGTCGGTGGCCAGGGTGGCCAGGCGCAGGGTGAGCAGCTGGTCGTCGCTGCTGAAGTACCGGTCCTTGAGGCGGGTCAGGTCGCCGGGCCACTGCCGGTCCCAGGTGCCGAAGTGCGGGCCCATGGAGGCGTGCACGCCGCGTATGCCGGTGTCGACGAGGGCCTCGACGGCGGCGTCGGAGTGCTCGCGGGTGCGGGAGTTGTGGGAGAAGTCGAGCATGGTCGTGATGCCGCTGTCGATCGCGGTCAGGGCGGCCAGTCGGGTGCCGATGTACATGTCCTGGGGCCGGTAGACCGTGGCGTAGCCGGCCAGGGTGGCCATGACGTAGCCGCCGAGGTCGTCGACGTCCGGCATGATCCGGCGCAGCTGGGCCTCCCAGGCGTGCCGGTGGGTGTCGACGAAGCCGGGGGCGAGGATCGCGCCGGTCGCGTCGACGACCACGGCATCGCCCGCGTCGAGGTCGCGGCCGACGGCGGTGATCGTGTCGCCCTCGACGAGGAGGTCGCCGCCGTCGATGACGCCGAGAGCGGGATCCATGGTGACGATGGTCGCGCCGGTGAACAGGACGCGCCGCCGGTCGGCGGGCCGGCGCCGCAGCTCTTCGAGCACGGCGGCGCTGGTGGTGTCGTTGACGTTCATGAGGGGTCTTCTTTCCGTACGCAGAAGGGGCGGGGCGAGGGAGAGGGCGGGCTGTGCGACGGAGCGAAGGTCAGCCGAGCTTCATGACGTAGCCCGCGTGGTGCAGTTCGTCGTCCCGGAACTCTCCGTAGGCCCAGAAGCCGAGGTCGTCCAGGTAGTCGATGCGGTCGCCGTCGATCCAGTAGCGGCCCTGGTAGGCGTGCGGGCGTCCGCCCCGGGTCTCGTCGTAGCGGCCGTCGGCGGTGAGCTCCTGGTGCAGGAAGTCGTTCCGGTCGATCCAGACGCCGACGCGCGGGCTGCCGGTCAGGTCGTCGGCGGCGGGGATGCCCGCCTCGGGAGCGGTGGCCCGGCCGGGGACGTCCGCGCCGGCCCACCGGACCGGCCGGCCGGCCGCGACGAGCGCGCGGACCTGCTTCGGCGCAGTCATGAGCGCGGCGACGGCGCTCGGCGCGTCGGCGGCGAGCTCGTCGGGCACCACCAGGAAGTCGGGGACGTTGCCCGGGGTCAGCGTCGCGACGTACTCCGAGCGACGGCCGCGGCCGCCGGCCAGGGCGACGGTGTCGACGACGGCGGGGGCGATGGTCGTCCCGGTGCAGTCGACGACGATGGCGTTGTCGTCCCCCGCGGCGGTGATGATGCCCGGGCCGACGCCCACGAGCAGGGAGCCGACGAACAGGAGGTCGGCGCCGGTCATGGTCCCGATCAGCGGGTCCATGGTCAGGATGCGGGCGTTGGTGAACAGGACGGGCCGGCCCTCGTCGTTCGCGAGGATCTCGTCGAGGGCCTCGGGGTTCCAGCCTGCGGTGTGGGTGTGGGTCTCGGTGTCGGTGTCGGTGATGCTCATGTGCGCGCTCCTCGGTGGGGTCGCCTCTCGGATTCCCCGCTGCGCGAAATGAGCGCCGGTGCAGGTCCGAGGCGAGTCTTCGGCAGCTACAAGCGGCTGCCCGACCACCAGGTTCGTCGCGCGGCGGAGTCGGAACCAGGCCGCCGTTATCCCAGGTGTCCGGCACCCAGGAAGCCCTCACCTGGGGGGACGGCGGCCTGGTTCGCCCCGGCCGCCGGGGCGATCGTGGAGCCATGACCAGCAACGACACACCCCGCGCCCCGCACCCGTACGTCGGCATGTGGGTGACCGCGGACGGGTTCATCCGCCAGGAACTACTGCCCGACGGCCGCTATGACGAAGCCCGCGGCAACCGTCGCAGCGCCTACACCGGCAGCTACACCGTCACCGGCAACCACCTCGACTACGTGGACGACACCGGCTTCACCGCCACCGGCGACGTCCGCGACGGCGTTCTCTTCCATGAGCACCTGGTGCTCTACCGCGAGGGCGACGAGCCCGCCCGGCGGTGAGGGAATCACGGGACGAGGCGCCACGCGCCGTCGAGCTGAACGCCGGCGGCCGCCGCGATCCGGTCGCGTGATGCGAGCAGTCGGGTTCGCAGCGCCGGCAGGTCCACGCCCACCAGCACCCCGTCGCGTTTGGCCACGCGCCCGGCCACGAGGACGGTGTCCACCAGGCCGGGATGGCCGGCGCTGACGACGGTGGCGAAGGCCAGCAGGTCCCGGGAGCGCAGGCCACCGTCCAGGCCGCGCTGCACGGCGAAGGCGGTACGCATCGTGGAGAACATGTCGCCGCCGACCGACGGGACGTCGTCGACGGACAGCGTCGGGCGCAGACCGGCGGCCGGTGCCCGGCCGGTCATCGGCGATCCGAACCCCATCTTCAGCTCGACGTCCGGGCTGATCGACACCGAGCTGCCCGCGTCGGCGAGCATCCGCAGCTCTTCGTCGCTGATCCCGTTGGCGTGCACGAACGTTGCTGCGGGTGGGTCGGCAGGCCGGGACAGTGCACCTTCGCCACCGGCGGATGCGCGCTCAACGCCTCCGCGAGCGCCTGGCCGTTGGCGTTGTGCCGGGGCACCCGCAGCGGCAGCGGCAGGGTGCGTATGCCGCGCAGCAGCAGCCAGGCGTCGATCGGGCCGAGCGTGGCGCCGGTGACCAGCTACGTCATCATGAAGACGCTCACTCCCGAGGGCGTGGGCGGCGGCGCGGTCAGAGAGTGATGGCGCCGCGGATGCAGACGGCGGCGGCGCCGCTGACCCAGACGGTGCCGTCCGTGTCGGCGGTGACCCCGATGCTCGCGGCCCGGCCCACTCTCGCGCCCTGGGAGACCCGGTAGGCGGAGGGTGCGGCGCCGGTGGCGGTGAGCCACTGCCCGACGCCGGCGTTCATGCTGCCGCACGCGGGGTCCTCGGGCACGCCGACGCCGGGGGCGAAGGTGCGCATCTCGAAGTGGTGCGGGGACCCGTCGGGGTAGGCCCCGATCGCGCCGACCATCGCGTCCGGGATGAGGGAGAGATCGGGTTCGAGGGCGAGGACCTCCTCGGCCGCGGACAACCGGACCACGGCCCAGCCGGGTCCGTTGTCGACCCACTGGTGGGCGAGGACACGGTCGCGCGTGATGCCGAACGCGGCCACGATCCGGTTCAGATACGCGTCGTCGAGCGCGCCGTCGCGCACCCGAGGAGGGGCGGCGAAGGACAGAACGTCCTCGCCGCGGCGCACGGTGACCAGGCCGGCGGCGCACTCCTGCACGATGTGGTCGTCGTGCTGCGGCATTCCGCCACCGTCCAGCCAGGCGCGCGCGGAACCGAGGGTGGGATGCCCGGCGAACGGCAGCTCACCCTGCGGAGTGAAGATCCGCAGCCGGTAGTCCGCCTCCGGGACGGTGGCGGGCAGCACGAACGTGGTCTCGGACAGATTCGTCCACCGCGCCAGGCGCTGCATCTCCTCGTCGCTCAGATCCGTCCCGTCCAGGACGACCGCGACCGGATTGCCGGAATAGGGGCTCGTGAAAAACACGTCGACCTGCACGAACGAGCGTGCGCGCGGCATCCTCATCGTCATCGTCATCGCTATCGAGGACCTTTCAGCAGCGGCTGCGGCGGAACCGCGTCCATCCCAACGGGCGCCCGCACGGCCAGGACAGAGCCAGTCACGACAAAGTGGACTGGTCGGACTGGTCGGCGGGTTGGACTGGTCGGGCTGGTCGGACTGGTTGCCCTCCTCGGACGGTTCGAGTCCGAGCGTGGTGCTCTGCCCGGCGGACGGCCAGCGGTGCCGCCAGGCCGGTCAGGGCGAACATGGCTCCGACGACGTACCAGCCGGGGCGGCCCCAGGTGATGCACAGCGCGATGAGCAGACCTGGTCCAAGGGCCTCGGCCAGTCCGGCGCCCAGGCCGAACACACCCAGGTACTGGCCGGTGACGTGCTTCGGGGCGAGCGCGAAGGACACCTCGAAGCCGGCGGCGGCATGCCAGAGTTCGCCGACCGTGTGGATCACCACGGCGGCGATGAGCAGGGTTGCGGCAGCCCATGCGGGTATCCCCGCGGACAGGGAGATCAGCGAGCAGGCGATGAGAAAGGCGACTCCCGCCCGGCGGTAGGCGCGGCCGCCCGCCGTGGGGGAATCGATGCTGCGGCTGGCTCGCATCTGGAAGGCGACGACGATGACGGTCCCGGTGAGCATGGTGCCCGAGATGAGCCAGTGCGGGGCTGTGGTGGCACCGACCAGCCAGAGCGGGATGGCGACGGTGAGCACCTTGAACTGGATGGCCATGACGCCGTCGAGGACGGTGAGCAGCAGGTAAGGGCGGTCTCGGAGGGCGATCCAGCGCGGGCCGCCGACGGCCGCGACCGGCGCGACCGGAGGGAGCAGGATCAGGAGCGCCGCGGAGACCACGAAGGCGATCGCGTTGCCGACGGCCATGAGTTGATAGGCGGTGAGGGTGCCCACCTGTACGACCCACCCCGCTCCGAGCGCGCCCAGGGAGATGCCGACGTTGGTCACGGCGCGGAGATAGGCCCGGAACTCCTGCGGCCGGTCGCCTCCGTAGTGCTCTCTGGCACCCCAGCCTCTGCAGTCCCGTGGACGAGAGCGGGCGCGGGCGAGCAGCAGCCTCCTGCGTCCTGGTCGGCCTCGGGGGCGTCGAACAGCCCGGCGCCGCCGCATACGCCGGTCTCCGGGAGGGCGAGTTCGACGCGGTCGGCGGATTCCAGGTCACCGGCGATCGCGGCGGCGACGGAGCGGACCTGCTCGTAGCCGGTCATCGCCAGGAACGTCGGGGCGCGGCCGTAGGACTTCATGCCGACCAGATAGACGCCCTGTTCGGGGTGGGAGAGTTCGTGGTGGCCGTGCGGGGGGACGGTGCCGCACGAGTGCTGGTTGGGGTCGATCAGCGGCGCCAGCGCGGCCGGGGCCTGGAGGCGCTCGTCCAGGTCGAGGCGGACCTCGGACAGGAAGGACAGGTCGGGGCGGAACCCGGTCAGCACGATCACCTCGTCCACCGGCTCCAGCCGTCGGCCGTCCTCGGCGACCAGGACCAGCCGCCCACCGCCGTCGCGCCCACCGCCGTCGCGCTCGACGGCCTCGACGGCCTCGATGGCCTCGGTGCGGAAGCCCGTGACCGCGTCGGCGTAGCCGTCGTCCACCGCGGCCTTCGCGGCCAGGCCCAGAGCGCCGCGGGCGGGAAGCCGGTCGGCCGAGCCGCCGCCGAAGGTGGCACCGGAGATGCCGCGGCGCAGGACCCAGACCGCCTTCGTGGCCTTGCCGTCGTCGGTCTTGGCGAGGTCGGCCAGGTAGGCGAGTGCGGTGAAGGCGGACGCCCCGGAGCCCACGACCGCGGTGCGCCTGCCCGCGTGGCGGGCCCGGACGGCGGGGTCGTTCAGGTCGGGGACCCGGTACGTGATGCGGTCGGCGGCCGCCTTCTCACCGAGCGCGGGAAGCCCGTCGGCACCGGCCGGGGAGGGCGTGCTCCACGTGCCGGACGCGTCGATCACCGCGCGGGCGAAGATCCGCTCCTCGCGGCCGTCGGCGTACTCGACGTGCACGACGAAGGGCCGGGTCTCGCGGTCGGCGTCGACGATGCGATCGCGACCGCTCCGCGAAACGCCGGTCACGGTCGCGCCGAAGCGGACCCGCCCGCCGAGGGCCGCGGCGAGGGGCTCCAGGTACCGGGCCGCCCAGTCGCCGCCGGACGGGTAGGTCGCCGGGTCGGGCCTGGTCCAACCGGTCGGCGCAAGCAGCTTCTCGGCGGCCGGGTCGACCACCTCTCCCCAGGTCGAGAACAGCTTCACGTGCGACCACTCCCGCACCGCCGCTCCCGCGACCGCCCCGGCCTCCAGGACCAGGGGCTCCAGGCCCTCGCCGACGAGGTGAGCGGCGGCGGCAAGACCGACGGGACCGGCTCCGACCACGACGACGGGCAGCTCGGTGGGGGCAGGCGCGTTCACGGCGACTCCTCGCTTGTTCCGACACTTGTTCCGACACTTGTTCCGACACTTGCCTCGACACTTGTTTCGAACCTTGTTTCGACATCTGTCGATGGCTTGCGCGAGGCCCAGCATGGCATCTGTATCGATAAGCGTCAACATAGACATTTATCGAAACGAGCACGCCGGCGACCGGGCGCCCTTCGTGCCGCCGAGGCGACCCCGCCTGCCCCCACCTGCCTGGTTCGACGTGTGTCAACATAGGCGTATGTCGAACATCAAGGCGTTGCCGCTGTCGGCCCCGGACGTTGCCGAGAGCGTCGTGCCATGCTGCCCGCCGCTGACCGAGCGCCCGCTGACGGCCGAGGAGGCCGAACGGACCGCCGCGATGTTCAAGGCGCTCGGCGACCCGGTGCGACTTCGACTGTTCTCGCTGGTCGCCTCGCACGAGGGCGGGGAGGCGTGCGTGTGCGACATCTCCGACGTCGGGGTCTCTCAGCCCACCGTTTCCCACCACCTGAAGAAGCTCAAGGCGGCCGGCCTGCTCACCTCCGAGCGGCGCGGCACGTGGGTGTACTACAAGGTGGAGCCGTCGGTGGTGGCTGCCATGGGGCAGATGCTGGGATCCCCGGGCTGAGTCGTTCGACCCGCGCGGAAGACGAGCGCCACCAGGGCCAAGCCGACCACACCGCCGACGAGTTGCGCGCCCACGAAGCCCGCGATCGAGCCGGGCGCGATGCCCGCAAAGGTGTCGGAGAAGGTGCGGCCGACGGTCACCGCCGGGTTGGCGAAGGACGTGGACGAGGTGAACCAGTACGCGGCGCCGATGTACGAGGCGACCGCGACGGGTGCGAAGCGAAGTCGGTCGGTGCGGGCCAGGCCGAAGATCAGCAGGACCAGGCCGGCGGTGGCCACCACCTCGCCCAACAGGAGGTTCCCGGCCGAGCGGTCGTGGGTGGACCACTCCACCAGGGGCTTGCCGAACATCGCGTCGGCCAGGATCGCCCCGGCGACTGCGCCGGCGATCTGCGCGGGGACGTAGACGGCGACCTCGCGGGCCGTGACGCCGTCGCCTCCGTCTTCGCCGCCGCGCCGCGCCGTCCACCACTCGGCCAGCGTGACCACGGGGTTGAAGTGGGCGCCCGAGACCGGGCCCAGCAGCAGGATCAGGATGCCGAGGCCGAAGACCGTGGCGATCGAGTTGGCCAGCAGCTGCACACCGACATCGCGGGTCAGCTCGGTGGCCTGGATGCCGGATCCGACCACGACGGCGACCAGGAGGGCGGTGCCGATGAACTCGGCGGTCACCTTGGCGGTCAGCGGCGCGCGGGGCGGGGTGGCACCCGGGGCGGGCCGCGGACCGCCCCCGGTCGCGGCGGAGGCCATGGCGAACTCCCCGACCCCGTCGTTCTCGGTGGCATCAGTGGCGGTCAACAGGACTCCTCGGTGGCGGTCAACACAACTCCTCGGTGACGGTCGACGGGACTCCCGGTGCGGGCGACGGCGAAGGCCGCCGGGTCAGGGGCAGGACCGCTTGACGTTGTTCTCGGCGGTGGCGCGCGCCGTCTCGGCGAGATCGGCGAACTGGCCCGCGAGAGACGAGATGACATCGGGCTTGAGCCGGTAGTAGGTGAACCGGCCGCACGGCTCCGTCTCCACGACCCCGGCCTCGCGCAGCACCTTCAGATGGTTGGAGAGGTTGGTCTGCCTGACCCCCGTCTCCTCGATCAGGTGCGTGCTGCACAGCGTCTCCTTGGCGAGCAGGGTGACGATCCGGAGCCGGATCGGGTCCGCGAGAACCCGCATCAGATCAGCGTCGACTGACATCATCATGGGCTGATACTTTCACATCACTCTAGACTGATACCAGTCCGGGGTGATCCATGGAATCGGACCCGCATCCCCGCGCGACACGGAGCCTCATGCCCCGAAGAGGCGGATCCCACGGCCCACTCACGAAGGAAGAACCGATGTCCTCCAGCCCGCTCCCGCTCGCCTCCGTGCTGTTCGTCTGCGTTCACAACGCCGGCCGGTCGCAGATGGCCGCCGGATTCCTGTCCCACCTCGCGGGCGACCGGATCGAGGTCCGCTCGGCCGGTTCCATCCCGGGCGACCAGGTCAACCCGGCCGCGGTCGAGGCCATGAAGGAAGTCGGCGTCGACATCGCCGAAGCGAAGCCGAAGGTCCTGACCACGGAAGCCGTTCAGGCGTCCGACTACGTCATCACGATGGGCTGCGGCGACGCGTGCCCGATCTTCCCCGGCAAGACGTACCTCGACTGGGCCCTGGAGGACCCGGCCGGCAAGGGCGTCGAGGCCGTCCGCCCGATCCGCGACGAGATCAAGACCCGCATCGAGACCCTGATCGCCGAGATCGACGCCAAGCAGCAGGACTGACCTGCGCGCATGAGGCAGGGACCGTCGGTCCATGGATAAACCTTCCTCTCCCGCCCCTGAGCGGGCGCTCCTACGGTCGAGGCTGCGGGCGGCTCACCGGCCCGCGACCAGCGAAGGAGAGACCCCCATGAAGATGACCGGCAACACCATCCTGATCACCGGCGGCACCTCGGGCATCGGGCTCGGCCTGGCCCTGCGCCTGCACGAGGCCGGCAACAAGGTGATCGTCGCCGGCCGGCGCAAGGAGCTCCTCGACGAGATCACGGCCGAGCACCCGGGCATCGACGCACTCGTCCTCGACATCGCGGACCCCACGTCGATCGCCCGCGCCGCCGAAACGGTGGCGGCGCACCATCCGGAGCTGAACGTGCTGGTCAACAACGCCGGCATCATGCTGCGCGAGGACCTCCTCGACCCGGCCTCGCTCCCGGTCGCCGAGGACCACGTCACGGTCAACCTGCTCGGCACGATCCGGGTGACGTACGCCTTCCTGCCACTGCTGATCGGCAAGGACGGCGCGGCCGTCATGAACGTCACCTCCGCGCTGGCGTTCGTACCGCTGCCGATCACCCCCACGTACAACGCGACCAAGGCCGCGCTGCACTCCTTCTCCGAGAGCCTGCGCGTGCAGCTCACACAGGCCGCGGCCGGTGTCCAGGTGATCGAGGTGGCTCCGCCGGGCGTGCGCACGACCCTGCTGGGGCAGCAGGACGACGAGAACTCCATGCCGCTCGACGACTTCCTCACCGAGACCCTCCACCTCCTGCGGGAGAAGCCCGACGCCAAGGAACTCGTCGTCGAACGCGCCCGGTTCGTGCGCGACGCGGAGGCCAACGGCACCTACGACAACGTCCTCGCCGTCCTCAGCGGCGTCTGACCTGTAAGGACCGGGAGGCGATCACGGCCGTCGCGGGGAAGGCGGCCTCGGCGTCGACCGTAGGAGCGCCTTCCCACAGGCGGGAGAGGACCGCTCAGCCATGGATCGGCGGTCTCTGGATAGCCGGGCGGGAAGCGGCGACCATGGACGACATGGACAAGAAGGAAGTGGCGGAGTTCCTGCGCCACCGGCGTGAGACGCTGCGCCCCCGCGACGTGGGACTGGTCGAGGGGCCGCGCAGGCGTACCCAGGGGCTGCGCCGCGAGGAGGTCGCCCAGCTCGCCGGCATGTCCACCGACTACTACGCCCGCCTGGAACAGCAGCGCGCTCCGCAGCCCTCCGTCCAGATCACCACCGCCCTCGCCCGGGCGCTGCGGCTGACCCTGGACGAGCGCGACCACCTCTTCGTCCTCATCGGCCACAACGCCCCCGCCCGCCTCCACCGCTCCGAGCACGTCAGCCCGACGCTGATGCGGGTGCTGGACCGCCTGGACGACTCCCCGGCCCTGGTGCTGACCGACATGGCCGACACCCTCGCGATGAACCCGCTGGCCATCGCCCTCCTCGGCGACCAGACCCGGCACTCCGGTCTGGCCCGCAGCGCCTACTACCGCTGGTTCATGGACCCCGCCGAGCGTCTGGTGTATCCCGAGGAGGACCACGAACGTCACGGCCGCGCCCAGGCGGCCCGGCTGCGGGTCGCGCTCACGGCCGGCAGCGACACCCCCCGGGCCGCCCGGATCCTCGCCGAACTCCAGGAACACAGCCCCGAGTTCGTCCGCCTGTGGGCACTCCAGGAGGTCGCTCAGCGCTACGACGAGGGCAAGACCGTCCTCCACCCCGACCTCGGCCGCATCGACGTCGACGGCCAGGTCCTGTTCACCGAGAACCGCGCCCAGACCCTGGTGGTGCTGACCACGCGCCCCGGCACGGAAAGCCACAGCAAGCTGGAACTGCTCGCGGTCATAGGGCACCAGCAGCTCACCCCGTGATGCACAAACCGGACGGCACCGCCGCCGAGCGGGCCGACGCCGTGCGCAACCGTGCCCGGCTGCTGGACGCGGCCGCCCGGCTGGTGGCCGAGCGGGGGGCCGGGCACGTGACCATGCAGGAGGTCGCGGAGGCGGCCGGGGTGGGAAAGGGCACGCTCTTCCGCCGGTTCGGCGACCGTGACGGGCTCCTGCTCGCCCTCCTCGGTGCGGCCGAGGCCGAGTTCGAGGAGGCGTACACGGAAGGTCCTCCGCCGCTGGGACCGGGCGCGTCCGCGCGGGACCGGCTGGAGGCGTTCGGCCGTGCGCTGATCGAGCGCATCGCCACCGACATGGACCTGGGCGCGGCGCTGGGACGCCAGGTGCTGCACGACCGCCGCCACGCCTCCGACACCGGCCGCGCGTTCCACCGGCACGTCTCGGCTCTCCTGCGCGAGGCCGGCGTCGAAGGGGATCGCGACATGCTCGCGCACGCCCTGCTCGCCTTCGCGAACTTCGAGACGACGGACTATCTGCGCATGGGGTGCGAAGTCCCGGTCACCCGCCTCCAGGACACCTGGGTGGACCTGATACGCCGGGTGACCGAAGCCGACGGAGCATGAACCCTGCCGGGGACGCGTAGCCCGTCGCGTGATCGAAGCGGCCGGCGCGGATCGCAGTGGCGCTCGTGGATCACAGTGGCCCTCGCGGACCGCAGTGGCCCTCGCGGACCGCAGTGGCCCTCGTGGATCACAGGTGCCGCGTGTCGGTGCCGTACCCGGGATCCGACCAAGCGCCACACTGATTCCCGCTCGGCCCTGCTGCCCCACGAGGTGCAGTCCTCGCGGCGCGGCTGCCGCACGGCCGGGCGGCCGGCTTGCCGTCGCGCGGTCACGGCGTTGCGCGTTGCACGTTTGCGCGTTTGCGCGTTGCGACAAGAGGAGTGGGGCGTCATGAGTGGTGGCAGCGCCTGGACCGGGGCCGCGGTCGCGGCCGTCACCGCCGGTTATGCGCTGTTCTCGCGCCGCCTGGCCTCGACGCCGGTGTCGGCTCCGATGGTGTTCACCGGCTTCGGAGTGCTCATCGGGCCGCTCGGGTTCGACGTTCTCGACCTGGGCCATGACGCCGGCCCGATCCTGACATTGATCGAGGCCGCCCTGGCCCTCATGCTCTTCACCGACTCGATGACCGTGCGCCGACACGACCTGCGCACGGGCGGCTTCCTGCCCCTGCGGCTGCTGACCATCGGCCTGCCGTTGAGCATCGCGACGGGGTGGCTGCTGGCGTGGCCCTTGCTTCCCGGCCTGACCCTCTGGGAGTTCGCGTTGCTCGGCGCGGTTCTCGCCCCCACGGACGCGGCGCTCGGCAAGACCGCCAGTTCCAGCCCGCGTGTCCCGGCTCTCGTGCGGCACGGGCTCAACGTCGAGAGCGGACTGAACGACGGCCTGGTGCTGCCGTTCTTCCTCCTGTTCCTCGCCTCGATCCCCGGCACGACCGCCTCCGAGGAGGGCGTGGGCGGAGTGTTCTGGCGGGCCCTGGTGGTCAGCTCCGCGGTGGGGCTGGCCTTCGGATGGGTCGGAGGGTGGCTGTTGACCCTCGCGCGGGCCCGGAGCTGGGTGATGGGTGAATGGCAGCAGGTGGTCGTCCTCGCGGTGGCCTTCGCCGCGTACAGCGTGGCGACGGCCACGGACGGAAGCGGCTTCATCGCCGCCTGGACGGGAGGCTTCGCCTTCGGCGTCGCACTACGCAAGGGCGACCCGGAGGGCGGAAACCCGACAGACGGGAAGTCGACAGACAGGAAGTCGACGAACGCGGAACCAGCCAAGGAGCGGCCCGCTGACCTGGCCGAGTACGCGGGCGGGCTGCTGGGTTCCCTGAGCTTCCTGGTCTTCGGCGCGGTCCTGCTCGGCCCGACACTGGACCACCTCGACTGGCGGATCATCACGTACGCGGTGCTCAGCCTGACGGTGGTCAGAATGCTTCCGGTGGCCCTCGCTCTGGCCGGCACCGGAATGCGGCTGCCCACCGTGGCCTACGTCGGCTGGTTCGGCCCCCGCGGCCTGGCCTCCGTGGTCTTCGGACTCCTCCTGGTGGAGGACCACGTGCCCGGGATCGGACTGCTGAGCCGAGTCGTCGCGGCCACCATCGGCCTCAGCATCCTGCTGCACGGCATGTCGGCACCGTACTTCGCCGACCGCTACGGGAACTGGTACGACGCCGTGAACGCCACCACCCCCGACCTGCGCGAGGCGCAGGACGCGCCACAAGGCGCCGGGAAGCAGCACGGCGCGCCGCGCCGCCTGCGCTGAGCCGACGAGCCGACGTCCACGACGTCCACGACGTCCACGACGTCCACGACGTCCACGACGAGATGGTCGTCGTGGACGGACATGACCCCCATGCGCGAGACCTGGATCGGTTCTACCGTGGAGGGGAACCCCCACCTCCGCGGAAGTCCGTTTCTTCCGCCTGACCCCCACCAGCGGAAACACACCCAGGAGGGCCTGCACCATGTCCACTGCATCCGACACCCCCGTCCTCGACACCCTCGCCGCCATGACGGTCGACTCGATCGAGCGATGCGGGCTGGCCCCGGACATGCTTCTGCTCACGCGCATCGCGGCACTCGCCGCCTCGGACGCCCCGCCCATCTCCTACGTGGCCCATATCGACCCCGCCCTCAAGGCCGGCATGACCGCAGCCCAGCTTCAGGACGTCCTGGTCGCCATCGCGCCCATCGTGGGCACCGCCCGGGTCATGACGGCAGCGGGCAACATCGCCACGGCACTCGGCGTCGCCATCGCCGTCGCCGACGCCGAGATCCAGGCACAGGGCTGAGACCAGACGCCCACCGGCCGGCGTCCCCACGGCCGCAGGACCAGGCATGCGGGTCGTCCCGTAGCTGCCGCTCGTCACCGGGTCGTGAGCCGTAGTTCCCGGATGTACCAGTTGAACCGTGTGCCGTCTTTGCTGCGCGTCTGCTTGCCGGGGCTGAACCCTGCCCGCTGCGCGACTGCGGCCGATGCGGGATTGTCCGGCTCGACCTGGATCACCGCCTCCTCTCCCCCCTCATTCGCCGCGTACCGGGACGCCAAGAGGACCGCACGGGTAGCCAGACCACGTCCCCTCCAGGACGGATACAGGCCGTAGGCGACGTTCACCTGACCGGGAGTCAGCCCCTCTGCCGCGAACCGCAAGTCGACCGTCCCCGCGAGCACTTCGGCGGTGCCCGCCCGGATGCCGAAAGCGCGGAGCGGCCCGGCGGTCTCCCACTGTTCCAGGCAGTGCCGGACGTACGCCTCGACGCTCTCCCGTGTCCCGGGTCCGCCGTTGAGCCGACGAGCGAGCAGCTCGTCCTCCCCCGCGAGGTGCGCCTCCACGTCGTCCAGTCGCAGCGGGGACAGCGTGACGACCCCGTCGGACAGCTTCACTTCACGCATTCGACGATTCTCGACGCCGAAGCCGTGTCACACCATCCGATTCGCCGGACATCGCGACCCTCATCCAGGCATGGTGCCGCAACGGTTGTTCATTTCCTTCGGGAGGCGGTTGGATCAGGCCGGATCGATGTTCACGAGAACGGTCAGCGTCCTGGGCGTGCCGAGCCCGGCGGTGACACCGACGAACCTGCTGTACTACGTCGTGGCCGGCCCCGGCGCCCTCCTGCGCCACTGGCGGGCCGGACGTCCGGGAGGACCGCTGACCCGCCTGCTCATCGCGGGTACCGTGCCCGGCCTGGTCATCGGCACGGTGATCCGTGTCTTCGCCGTTCCGGGCCCACGGGTCTTCCGCCTCCTCATCGCCGCGCTGCTGCTGCCGCTCGGCCTGCGGCTGCGGCTGCGGCTGCGGACCGTGCGCCCGGCGCCGGCCCGCGCCACCCGCCCGCCATCGCCTCGGGCGACGAGGTCGCTCGCCGTGGCCGTCGGCATCGCCGGGGGCGTCCACGGGATCGGCGGCGGCTCCCTGCTCGGCCCGATCCTCGTCGGCCGCGGAGCACCGGTGGCCACCGTCGCGCCCGCCGCTCCGGCCTCCACGTTCGTGACGTCCGTCGTCGGATTCCCCTGCCGTCGGATCAGACCGTGAACTCCCGGATCACCACGTTCCGGAACACCGCCTGCCCGTCGATCGTGAACAGCGCCAGTGCGGTGTCGGACGGGTCGGGGAAGGCCTCGGTCGAGTGCACGTACCGGCCGTCGCCGACGAACATCTCGACGGACGTGCGGTCGACGAGGATCCGCAGGCGGACCGTGCCGGCGGACAGGTCGAACGGCGTGCGGCTCTCCTGCCAGCGGCCGGAGGCGTCCGGGCTCACGGTGTAACCGCGGTTGACGAAGGCGTAGTCGCCGTAGACTCCCGCGTCGATGTGCCGCCCACCGTCCGACGACCGCCGCAACTGGAGGCCGGCGCCCAGCAGTTGGTCCCAGGTGATCTCACAGGTCAGCTCGTACGCGGTACCCGTGTAGTCGAGCGGTCGTGTGCCGTCGACCGCGATGTCGCCGAGGTGCACCGTGCGCGACACATGGTCGTCCAGGGCCGCCACCGGCCGGGACGCCAGGTAATACGTACCCGACGCGTGCTTCAGTCGTATCTCGCGGACGATCGAGTCGGTGCCGTTGAAGCCGTCGCACTCGATGGTGGGCGTGGTGTTCGCGTAGTCCCAGTGGTTCATCCAGCCGATCGCGTACCGCACGTCAGGGTCCAGGACCCCGCTCGCGTCACGTTTGTCGAAGGTGACCGCCGCGTACCAGTCCCAGCCGTGGTCCAGCCACTGGGGATCGGACGCGTCGGCGGTGAAGGTCGTACCGTCGAAGGAACCCGTCCAGTAGGCGAACGTGCTCGGCAGCCCGGAGCCCTTGCCGTTGGCGCTGACGCCCAGCACCCACTTCCAGGTCCCGTCGTCCGCCCTGATCCGGAACAGGTCGGGGCACTCCAGGACGCCGATGCCGCCCTTGATGAAGCCGCCGACGTACGTCCACGCCTTGAGGTCGGCGGAGTGGTAGAAGCCGACCTTGTCGTTCTCGGCGAGCAGCATCACCCACCGCCCGTGCTCCTCGTCGCGGATCACCTTGGGGTCGCGGAAGTCCCGTACCCCGGGGTTGGGGAGGACCGGGGCCGTGCCGTGGTTCGTGAAGGTGTGGCCGTCGTCCGTCGAGTAGTACAGGTACTGGGCCTGGGTGACCTCGTCGGGCGCCATGGTGGCGATGACGATCACCGCGCCCGCGCCGAAGCCCGCCGTGTCGTCCGTGTCGACCACCGCCGAGCCGGACCAGACATCGCCGCCCGGAGTCGTGTCCTTCGGCACGGCGATGCCCCGGTCGGTGAAGGAGACGAGGTCGGTGCTGGTGGCCAGGCGCCAGGCGGTGCCGGCCGTCGTGCCGCCCGTCGAGTAGTCGGGGTTGTAGAGGTAGTAGTAGTGGTACTCGCCGTCGATCCAGATCGGGCGCTGCGGGTCGTTCATCCACTGGTCGGGAACCGTGAAGTGGTACTCGGCGCGGTAGCTGCCCGTGCACGCGGCCGTCGCCTCCAGGGGCACCGCCGTCGCCGGTCCCGCGAGGCCCGGCAACAGCGCACCGGCGGCACCGACGGCCGAGGCCGTCAGCAGCGACCGCCTGGACAGCGTCTCCCCCGGACCCAGCGGACCCGGCAGACCCAGCGAACCCGGCGAACTCCTCTTCATGCCACGCATCGTGCGGCTCCCTTCCCCGACATCGTCGTCGGGACGCGGATCTTGTGCATCGGAACCGTACGCCTAACTCGTTAAAGGTCAACCCTTCGCGCTCCAACTCCTCTTCTCCGCACATGTCTTGACAGAGCCGCAGCGGGGTTCTCATCATCGTGGAATCACACTTCGGCTAACACGAGTTAGGCTCGCCGATGACCGACTCGCTCCTCTCCCGCCGGGCCCTGATGCGCTACGGCGCGTACGGCGCCGGAGCCGCCGCTCTCGCCGGCGTCGCGGCCGGCTGGGACCGCCTCACCGCCGCCGACATCCCCGGCCGCGACGACGGCTCGCTCGTCATCGCCACCCTGGGCTCCGCCTTCAACCCCGAGGCACAGCGCGCCCTGCGCGACGGATTCCGCGAGGTCCACCCCGACATCAGGATCCGCATCAACCCCGTACAGGCCTACGACTGGTCGGACTTCTTCTCCAAGATCCTCACCCAGATCGCCGCGGGCACGGCACCCGACCTCGTGTACGTCGCCACCGAGGGCGTGCAGCTCTTCGCCAAGCGGCTCGGCGTACCGCTGGACAGGTGGGCGAAGCGGGACGCGGCCGAGCTGCGCACGTACTTCGCCGACGTCCATCCCTCGCTGGTCGAGTCGATGATGTACGAGGGGAGCCTCTACCAGCTGCCGGTCGAGTTCAACGCGGCCGACATGTACCTCAACAGCCGGGTCCTCGCACGCGCGGGCGCCGACCTCCCCGACGACGACTGGACCCACGACGACTTCACCACGCTGCTGCGGGCGATGAAACGCAGCAACGGCGACCGGTTCACCCCGTACTTCTGGACCAACCGGCTGTGGGGCGGAGTCGTCCCCTGGCTCTTCGCCAACGACACCAACCTTCTCACCGAGTCCAAGGCCCCCGGCGGCGACTGGCTCTGGAACTCCTTCTATCCCGAGGCGCAGCGGCGCGGCCGGGGCGGCGGCTACCGGTGGACGACACCCCTGGCCGACTCCGACCGCGTCGCGGAGGTCTACGACTACCTCTCCTCCCTCGTCCAGGAGGACCTGTGCACCCGGCCGGAGGGCGGCGACGGCCGCAACCTCGTCGGCGTCTTCTCCACCGGCCGCGTCGGTGCCACGCCCGCGGGCGGCTTCTGGGCGGGCGGCCTGCATGAGGCGGGCATGAAACCGGCCGACTACGACGTGCGGTACTTCCCGCGCCGGCGCACCCGGCGTCACCAGTTCGGCGCCGCCGGGTACGCGATGCTGCGCACCTCGAAGCTGCGGGACGAGGCCTGGGAGTTCATCAAGTACACCGCCCGCAAGGACGTGATGACCCAGCTCTTCGCGGCCAACCAGACCACTCCGGCCCGCCGCTCCATGGTCGACGAGGCCCGCTACCGGGAGACCGGCCCGGCCCACTGGCAGGTCTTCTACGACACCCTCGACAAGATCCCCACCACCGGCCCGATCCCGGCCCCGCCGCAGGTCAACGAGGTCGAGCAGCTGCTGATCAAGCACACCGGAACCGCCCTTGCGAGCCCCGGCGCGGTGCGTCCCGCGCTGCGTCGGCTGCAGGGGGACCTGGAGCAGGCCATGGAGCGTGAAGTGTGACGAACACCGAGATCAGGCCCGTAGGGCCGGAACCCGCCCGCACCCGCAGGAGCCGCGGGAACCGCAGGAACCGCAGGACCGGTCAGACCCGTAAGTCGTCCGGGTCCACGGCCGCCGCCACCGCCCGCACCCGGGGCACCCGCCTCCTCGCCGTACTGTTCCTCGCGCCCACCGTCGTCGGCATCGTCGTCTTCACGGTCGTACCGATCGTCGGCTCGATCGTCCTCAGCCTCTTCCAGTGGGACGTGATCGACGACCCGCGCTGGGCCGGAGCGGCCAACTACCGCGAAATCCTTACCGACTCGACGGTCCTCGTCTCCTTCCGCAACACGCTCGTCTTCATGGTGCTCGCGGTCGCACTCCAGTTGCTGATCGCGCTCGTGCTGGCGATCGCGGTGAACGGCCGGATGCCCAAGTGGCTGCGGTCCGTGTTCCGTTCGGCGTTCTTCTTCCCACTGGTGCTGTCCGCCGCGTCCATCTCGGTGGTGATGAAGTACCTGTTCAACCAGGACTTCGGCCCCGTGAACTGGCTCCTCGGCACCGTCGGTATCCCCTCGGTCCCCTGGCTGACCTCGGAGAACGGGGCGATGGCGGCCGTGGTCCTGGCGTACGTCTGGCAGCAGTTCGGCTTCTCGTTCCTGCTGTTCGTCGGCGGCCTGAACAACATCCCGAAAGAGGTGCACGAGGCGGCTTCGCTGGACGGCGCGAGCGGGGTGCGCAAACACCTCGCCATCACCCTGCCGCTGCTGTCGCCCACGCTGCTGGTGGCGTCCGTGGTCGGCATCATCAACGCCCTCCAGGTCTTCGAGCAGCCGTACGTCCTCACGGCGGGCGGTCCCGGCGACTCGACACGCACGGTCGTGATGGTCATCTACGAGACGGCGTTCGAGCAGCTCCGCTTCGGCGAGGCGTCCGCCGTGGGCGTCCTGCTCTTCGCCCTGATCATGGCGGTCACCGCACTCCAGTTCCGGCTCAGCCGGCGTTACGTCCACTACCAGTGAGCCGGGTGAGTCAGATGAGCACGAGTTCCCTTTCGGGTTCGGTATCGAGTCCGGGTTCGGCTTCGGGTTCGGGTTCGGCATCGGGTGCGATGCAGGGTCCATCGGGTTCGATGCCGGGTCCCCGCACGAGCCCCACCGCGTCACGCGTACGGCACGGCCTGGCGCCCTGGGGCCGGATCGCGGGCCTGGCGCTGTGCGCCCTGTTGACGCTCGGACCGGTCATCTGGACGGTGTCGACGTCACTGCGCACGCCGGCGGAGTCCTTCGACCTGCCGCCGAAGATCATCCCCACGGACCCCACCGTCGACGCCTACCGCGGGGTCTTCGACCAGATCGACGTCTGGCTGTACGCACTGAACTCCACGCTGGTGACCGCGCTGATCGCGGCCGGCCAGATGATCACCGCGGGCCTGGCGGGCTATGCCTTCGCCCGCCTCGAATTCCGCTTCAAGAGGCCGCTGTTCGCGCTGGTCCTGGCCACGATGATGGTGCCGTTGCAGGTCACGATGGTCCCGGTCTTCCTGGAACTGAAGACGATGGGGCTGACCGACACCCTGCTCGGCCTCATCGTCCCGGCCTTCCCGACGGCCTTCGGCACCTTCCTGATGCGCCAGTACTTCCTGGGCATGCCGAAGGACCTGGGCGAGGCGGCGATGATCGACGGCGCGGGTCCGTGGCGCGTCTTCCGGTCGGTGTACGCCCCCTTGGCGGCCCCCGGTCTCGCCATCGTCGGCGTGCTGGCCTTCAACTACCACTGGAACGAGTTCTTCCGGCCGCTGATCCTCGAAACCTCCACCGAGAACCTCACGCTGCCCCTGGGCCTGGTCTCCCTCCAGGGCAACCTCGGCACCGGCTCGATCTCCGTCGTCCTCGCCGGAGTCGTCCTCTCCATGCTCCCCGCCGTCGTCGTGTTCGTCGTCGGCCAGCGCCCTCTGCGCGAGGGCATCACATCCGCAGGAGTCAATCGTTGAGTTCCGTGAGCCGGTCGACCGACGACAACAGCCCGCGTTTCAGGGTCCGCCCGCCGGCCAACTGGATGAACGACCCGAACGGCCCGTTCCGCTGGGGCGATCGGTACCACCTCTTCTACCAGCACAACCCCGACGCCCCCGTGCACACGAACGTTCACTGGGGCCACGCCTCCAGCCCCGACCTCGCCCACTGGGACGACCACGGGATCGCCCTGCGCCCCACACCCGACGGCCCGGACGAGGCGGGCTGCTGGTCCGGCTGCGTGGTGGACGACGGTGGTGTGCCGACAGCGGTGTACTCCGGGATCGACCACGACCACCAGGGCCTGAGCGCGATCTGTCTCGCCGTCGCCGAGGACGACGGCCTCCGGAAGTGGAAGCAACTGCCGGCGCCGGTGGTCGCCGGCCCACCACCCGGCCTGGACGTGACGATGTTCCGGGACCCTTTCGTCTTCCGCTTCGCCGGCCGCCGCTGGGCGCTGATGGGCGCCGGCCACGCCGACGGCACCCCGTCCGTCCTGGTGTACGACTGTGAGGACCTGTACGACTGGCGGTTCGCCGGAGTCCTGCTGGACGGCCGGGACCCGGCGGCGGCCCACGCCTTCGGCAAGCGGGCGATCGGCTGGGAGTGCCCGCAGCTGTGGGCGACCCCCGGGGGCGACTGGGTGCTGGCGGTGGCCCTGTGGGACGGCGACCCGCTGAGCACGGCCTATCTGGCAGGACGTCTGATCGAGGCCGGAAAAGGGGAGTTGAGGTTCGCGGCCGGTACGGGCGGCGGCCCGCTGGACCTCGGCCGTGACTTCTACGCCCCTGCCGTCCTCCAGGACACGGAGTCCGGCCGCGCCCTGCTCTGGGGCTGGTCCTGGGAGTCACGCCCGCCCGAGGAGGTGGACCGCGCGGGCTGGTCCGGCGTCCTCACGGCGCCCCGGGTGATGGACACCCACGCGGACGGCACGCTACGGGTCGTACCGGCTCCGGAGCTCGAACTGCTGCGAGCGGCCGTCCCGTTCACGGCCGCACCAGGACCGCACCGGCCACTCCCCCTCGCGTACGACCTGCTGGTGACCGCCCGTTCGGCGGCGACCGTGAGTCTGCTGCGGGCCACGTCCGGGGCCGAACTGACCGTGCGACTCGATCCGGCGTCCGGCACGGTGACCCTGGACCGCACGGCCTGGCCACGCTCCCGCCCGGACGGCACGGCCCCCCTGGTCCTGTCGACCCCGCCGGGCGAGACCCTCACCGTACGGATCCTGGTGGACGGCTCCCTGCTGGAACTGTTCGCGGGTGACCGGGCGACGGCCACGGAACGGGTGTACCGACGCGACGACGACATCGCGGAACTGACCGTGCCGGGGACGGACGTCGAGGTCACGGGCTGGGAGCTGGTCCCACCGAACCCCGCGTGACGACGGGGCACTCCAGCCGCCGGGTGGTGACCGGCGGCGCGGTCCCGCTGTCGATGGCGTCCAGGAGCAGGCGGACGGCCGTCTCCCCCATCGCGCGATGGGGCAGAGCGACCGTGGTGAGGGGCGGGCTGAGGAAAGCCGCCATGTGTTCCTGGTCGTCATAGCCGACGACGGACAGCTCGGCGGGCACGTCGAGGCCCAGGCGCGCGGCGGCGTGGAGGACGCCCGCGGCGACCCGGTCGTTGTAACAGACGATCCCCGTGGGCCGCCGGTCGGCGGGGACACCGTCCAGCAGCCGCAACGCTCCCTCGTACCCGGCGGAGATCTCCCCTCCCGTGCGCACGACCCAGTCCTTCCCAGCCGTCAGCCCCACCGTCCGCAGCGCGTCCCGGAAGCCGCGCAGCCGTTCCGCGGTCGCGATGTCGTCCAGACCGCCCACCAGGGCGACACGGCGGTGGCCCGCGTCGAGGAGGACGCGCGCGGCGCTGCGGCCACCGGCCCGCTCGGCGGGGATGACGGCCGGGAGGGAGCCGTCCTCGGGGAGACAGTTGGCGAACACGGCGAACGTGCGGTGCAGCCCTTGCGGGACGCGGGCGCGGCGCAACGACAGCGCGGCGTAGATGATCCCGTCGACCCGCCGGTCGAGCAGTTCGGCGACAGCCGCGTCCTCGGCGGCCGGGTCCTGCCCGGAGTCGACGGTGAGCACCAGGTGCTCACTGCTCCACGCCATGTCCATGGCCCCGCGCAGCAGCCGCCCGGCGAACGGCGAGGTGGCGATCTCGTCCGTGACCAGACCGATCACGGCGGTACGACTCCGGCGCAGGCCACGCGCGACCGCGTTCGGCCGGTAGCCGAGCTGTTCGGCCGCCATGCGGATCTTCTCCTGCGTCTCGGCGGAGAGGTTGCCCTGGGCACGCCCGTTGAAGACGAAGGACACGGCCGTGTGCGACACCCCGGCGAGCCGGGCGACATCCCGCGAGGTCGCCCGCTCGGCCCCGCCACCCCGCGACTTCTCGACCCCGCCCATGCCTCGTCCCCACCGACTTTGCCTGATCAGCCAAAGCCTACCCGCGGCAGATATCACGGAGCCCGCCGCCGCAGACCGAATCCCCTTCCAACGCGATGATGCTCCACCTCGCTTCAAAGATGCTTCGCATACGCCTGCTCCGCCTGGGGCACTTCCGTGCCCCTGCCGAGCCTTCCCGGCGTTGTTGGTTGTTCTGCTTCGACGGCGCCGATAGTTCTGGAACAGGTCGGCCAGAAAACCCTTTCGGTGCGGTCAGTGGTCTCTGTTAGCTTCAGGCGCTCGTGTGATCCACGAGCGTCAAATGCTCACAGGGGAGGGCCACTTGACCAGGTTCACAAGGACGGGCAGACGCAGACGGACGGTGGTGGGGAGCTGTGTGGCGGCGCTGCTGGCCACGGCTGCCGGGACGGCCTACGCGGTGGGCAACCTGCCACCGAATCAGCCGCTTGTCCAAGACCTCCAGTCGGGAGGCAAGGCCTGCGCGACCGGTGACGACACGCCGTACGTTTCGGCGCCGCCCAGGCTCAGTGCAGTGCTGTACGACCCGGAGGAGGACAACCAGCCCGCCGAATCCAGCCCGGTCAGTGGCGAGTTCGAAGCCTGGTGGACGGACGCGGCCGGAGTGGAACAGCGGCGTACCTACACCACCATCATTCTTTCCTCGGGGTCGCGCCAGTACTGGACGATGCCGAACGACCTCCCGGCGAACACCGTCGTCTCCTGGCATGTCCGCGCGAACGACGGCAAGGCGACCTCCGCGTGGAGCGACGAGGGCGACGGCTCGGTCTGCTCGTTCGTGTACGACGACGTGAGCCCGGAGAAGGCGACGATCACCTCTCCCGAATACCCCAACCCGGAGGACGTGTTCTGGGTGGACGGAGTGGGCGTCTACGGCCACTTCACCATGGACTCGCCCTCCGAAGACGTGGTGTCGTACACGTACGGCTTCCTGGGCGGCCCCTACGGAACCGTCTCCGCCGAGCGGCCGGGCGCGGCCGTGACCATTCCGTACCTGCCGCTCACCGCGGGACCCAAGTCGCTGACGGTCCGCGCGATCGACCGGTCGGGCCGAAGCAGCGGGGAGTCGCATTACGACTTCAACGTGAAGGAAGGCCGGGCTCCGGTCGCCCGCTGGAAGCTGGACGACCCGGTGGACTCCCGCTCAGCCGCCGCCGAGACCGGCACCGCCGCCCGTGCCGGGACCGGCGTGACCTTCGGCGGCCCCGCGCCCGCGGGCACCACGACCACCGCCACGGTCGGCCTCGACGGAAGCGGCCACGGCTTTCTCACCCCGGACGCCCCGGCGACCGACATCCGTAAGACCTTTGCGGTGAGCGCGTGGGTACGGCCCGCCGAAACCGACCGGAACATGACCGTCGTCAGTCAGGACGCCGACGGGGCGCCCGGCTTCAGCCTCGGGCTGCGCCGTCAGGACTCCGGGCCCGCCTGGTCGTTCGCGATCGGCGGCGCGCAGGTGTCCGGCGGCGCCCCCGAGACCGGCGAGTGGGCCCATCTGCTGGGGCTGTACGACGCCGAGACCGGAAAGGCGCGGCTGTACGTCAACAGCCAAGAGGCCGGGACCTCGGCTGACGCGACTCCCGCCGAGGCGGCCGGCGCTTTCCAGATCGGGCGCGCCCGCGGGGCTGCCGGCTATCAGGACCGGTGGCACGGGGACATCGGTGACGTACAGGTTCACGACCGGGTCGTGGTGCCGAACGAAGTGGCCGAACTGGCGTACCGCAAGCCGAAGTTGCTCGGCCACTGGTCGCTGGAGAACGCGACGGACGGTGTGAGCCCCGAGCAGTCGGACGGCACGCCGCTGCGGATCGGCACGGGGGCTTCGATCTACCGGGGCTCCGACAGTTCCTGTATCCCGGACATCGACCCGGACTGCACCTACGTACCGCCGGCACTCGTCGGTGACGGGCATCTGCTGCTGGACGGCGAGAGCGGGTATGCCGCTGCGGACGGGCCCGTCGTGGACACCGGGGACAGTTTCACTCTCGGCGTCGTCGTACGCCTCGCGGACTCCGGGCCCGCCCACCCGATGACCGTGCTCTCGCAGGCCGGCGAGCACACCGACGCCTTCAAGGTGCGCTACGAGCCGTCCACGTACACCTGGCAACTGGTGATGCCGGAGAAGGACGAGGCCGGAGCCCCCGAGAAGGTGGTGTCCCAGATCGTGGGCGCGGACGGAGGCGAGGGCCAAGGCCATCGCCTCGCCGTGGTCTACGACGACGCCACCGACACGATCAAGCTCTACCTCGACGGCTACACCAACGCGCAGGCGACCGCGAGCCTCGCCAACGGCTGGCACAGCACCGGTGCCCTCCAGATCGGCCGGGCCAGGTCCGATGACGGCTGGGGCGAGTACCTGCATGGCGACGTGGACGAGGTACAGGCCTACTCCGGCGCGCTGAGGGACAGGGACGTCCGCAGCCTGGGGTCGGGTACGAATCCTTGTCTGTGCTGATCCCTGATCCCTGATCCCTGACCTCCCCAGCGGCCCGCCCGAACCCAGGTTCCGGCGGGCCGTCCTGCTCCGGTCGACCGCCGGTACCCAAGAATGCGTCCGTCCCTGCGTCCTGACGCCCGCCCGCATCGGACACGGACAACAGCCGACTCAGCGAGCGGGCGGCTGCGAACCTGCGGCGCACCCTCGCCCACGGACGCTCGCGACAACACCCGCCACGTCCGACCAGGTCGACCGGGTCAGCCCAGAGGAGGGAACCTTCGTCCAGTGGAGTCCCTGACCAACACGATGATGCTCCACCCCTGACATCAAGACGCGAGCTTGTCCACCGGACTGCGCATGAACCTGGGTCACAGCTCGCCGATCGGGTCAGCTTGCCGCCGAGCGCCTTGACATAGGCAGCGAGGGTGTCGACCTCGCTGCGCTCCAGTTGCCCCTTCTGGATCTGATCCTTCCTCCTGATCTCGCCGTACGGCGACTCGTGGGAGCCCGAAACCTGCGTGATCCTGACCGGCCCGAACCCGTCCTCCTTGGAGTAGGAGTTCCATCGCTCCCAGACGGTGGTGGCGCCGTTCTTCACGGAGAACAGATCTGGGAGTACCTGAACGCCCACACGGACGGTTTCCCCCGCTTCATGGCCGACCGCGCCGCGGTCGAACGCTGGAAGCAGACCTTCGCCCTCTACTTCGGCGAGGTCAAGGGCGACCCAACACCCGG
The DNA here is from genome assembly GCF_053592635.1 of Streptomyces sp. NPDC002623. Classification (NCBI taxonomy): domain Bacteria; kingdom Bacillati; phylum Actinomycetota; class Actinomycetes; order Kitasatosporales; family Streptomycetaceae; genus Streptomyces; species Streptomyces sp. NPDC002623. The sequence continues at coordinate 206,379 of NZ_JBSFWB010000006.1, read as the reverse complement.
CTGGTTGGGACTGCACCCAGGGGTACAGCCGTGGGGCGGGTGCGTCGGCCGGTGCCCCGCAATCGCACCCGCCAGACCTGACACTCTGCCGTCCCGGGCATGATCGGTACCGTGATACCCGGGACGGCAGAAGGGGCGGCGAGGCCGTGAGCGAGCAGGCGGGCATCAGAACGGCGAAGGAGGCCGCCGACCACGAACTGATCCTCGCGTTCGGGCGGCTACAGGGGGCGGCGAACCGGCTGGAGTACATCCTCGGGCGGGCCCTGGAGGAGGAGTGCGGGATCAGCCATCTCATGTTCGAGGTGCTGCTGATCCTCGGGCGGGCGGGCGCACCGGGCATGTCGATGCGGGCCATCGCCCAGGAGCAGGTCCTGACGACGGGCGGCGCCACCCGGCTGGTGGACCGGATGGTGGCGGCGGGACTCGTGGCGCGCACCGACTCCCCCGAGGACCGGCGCGCGAAGCTGGTGCGGCTCACCCCGCTGGGTGAGGAGACGGCGGTGCACGCGTCCCAGGTGCACGTGGCGAACATCAAGCGGTACTTCGTGGAGCCGCTCCCCGCCGAGGACCGCGAGCGGTTCGCGGAGGATCTCCGCATCCTCAGCCACACCGCCCGGGACGTGCTGCCCCGACTGCCCTGACCTGCGGACCGGCGACCGCCCTGATCTGCGGGCGGGCGACTGCCCCGATGTAATGACCACAGCTCCACCCGTGTGTCTCACCTCACATCCATCAGGAAATACCTGACTAGTCAGTTACTGTTTCGTCAGACGAATGCTCACACCGGGTGGGCAGGACACGCCTTCGAGGTCATCCATGAAGCTCGTCTACGTCTTCGACGCCTACTGCGGCTGGTCGCACGGATTCTCCGGAACACTGCGCGAGGTCACCACCCGCCACCCCGAACTGCCGGTCGAGGTGGTCTCGGGTGGTCTGTTCGTCGGTCCGCGCCGGGTGCCGATCCGCGAGTTCGGCTACGTCCAGGGCGCGAACGCCAAGATCGCCGAGCTGACCGGCGCGGAGTTCGGCGAGGCGTACGACCAGCTGATCGCCGACGGCTCGTTCGTCATGGACTCCGAGGCCGCCGCTCGCGGTGTCGCCGCCCTGCGCCAGACCGCCCCCGGCCGCGCGGCGGAGCTGGCAACGGCCCTCCAGCACGCCTTCTATGTCGGCGGCCTGAGCCTGTCCGACCCTGCCACCTACCGGACGGTGGCCGAGGCGGCCGGGCTGGACGCCGAAGCCGTACTCGCCGCGTTCGCGGCGCCCGGGACGCGGGCCGCCGCCGAGGCGGACTTCCACCGCGCCGCCGCGCTGGGCGTCACCGGCTTCCCCACCCTGCTGGCCGTCGACGGCGAGTCCGTCACTCCCCTGGCCTACGGCCACGCCACTGCCGACGAGGTCGACGTACGCCTCGCGGCCGTGGCCGCCTGACCTCCCACCCCGTCCCCCTCAAGGAGCCCCGCATGACCACGCTCGCCTTCAAGATCCTGGACCTCGACTTCCCCGCCGGCAGCAAGAACAAGACCGCCACGCTCATCACCGGCGAGCAGGAGGCGCTGCTGGTCGACGCCGCCTTCACGCGCGCCGACGGCCACCGCCTCGCCGCTGAGATCCTCGACTCCGGCAAGAAGCTGACCACCGTGTTCGTCAGCCACGCCGACCCGGACTTCTACTTCGGCGCCGAGGTGATCGCCGACGCCTTCCCCGACGCGACGTTCGTCGCCACCCCGATCGTCATCGAGCACATCCAGCACTCCTACGAGGGCAAGCTCAAGGCCTGGGAGGCCCTCGGCCCGAACCTCCCCACCCGCCTGGTCGACCTGACCCCGCTGACCGGCGACCTCACCCTCGAAGGTCACCGCTTCCAGCTCAAGGGCGGCCCGGCCGGCCTGCCCGACCGCCACTACCTCTGGCAGGCCGAGCACCGCGCGCTCCTCGGCGGCGTCCTGCTCTTCCAGCAGGAGCACGTCTGGGTCGCCGACACCCCCACCCCGGGCGACCGCGCGTCCTGGATCGACCTCCTGGACGAAATGGCCGCCCTGGAGCCGGAGTTGGTCGTCCCTGGCCACCGCCTGCCCGACACCGCCGCCGACGCCTCCGCCATCACCGCCACCCGCGACTACCTGCTCGCCTTCGAGGAGGAACTCGGCAAGGCGGCCGACGGCGCCGCGCTGACCGAGGCACTGGTCAACCGCTACCCCGACAACGGGATGCTGATCGCCGCGCAGATCGGTGCGAAGGTCGCCAAGGGCGAGATGAAGTGGGGCTGACCATGACTGACATGACTGGGTTCGCCGACTCCACGGCGCCCGCGGATGTCGTACGCCGCCAGTACCTGGCCTCCGCCGCGGGCGACCTCGAAGCCCTCCGCGCCACTCTTGCCCCCGACGTGGAGTGGACGGAGATGGCCGGCTTCCCCCTCGCCGGCACCTACCGCACCCCCGCCGGGGTCACGTCCAACGTGATGGAGAAGCTCGGCCAGGACTGGGACGACTGGACCGCCCACGACGACACCTACGTCGTCGACGGCGAGAACGTCGTCGTCCTGGCCCGCTACACCGCCGTCAACAAGTCCACCGCCAAGCCGATCGACGTCCGCGTCGCGCACCACTTCGTCGTACGCGGCGGGCTCATCGTGCGCTTCGAACAGTTCGTCGACACCGCACTCGTGCGCGACGCCCTGACCCACTGAGCATGCCCGGGGCGGGGCACGCCTTCAGGGGCTGGCTTACTGCTCAGTCGGCCGCCCTACGCCGGGACAGCCGTACCTCGTCGACGTCGAGCCCCAGCTCATCGCGTTCCGCGTCGAGAAGGATCAGCTTGTCGTGGTCGGAGGTGCCCGGCTCGGCGAAGAACACGACGAACCGCTGCTTGTGGCTGTGCTCCAGCGGCATCGACTCGTAGCCGAGGTGGAGGTCGCCGACGTCGGGGTGGTGGAAGGTCTTGGGGTCCGGGGCGTGCGGTCTGACGTCGAAGCGGTTCCACAGGTCGACGAAGTCCGGGCTCTTCGCCAGGAGTTCGTCGACCAGTTCGACCAGGTCCGGGGCGTCCGGTTCGGTGCCGGCCAGGGCGCGCAGCCGGCCGACGCAGGCACGGGCCTGCTCGTCCCAGTCGTCGAGTACGTCGCGGGCGAGGGGGTGGAGGAAGGCGTAGCGGGCGAAGTTCCGTCGCGGCGGCGGCCAGTCGGCCAGGCCGGCGAAGAGCCGGAGCGCGCCGGGGTTGAAGGCGAGCAGGTCCAGGGTGCGACTGACGATGTACGCCGCGTTCGGGCGCACGGACTCCAGGAGCACCATCAATTGTGGTCTCACGGTGCGGCCAGGCACGGGTGGCGCTTCGGGGGCGTAGGAGGCGCGGGAGGCGAGCTCGCGCAGGTGGCGGTGCTCGGACGCGTCGAGGAGCAGGGCGCGGGCAAGGGCGTCGACGACCGTGGGGCCGGGGTGGGTCTCTTTGCCGCGCTCCAGACGGACGTAGTAGTCGATGCTGATCCCGGCGAGCGTGGCGAGTTCCTCCCGGCGCAGGCCCGGCGTGCGGCGCGGGCCGGGGGCTGCGGTCAGCCCGGCCTGCTCGGGGGTGACCTGTGCGCGGCGGGCGCGCAGATAGGCGCCGAGGTCGCTCGTGGCACCCGTCGGGTGGCCCTTCGCCTTCTCCGCTGCGCGCTCCATGCGTCTATTTTGCCCGTCTTCTCGGGGGCGTGTATCAGCGCGGGGTCCCGCTGCCGGATCAGGGCAGTGCGCGCGGCTGCGGCACGTCGTTCCTGGCCGGCCGCCTGCCGGGGCCCGGGTCGGGAGCGGTCATGTCCAGCAGGAGCAGGGCATCGTGGTCGGGGGTGCCGGGTTCGGCGGCGTAGGCGACGAGGCGCTGGCCCGGTGTGCCGTCCAGCTCCATGGACTGGGCGGCCAGGGTGATCGCGCCGACCTGTGGATGCTGGAACGTCTTGCGGGTGGCCTTGCGGCCTGTGACGTCGTAGCGCTCCCACAGCCTGGCGAAGTCAGGGCTTTTGAGCACGAGTTCGCCGACGAGGCTGGTGAGGTCGGGTGCGTCGGGGGCGGTGCCGGCCAGGGCGCGCAGCCGGGCGATGCAGGCGCGTGTCTGGATGTCCCAGTCGGGGAACAGCTCGCGGGCCGCGGGGTGCAGGAAGAAGTACCGGGCGAGGTTGCGCTGTGTGGAGGGCCAGTCGTCCAGGCCCGCGTACAGGGCGAGGCCGCCGGGGTTGGAGGCGAGCAGGTCCATGCTGCGGCTGACGATGTACGCCGGGCTCGGACGCATCGTCTCGAGCAGCAGCTTCAGATGCGGGCGCACGGTCCGGCTCGGGGCGGGCGGCGGCTCGGGGGCGTACCGCGCGGCGCGGGCGGCCAGCTCGCGCAGGTGCTGGTGCTCGGCGTCGTCCAGCTGCAGGGCGCGGGCGAGGGCGTCGACGACGGAGGGACTGGGCCGGGTCTCCTTGCCGCGTTCCAGGCGTACGTAGTAGTCGATGCTGATCCCGGCGAGGGTGGCCAGCTCCTCGCGGCGCAGGCCGGGGGTGCGGCGAAGGCCGGTGCCGGCCGTGAGGCCGACCTGTTCGGGTGCGGTCTGTGTGCGGCGGGCACGCAGGAACCGGCCCAGCTCGGCGCCGCCGTCACTGCTCTGCTCAGATGCCATGCCCTTCAGTGTCACACCGCTCTGACCTGCGTGGCGGGGATGTGAGGGGCCCTGTCACTACCCGGCTCGCCACCCCCTGGCACGGCTCGGCCTGCCACCGGCGGCGAAAGAGCGCGAAGGTGAATTCCGGCGGGCTTCACACCGGTCGCGTACAGACCTCCCGCCCGTGTTCGAGCGTCGGCCGACATCCGCCCCGCGCTCCACACCCGCATCCCGCTCGAAAGGCACCCCTCATGCAGAGCGTCACCCTGAACAACGGTGTCGACATGCCGATCCTCGGCTTCGGCGTCTTCCAGATCCCGGCGGAGCAGACCGAACAGGCCGTGACCGAGGCCCTCGCGGCCGGCTACCGGCTGCTCGACACGGCCGCTTCCTATGAGAACGAGGAGGCCGTCGGCCGCGCCATCAAGAACAGCGGCATCCCGCGCGAGGAGCTCTTCGTCACCACCAAGCTGTGGGTCCAGGACGCGCCCGCCGAGGAGAACACCAAGCGGGCGTTCGAGACGTCGCTGGCCAAGCTCGGCCTGGACCACGTCGACCTGTACCTGATGCACCAGCCCTACGGCGATGTGTACGGCCAGTGGCGTGCCATGGAGGCGCTGAAACGAGAGGGCCGGGCCAAGGCGATCGGCGTCGCCAACTTCTACCCGGACCGGCTCCTCGACCTGATCATCAACAACGAGATCACCCCGGCGGTCAACCAGATCGAGACCCACCCGTTCTTCCAGCGCGCCGACTACCAGGACCTGATGCGCGAGCACGGGGTCCGGATCCAGTCCTGGGGCGGATTCGCCGAGGGCAGGAACGACCTGTTCGCCAACCCGCTGCTGAGCGAGATCGGCAAGCGGCACGGCAAGTCCGTGGCCCAGGTGGTGCTGCGCTGGCTGGTCCAGCGGGGCGTTGTCGCGATTCCCAAGTCGGTCCGGCCCGAGCGCATGGCGGAGAACCTCGACGTCTTCGGCTTCGAGCTCACCGACGAACAGATGTCGGTCATCGCCACCCTGGACACCGGCGGCTCGCTGTTCTTCGACCACCGCGACCCGGCGATGGTCCAGTGGCTCAGCGCGCGACGCGTGGACGGCTGAGTCGGAACGCACACGTGCTCGGTCGGTGTGGGGCTCTGCCGCTCATGGCGCATCCCCGCACACCGGCCCCGGTTCTCCGGCGCGCCGAGCAGGCAAGCCGACCGCCCCATCCTTCATCAGCTTTCGACAGAGGCTTTCCATGACTACCCAGAGCGAGCACCGGCGATGAGCCATACCCCTCGCCGCACAGTGCTCCGCGGCCTGCTCACAGGAGGAACGGCCATGACGGCAGGTGCCGCGATCGGTGCTTGTTCCGCCTCCCCCGCCTCACCGCGTCCGGACGAATCCGAGTCCGCCGAGCGGTCCGGCACACCCGCCCCGGGTGCCCGCACCGTCCTGCTGGCCTACTTCTCCCGGCCGGGCGAGAACTACTACAACGGCGGACGCCGGAACATCGAGGTCGGCAACACCGAGGTCCTGGCCCGCATGATCGCGGACCGGATCGACTGCGACGTCCACCGCGTCCAGGCCGCGGACCCTTATCCGGCCGGCTACGACGCCACTGTCCGGCGCAACGTCCGTGAGCAGGACAGCGAGGCACGTCCGGCGGTCGCCAACCCGCTGGCCTCCATCGACCGTTACGACACGATCCTGCTCGGTAGCCCCGTCTGGAACGTCCGCGCTCCCATGATCATGACGACGTTCACCGAAGCCCTCGACTTCCGCGGCAGAACCGTCGTCCCGTTCACCACCCACGCCATGAGCGGCCTGGGCACCACCGCACGCGACTACGCCGCCTCCTGCACCGGCGCGACGATCGCCGAGGGCCTCGCGGTACGCGGCGAGGAAGTCCGGGACGCCGCTGCTGCCGTCGATGCGTGGTTGAGGCGCATCGGATTGCCCGTCTCGTGACCGGGCACAGGGCCTTTGGCTGGGTCGGGGGACGCTCAGCCGGTCATCGCTGCTGCCGGGTCGGACGGAACAGGATCTCGTTGACGTCGACTTCCTGGGGCTGGCTCATGGCGAACTCCACGCAGCGGGCGAAGCTGTCCGCGGGGATGGCGTAGTCCTGATAGAGGCCGGCGACCGCGTCCGCGACGCCTTCGGCCTTGACCGAGGCGGGCAGTTCGGTGTCCACCGCGCCGGGAGAGATGACCGTGGTGCGGATGTCGTACGGCTTGACCTCCTGGCGCAGTGCCTCGGAGATGACGCGCACGGAGTACTTGGTCGCCGAGTAGATCGCTCCGCCGGGGCTGATGACATGTCCGGCCACCGAGGAGACGTTGATGAAGTGGCCGGACCGCTGCTCCTTGAAGTGCGGCAGGGCTGCCGCGATGCCCCACAGGACACCCTTGATGTTGACGTCGATGGCCTGTTCCCACTCGTCGAACCGCTCCATCTCCAGTGGGGACAGCGGCATGAGACCGGCGTTGTTGAGCATGACGTCGATGCGGCCGTGCAGGTCGACGGCCCGCTGGACCAGTGCCTTCACCTGCTCGCGGTCGCTCACGTCGGTCTTCACGACCGCCTTGCGGTCGAGGCCGAGTTCGTCGGCGAGTTCCTCCAGCCGTTCCAGCCGGCGGGCACCGAGCACGACCTTGGCACCGCGTGCGGTCAAGTGCCGGGCGGTCGCCGCGCCGAGTCCGCTGCTGGCGCCGGTGATGACGACGACTTTGCCGGTGATGTTCTCTGTCATGGGGGTTCCTAAGAAGGGTTGGCGTGCCGGACGGCTTCCAAGTCCTGCCGTACGGCTGCGGGTTCGGCGTCGAGTGGCATGTTGGCGCTGTCCAGGGCGGCGTCGAGGGAGCCGGGCACATCAGCGGTGAGGCCGGCGAACAACGGGGCGGGGTCGGAGGGGGCAGGCCCGTGCTCGGCGACGAGTTCGAGGGTCTTGTGGTCGGCGTCGGGCGAGGTGAGCGCGGAGACGAGGACCTGGGCGATCTGCCGACGGGCGATGACGCCGTCGCTGGGGCTGCCGGCGTGCCGGGTGTCGCCCTGAAGCATCGTCAGGGCGAGCTGGCCGGGAGCGTTGTAGTCGAACCAGCCGGGGCGGACGATCGTGTACGGGCGCCCACTGGCGCGGACCAGGCGTTCTCCGCGGCGCTTCCAGGCGTGGGCGTCGGTGATCATGTCGTCGCGGACGGTGCCGTCGGCGTTCCTGGGGCGGCCCGTGACGCCGATCGCGGTCATCAGCGAGATCCGCGCCGGCTGGTTGCCCAGTGCCGCCAGGGTGTTGCGGACGGCCCCGTAGTCGATGAGTTCCGCCTGGCCGGGCCCGCCGTGGGAGCCATGGGTGAAGACGACGGCGTCGATACCGTCGACGGCCTCCTTGAGGGTGTCGGCATCGGTGAGGTCCCCGGTGACGAGCCGAGTGTCCTGAGGCAGCACGGTTCGGGCGAGCCCGGGATCGCGGACGAGGGCTTTCACCTGGTGGCCCTGTCTGCGGGCTTCGGCGACGACGAGGGTGCCGACGCTGCCGGTGGCACCGACGACCAGGACGGTGAGAGGGGTGGTGCGGGTCATGGCGGAGGTTCTTCCGTGACGTGAGGACAGGGGTCAGCGGTACGCGATGTGCTGAGGGGAGGTGTCTGCGAACCGCACCGCCGGCACAGCGGCTTCACGCCTCGGGGATCTCGATGCCGTGGTCCTCGAGCGTGATGGCGGCCGGCTCGGGTCCGCCGCGTACGCCGGTGTCGAGCGCGTCGATCGCGGCGAGCTGCTCGGTGGTCAGCTCGAAGTCGAAGACGTCGAAGTTCTCGGCGATGCGGGCGGGCTTGACCGACTTCGGGATCGCGGAGCGGCCCTCCTGCAGATGCCAGCGCAGCATCACCTGCGCTGCCGACTTGCCGTGCTGCCCGGCGATCTCCAGCAGGACCGGGTCGTCGAAGGTCCGCTTCTCGCCGCCGCGGTAGGAGGTGATGCCGCCGATGGGCGACCACGCCTGGGTCAGGATGCCGTGCCGGCCGTGCAGGCGCTGCAACGCGGTCTGCTGGAAGTAGGGATGGACTTCGATCTGGTTGACCACGGGCACGGCGGACGTCTCGGCCAGCAGCCGCTCCAGGTGCTCGGGCATGAAGTTGCTGACGCCGATGGCCCGTACCCGGCCGTCGGCGAGCAGCTTCTCCAGCGCCCGGTAGGCGTCGAGGGTGCGCTCGAAGGCCGTGGGCAGCGGCTGGTGGAGCAGCAGCAGGTCGAGCTGGTCGACGCCGAGCTTGCCCGCGCTCTTGTCGAGGGCGTGCAGCGCGCTGTCGTAGCCGTAGTCGCTGATCCAGAGCTTCGTCTCGACGAACACCTCGTCGCGCGCGAGGCCGGAGCGGCGGATGCCGTCGCCGACCTCCCGCTCGTTGCCGTAGGCGGCGGCCGTGTCGATGTGGCGGTAGCCGACGCGCAGGGCCTCCTCGACCGAGGCGGTCGTGACGTCGGGCGGTGTCTGGAAGACGCCGAGCCCGAGAGCGGGCATCTCCACACCGTTGCTGAGAGTGAGCGTGAGGGGGGACATGTTTCGACGATAGGCAGGCGTCCGACGCCCCCGCATCTCATCTGAGGGGCCCTGTCACTACCCCGCATCCCACACCCCTGCACAACCCGGCCTGGAACGCCCGAGGGTCCGGTCCCACGCTGAGAGCCAGCGCCGCCACCACTCCGGCCGGCCGGGGCAGGACCACCGGCCCGGCCTTCGCGCTCGGTGCCGCACTGCTCGGCTTCTTCGTCATCACCCTGGACGCGCTGATCGTCAGCGTGGCCCTGCCCACCGTCGGCGCCGATCTCGGCGGCGGTATGACCGGGCTGCTGGGGGTGCCCCCTCTGGGGGAGGGTCGTCGACGGTTACACCCTGGTGCTCGCCGCACTGCTGCTGTCCGCCGGGTCCGTCTCGGACCGGACAGGCGCCCGGCAGGCGTTCGGCGTGGGCATGGGGCTGTTCCTGATCGCCTCGGCGGCCTGCGGCCTGGCGCCCACGCTGCCCGTCCTGGTCGCGGCCCGCTTGGTGCAGGGGGCGGGCGCGGCGGTCATGATGCCCGCCACCCTCGCCCTGATCCGCGAGGCGTACCCGGACGCCGCCCATCGCGCCCGTGCCCTCGGGTTCTGGGCGCTGGGCGGCTCGGTCGGCTCGGCCGCGGGACCGCTGCTCGGCGGTGCGCTCAGCGCCGTGGACTGGCGGTGGATCTTCTTCATCAACCTGCCGGTCGGCGCCGTCGCCCTGAGCCTGCTCACCCGCGTGGCCCGCTCCCCGCGGCGGCCCGCACCCTTCGACTGGACCGGGCAGATCGGCACGGTCCTGGCGATGGGCGGTCTGACGTACGCGCTGATCGAGGGCGGCGAGTACGGCTTCCGCGACGCCCCCGTGCTCGCCGCCTTCGCGGTGGCGGTGCTGGCGCTCGCGGTGTTCCTGCGCTCCCAGGCCCACGGCCACCACCCGATGCTGCCGCTCACCTTCTCGGCTGATCTTCAGTCCGGAGGTGCCCAGACGGGTGTACTGCATGACATGTTCCTCATCGTCGGTGCAGCCGGCCGACACCGCCTACCTCGTCAACAGGCTAGGCAGCCGACGGTGGCGGTGGGAGATGCTGCCAGCACCCCCTACCGGGCAAGCGGCATGCTCGCCGTCGCGGTATGGGCCGCCGGAGGTGCGACGCTTCCCGGCCACCCGACGGACACCGATCCATCCGGACCAGATCGGCGGGCGCTGCCGCGCAGGATGCTGCTGAGGGGGGTGCTGGCAGTGCGGCATCACCCTCGGCACGTCCGCGGGCGTGGCCGGGTTCGCCGCGGTGCCGCTCGCGCTCGCCGCGAACCGGCTCGGCGACCACGTGTACGCGGCCCTGTGATGGCGGCCGAAGACGAGCCGTCCCGGGCGGCCGGCGGATGCGTGCTCGTCGTCCTCGCCGAGGTCGCCGCGGGCGTCGCGTCGCGGTCGACGAGCGGTGGGCGTCCTTGCCGTGGTGGGCGTGAGCTGGCTGGCGCTGTACCGGTCGGCACGCCGCATATCCGATTCGTCCGCCACTCCCCCGCCAGAGGAGGCCCGCCCCTTCTGGCGCGAATGCACAGATCACGAGCTTGTCAGCGTGACCCCTCTCGCAGGCCAGAAGGGGATGTTGATCTACACCAGCGCACCGCCCGGACAGACGAACTACACCCACGTCCACATCGCCGGGGAGGTGGCCGAGACGTGATCACCAGACTCCTCAGGCTGGTCCCCACCTACTGCGCCAAGTGCGGCTGGCGGACCGAGAACTGTGGCCACTGAAACCCCAAATGGAGCGACACCGCCGCGAGAAGATGACCCCATGCCTGAAGAACTGACAGCGACCCTCTGGATCGGCCGCAACACCTCAACCTGCGGACGCTGCCGCAATGGCGCCTTCCCGGAAGACACACATCACGACCGCGTCGCACCGGGCTTCGGCGAACCCGATCCTCTCGACAAGCCGTGCGGCGCCCGCTTCACCGCCATCGGCAGTCCGCGCATCGAGTACAGGGAAGAACACCTACGCGAGATCCGCCCGGACCTTCCGTACCAGAGCCGACAAGGCGCCAACCCGCCCCTCTGAGCTGCCCCACACCGGGGCCATGGAGTCGCAGACCCTTCGCCCCGGCTACCTCACCGCCCACCAGACCGCCCGCGTCCTCGGCGTCGACCTCGCCACCGTCCGCCAACTCGTCCGCCGAGGCCACCTCACCCGCTCCGGCGGCACCCCCGCCAGCCCTGGTACCGCGCCGACGACGTCGCCGCCTACGCCGCGAAGCGCGCTCCGGTCAAGGTCGCTTGACCGCAGGTCAGGCCAGTGTCACGATCTCCGTGTACAGCTGTGCCCGCACGCGGGCGCCCACAGACACACGACGAAGCCCCGGAGCGGCCACCGAGCCCCCGGGGCTTCGCCGTGGCTAAGGCCGTTTCCTTGCTTCCCAGGACCCTCGCCGGACGTGCTCCTCCCAGGGCGACAGTCCCGGACGGCCGCCACATAAGACGCCCTGAGCCACACGCAGACGACGCGCCGGCCAGCACCTCCCGGGCACTTCCCCGGTACCTCCGGCCTCAGGATGGCCTCAACCCTTGGCCCTGCCGCAGCCGAGCCAAGCAGAACACGTCTCACCGGCTACGCATCCATGCAGGTCAGAAGGGCATCAGCCGACACAGACCAGCGTGGCACCAAACCCACGAGCAGCGGATTCAGTCCGTTCAGGCAAAGTTGACGCCCCGACACCCAAAAATGAACGTTTCCGCAGGTCAGAAGCCTGTGCAGGTGGGGCGGGTGGGACTCGAACCCACGGCCGACGGATTATGAGTCCTTTGAGGATCTTGGCGGTCCTTGCCGACCAATGCCCATCCTTGGCGTTTTCGCAGGTCAGATCAGGCTATCCATGCGGGTGCTTCTCAGCCCTTGTCAGTCCGTTCCTGTCCTTGCGGCCTCAACTCGGCCTCAATGAGGCCTGACAGGATCGCGCTGAAGAGACAGAGAAACGATCGCACCAGCTCAGGGACGGGAATCGAACCCGCGCACAGCGGAGTGCCTTACCGAGCGGTGATGTTTCCACCCCAGGCACCGGGGTGGAAACATCATCCCCGACATCAAGAGGCGATCCCGCCCACCGGACTGCGCATGACCCTGGGTCGCAGCGTGTCGATCGGGTCAGCCGAGGACGTAGGTCTCATCACCGAAGTCAGCGACGATCTTCAGCTTGCCGCCGAGCGCCTTGACGTAGGCAGCGAGGGTCTCGACCTCGCTGCGCTCCAGTTGCCCCTTCTCGATGCGTGAGACGCGGGCCTGGGTGACACCCATGGCTTCGGCAACCTGGACCTGGGTGGTGTGCTGCCGCTTCCGCAACTCGGCGAGCCGGTGGACACGGGAGGCCAGGACCATCGCCTGCGCCCCCTTCTGGATCTGATCCTTCTCGGCATCGGTGAAGGCGAAATCCTCGGCCAGGTCGTCCCAGGAGACGGCCTGCGGGTCCTTGAGGTGATCAGTCATCGTTCCCCGTCCTCTCCATCGATTCGCTTCAGATGCTCCGCGTACGCCTGCTCCGCCGCCGAGCCGGGACGGAGCTCCTTGAGGTTCGACAGCACCGAGCCCTTGATCGTGTCCACCAGAGGCCGACCCAGCGCGGGACCTTCCTCTTGAAGGGCAGTGACAGCCTGGCTGACCTGGATCAGCGTGTCGCGGTCAGTACGGCGCAGGCCGTGAAGCCACGAAAGGGCCGGCTCGACCACGACAATCTTCCAGACCATGCACGCGTCCCCCATCTGCAATTTATTACACTGACAGCATACACCACTGACGTCATAGTGGGAGTGGTCGCGGTTCTCACAGTCACCTCCGCGCTCGACAGCACGCCTCGAAGGCAAGAATCGTCCCCATGTTTCGCCGAGGCAGTGCTGGAGTCCGACGCAACGGCACGAAAGGGCTGTACCCCCCGTAGGGCCGTTTCCCCTTCGGACTGTCCCCTTGCCCCCGCTCCCGGCCTACGCACCAGACACACCAGCATCTGGCCGTCACCGCTGCCTGCCCGCCCGCCCGCGGAGGCTCTGCACCGTGATCAGAGGCGGAACCTCTTTGGCCTTTCCCGTTGGCCAAGACGTCTGAGCAGCACGTAGCCGGTATCGATCTACGTAGCCGTCCTGCAGGAAACCCGAAGTCAGGCCCCCTGACGAAGGCGTGCAGAGGACTTCGTGGTGACGGGCGATTCCGAGACGTTACCGGTGAGTGGCCCACCAGATGGACAGTTGAACGGGGGCGAAGCCGACTGCAGTGGCGGCGACGACGGCGGCTTGTACGACAGTGCGGGTCAGACGGCGCAGTGGCTGGCGGTCGAACATGAGGTCCCCTTCGAGGTTGCTGGCCATGCTGAGTGCGTGGCCGTTCCCTGTCGATGGGGCCGGTCCGGACGGTTTTCCGGTTCTGCTCCACGCCGGTGCTACCACGGGGCGGCCGCCGCCCGAGCCAGCCGATGAATCCCGGCACTTTGTCGCCGTACGCGTGAACGTGGCCAGTCAGTTACGAGTGAAAAGGGCCGCTTGTTGATGCGGTGATTCCTGTCGCTCGGCACTCTGCAAGGTGGGCAGGTCCGGCCAGGCGTCGAAGTCGAAGGCGACCTCGCCCAGCCGCCACTCCTCGCGGTGGTTCTCCTGGTGGTCGACCCTTCGCCGTCACTCGGTCTGTGGCCGGTACTGACGTGCGGACAGGCCACAGCATGGAATCCGTGCCGTGGCGTCTGCTGTCACGTCCGCACCGCGTACAGGTTGCCGTCGGTGCTGCCGAAGTAGACCGCCCCGTCGGCCACGGCTGGGGACGAGTACACGCGGCCGCTGGTGGCAAAGGCCCAGCGTTTCTTACCGGTTGCGGCATCCACCGCATACAGGTTGCCGTCCTTGCTGCCGACGTAGACCGCGCCGTCGGCCACGGCTGGGGACGAGGTCATGGAGCTGGGGTCATACGTGACGGCGCCCAGGTCAAAGGTCCAGCGTTTCTTACCGGTTGCGGTGTCCACCGCATACAGCTTGCCTTCGTTGACACTGCTGCTGCTGAAGTAGACCACGCCGTCGGCCACGGCCGGGGACGAGTACACGTTGGCGGCAAAGCTCCAGCGTTTCTTACCAGTTGTGGCATCCACCGCATACAGCCCACCGTCGTTGCCGCTGCTGCCGAAGTAGACCACCCCGTCGGCCACGGCTGGGGAAGAGTCCACGACGCCGCTGATGGCAAAGGTCCAGCGTTTCTCACCGGTTGTGGCGTCCATCGCGTACAGGTCGTCGTAGCCGTTGGAGATGTAGACCACGCCGTCGGCCGCGGCCGGGGACGCATACAGGACGGCGGCAAAGGTCCAGCGTTCCTTGCCGGTTGTAGCGTCCACCGCGTGCAGCCCACCGGCATTGTCGCTGCTGATGCCGACTACGTAGACCACCCCGTCGGCCACGGTTGGGGATACATACATGGTGCCGCTGGTGGCAAAGGCCCAGCGTTTCTTACCGGTTGAGGCGTCCACCGCGTACAGGATGCCGTCGGTGCTGCCGACGACGTAGACCACGCCGTCGGCCACGGCTGGGGACAAGTCCACGACGCCGTTGGCGGCAAAGATCCAGCGCTCCTTACCGGTTGCCGTGTCCACTGCGTACAGCTTGTTGTCGTTGCCGACGACGTAGACCACGTCGTCCGCCACGGCCGGCGACGAGTACACGGCGTCGCCGGTGGGGAACTTCCAAGGTGGTTCGGGGCCGTTGTCGGCGAGGATCTTCCAGGAGGTGAGGCCGGCTCCGGCGGTGAGGATGCCTGCCAGGCCGAGCAGGGCGCGCCGGGATATCGAGCCCCGGCGGTTGGGGGAAGGTCCGTGCAGCAGGGGTACGCGGTCCAGCTGTCTTGCGGCCGGGAGGGGACTGGCGGGGGTGGGGCGCGGTGGGGTTGGGGGGATGGGGTGGTGTTGTTCCGCGGTGCGGGGTGGCTGGGCCGACGGGGGTGGGGGTGCTGCGGACGGGGTGGGCGCCGGGGTAGCGGGGTCGGGTATCGCGGGCGGCGGGGTGGACGGTAACGGTGTCGGTGTCGTACCGGGCGGTGTGGGTGGGGTCCGGGGCAGGGAGGTGGTGGCGTGTGCCTGGACGAGCCGGGCGACCTGGTCGGGCATCCAGCCGGGTTCGCTGAGCAGCAAGGTGGCGGCCGTCTCCCCGCCCCCGTCCTCCGGGCCGTCTGCGGGGGTCAGCCGGTCGAGCAGATGGGCGATGGTGGGGCGACGGTCGGGGTCTTTGGCCAGGCAGGCGGCCACGATCTCGCGCAGCTCGGGCGGCAGGGGGGCGAGGTTGGGGGGTTCGTGGACGGCGCGGTAGTGCAGGGCGTGGGGGGTGCCCGTGCCGAACGGGCCGACTCCGGTGGCGGTGTAGGCCAGCACGGTGCCGAGGGCGAAGACGTCGCTGGCCGGTCCGACCGGGTGGCCGGTGAGCTGTTCGGGGGACATGAAGCCGGGGGTGCCGATCGTCATGCCGGTGTGGGTCAGCGCGCTGGCCTCGTTCGCCACCGAGATGCCGAAGTCGATCACTCTCGGGCCGTCGGCGGCGAGGAGTACGTTGGAGGGTTTCAGGTCGCGGTGGACGATGCCGGCCGCGTGGATGGCCTCCAGCGCCTCGGCCAGCCCGGCGCCCAGCGCCAGCACCGGCCGGGCCGGCCACGGCCCCTGCCCGGCGATCGCCTCCCCCAGGGAGACGCCGGGCACGTAGACGGTGGCCAGCCAGGGAGGGGAGCCGTCCGGGTCGGCGTCGACCACCCCGGCGGTGAAGGACCCGTTGACCCGCCGGGCCGCGGCCACCTCACGGGCGAAACGACGCCGGAAGTCACCCTCCCGGGCCAGATCGGGGCGCACCGTCTTCACCGCGACCGGCCGCCCACCGGGCGAGCGCGCCAGATACACCTGCCCCATGCCACCGGCGCCGAGCCGCGCCACGATCCGGTAGCGCCCCACCCGCCGCGGGTCTGTCAGCTCCAGGGCCTCGAACACCGCCACCCCATGCCTCCCTCTGGACCTTCCCGTGAGTTCAACTCCACTCAACTACACCAAGAATTAAGGTAGTTCACGCATTCCAGCACACGGCCGATATCCCCAAGGCTGTCGATGACAGCATGGGCGCCTGCCGCCGCGAGTTCATGTACCTGCCCAAGTCCTGGACCTGCAGTCCTGCACCGGGTGTCTGCGCAATCCGGAGCTGACCGGCACGTCCGAACCGGTGCTGGATGAACTTGTCAACCAACTGACCCGGAAAATGGATGAGTTACGCGAACAAGGACGACTCCAGTAGCGAGGAGGCGAACGCATCCGTGCTCGCGGCGCAGGAGCCAGAGACAAGCTGACCACCGCCGACAGAGTCCTGGCCACCGCGCTCTACCTGCGCAAACTCGGCACTCGAGACCTGCTCGCCCGGCTTTTCAGAGTCAATGGCAGTACCCTCGGTGAACCCGGCCGGCTCGCCAGTGGACCGGATCTCCACGGCGAACAGGCCGAAGCCCTATGACTCCTACTCGCTCTCCCACTTCAACACCGACGTCCACCCCGACATCGTCGCCATGGCTCCCGGCCGCACCCTGCGCCTGTTCCCGGGCGACATCGGGCACGACCTGCTCACCCCGGTCACCAACTTCCCCAGCGGCTGGAACGGCTACACGTTCGCCGGCATCGGCGACTTCAACGGCGACGGCAACCCCGACGTCATCGTCCGAGACGACACCACCCGCATCCTGTGGCTCTACCCCCGCACCGCCACCGCCTTCAGCACCCGCCAGCAGATCGGCAACGGCTGGTAGGCGAGTCCGACCTCGCTCCGGGGCCACCAAGTGCTGAGCCCCTGCCCCAGCGCCTCGACGGCCCCGGAGCCCCCAGAACCGCCCAAGCCATCGGCGCCTACAACCCTGCCAAGGACGACGCCCAGACCGGTGCTGCCGAAGATCTCGTGATCTACGCGGCGATGCTGACGGCCGAACTGTCACGGCCCTCCACAAGCCGCTACACGCTCGGGGCCGTTTTCTGTTGGGGCCGTTTCCTTGCTTCCCAGGACCCTCGCCAGACGTGCTCCTCGCAGGGCGACAGTCCCGCACGGCCACCACACGAGACGCCCTGAGCCACACGCAGACGACGCGCCGGCGAGCACCTCCCCGGCACTTCCCCGGTACCTTCGGCCTCAGGATGGCCTCAACCCTTGGCCCTGCCGCAGCCGAGCCAAGCAGAACACGTCTCACCGGCTACGCATCCATGCAGGTCAGAAGGGCATCAGCCGACACAGACCAGCGTGGCACCAAACCCACGAGCAGCGGATTCGGTCCGTTCAGGCAAAGTTGACGCCCCGACACCCAAAAATGAACGTTTCCGCAGGTCAAGAGCCTGCGCAGGTGGGGCGGGTGGGACTCGAACCCACGGCCGACGGATTATGAGTCCGCTGCTCTAACCGGCTGAGCTACCGCCCCATAGCGGCGTGTCGCGTACATGTGTGCGCGCCGTCTGCCGCAGCATAGCCGCTCATACGATCTCACGCTTCGGCTGGTGGACCTTGCACGACCATGAGGACTGCCCCTCTGGCCTGCACGGTTCCCGCCGACATGAAAAAGGACCCCCACGGGGTCCTCGTTCACGCTGCTCTCCCGACTGGACTCGAACCAGTAACCTGCCGGTTAACAGCCGGCTGCTCTGCCAATTGAGCTACAGGAGATCGAAGCTCCCCCGACTGGACTCGAACCAGTAACCTGCCGGTTAACAGCCGGCTGCTCTGCCAATTGAGCTACAGGGGATTGCCTCGTTGCATCGATCGTACCTACCTGGGTATTCGCCAGGAAGCGCTCGCTCGCTGCGACACATACATTAGCGCAAGCAGGGGGGTGCTCCGCCAATCGGTTCCCCCCGGCGTCGAGGTCACGGCCGGGACCGTCACGAGGGAAGGGTGGCCGTCATGCGCTACAAGCTCACGTTCGTCGTCGGACTGGCTGTGGGTTACGTGCTGGGCACGCGTGCCGGGCGCGAGCGCTACGAGCAGTTGAAGAAGTCCGCGCGGCAGGTCGCCCAGAACCCCGCCGTGCGCAACACCGCCGAGACCGCCGCCCAGCAGGGCCGCCAGTACGCGGGCAAGGCGTACCACGCGGTCAGCGAGAAGGTCGGCGACCGGATGCCCGAATCGATGGCGGGGCGGGTGCGGTCCCTGCGCGAGCGCAACGTCAACGGCGCGAGCGGGGACGACTGGGGCACCAGCAACACCTAGGCCGACGGAGGCGCGGAATCCCGTCCGGCGGGCGTGCGGCTGTGACATATGCCGCCGCGCCACGCGGGCGCGACCAGCCACTACGGGCCCGTGCCCGCGGTCGCGCACCCCTTCCCGCGGTCTCCGCGGCCAAACCCGAGCGGCGCGTGCGGCAGAATTTTCGTTATGGGGATAGTCGCCGGGCTGGACAGTTCGCCCGATTTCACTCGTATCGTCGTCTGCGACGCGGACACCGGAGCCGTGCTCCGGCAGGGATACGCGCCGCATCCGATGGAGGGCGCGGAGAGCAGTGCGCGGCCTTCGGATGTCGATCCGCAGGCCTGGCTGCTGTCCCTGGGCGAGGCCGCGGGCGGCGGGCTGCTCGAAGGCGTGCAGGCCATCGGCGTGTCCTCGCAGCAGAACGCCGTCGTCCCGCTGGACGCGCAGGGCAACACCGTGCGCCCGGCGATGGTCGGCGGGGACAAGCGGGCGCAGGTCGCGGCGGCGGATCTGATCGACGCGCTCGGCGGGCGCGAGGCGTGGGCCCAGGCGGTGGGGTGCGTGCCGCAGGCCCCGCAGCCGGTGACCAAGCTGCGCTGGCTGGCCAAGAGCGAGCCCGACGCGGCCGCGCGGACCTCCGTCCTGCTCCAGGCCCACGACTGGCTGGTGTGGCAGTTGCTCGGGCGGCCGGTGCGGCGGACCACCGATCGCGGCGGGGCCTCCGG
The DNA here is from genome assembly GCF_053592635.1 of Streptomyces sp. NPDC002623. Classification (NCBI taxonomy): domain Bacteria; kingdom Bacillati; phylum Actinomycetota; class Actinomycetes; order Kitasatosporales; family Streptomycetaceae; genus Streptomyces; species Streptomyces sp. NPDC002623. Next base: position 187,294 of record NZ_JBSFWB010000006.1, on the reverse strand, counting down.
GACCGGGTACTGGTCGGCGGCCACCGGCGGTTATCGGCCCGATCTCGTGGAGCTGGCGCTCGGCCACCAGGTGATGCTGCCCGAGGTGATCGGACCGTCCGACGCGGCCGGTACGACGCCGGAGGGGCTGCTGATCTCGGCCGGCACCGGCGAGACGATGGCCGCGGCCCTGGGGCTCGGGATCGGGCTCGGCGACGCGGTCGTGTCCCTCGGCGCCTCCGGGTCCGTGATGGCCGTGCACCACGAGGCGCTCTTCGACCAGAGCGGGATGATCACCTCGCTGGCGGACGCGACCGGCATGCACCTGCCCGTCGTCACCACCCTGAACGCGGTACGGACCCTGCGCGGGGCCGCCGAGCTGGTCGGCGCGGCCGATCTGGAGGCGTTGTCGGACCTGGCGATGAAGTCGACGCCCGGGTCGCACGGGCTGGTCATGCTGCCCTATCTGGAGGGCGAGCGGACGCCGAACCTGCCGCACACCGCCGGGACGCTGGCGGGGCTGCGGCGTGAGTCGATGAAGCCCGAGCACTTCGCGCGGGCCGCCTTCGAGGGCATGCTGTGCGGGCTCGCGGACGCGCTGGACGTGCTGCGCGGCCGGGGCGTGGACGTGCGGCGGATCTTCCTGCTCGGGGCGGCGGCCGAGCTGGCGGCCGTGCAGGCGGCGGCGCCGGCGCTGTTCGGGGTCCAGGTGGTCGTACCGCAGCCGGCGGACTACGCGGCGATCGGGGCGGCCCGGCAGGCCGCGTGGGCGCTCGGGGTGTCGCAGGGGACGCAGGACCCGCGGACCCCGCCGGCCTGGCAGGGGGCGGCGGCTCAGGTACTGGACCCGGGCGAGGAGCTGGCCGTGGGGCAGGCCGTGCGGCAGCAGTACGTGTCGGTGCGGGAGCAGACCCATCCCGGAGCCTTTCGCATATAGCCATACCGGGGCATTTCACATATAGGGCGATACCGCCGGCGCGGAAAACACTGCTCTCGGCTAAATCGGTTGAGGTAACACGGGTGGAGTGTCCGACGATGGGGGCCAGGGGCAACCAATGCCCCTGGCCCCCACTCCGAGAGACGTAGCGTGCTCATACGACTTCTGCGGACCTATCTCAGGCCCTACAAGAAACCCATCGCCCTGCTGGTGCTGCTGCAGTTCCTGCAGACCTGCGCCACCCTCTACCTGCCCACCCTCAACGCGCACATCATCGACAAAGGCGTCGTCGAGGGGGACACCGGTTACATCCTGTCCTTCGGCGGGGTGATGATCGCCGTCTCGCTGGCGCAGGTCGTGTGCAACATCGGCGCCGTGTACTACGGAGCCAGGACCGCGTCCGCGCTCGGCCGGGACGTGCGGGCGGGCGTCTTCGACCGGGTGCAGTCCTTCTCCGCCCGTGAGGTCGGCCACTTCGGCGCGCCCTCGCTGATCACCCGGACGACGAACGACGTCCAGCAGATCCAGATGCTGGCCCTGATGACGTTCACGCTCATGGTGTCCGCGCCGATCATGTGCGTGGGCGGCATCGTGCTGGCGCTCGGCCTCGACGTGCCGCTGTCCGGGGTGCTGGTCGCCGTGGTGCCCACGCTGGGCATCTGCGTCACCCTGATCGTGCGCCGGCTGCGGCCGCTGTTCCGGTCCATGCAGGTGCGGCTGGACACCGTGAACCGGGTGCTGCGCGAGCAGATCACCGGCAACCGGGTCATCCGCGCCTTCGTCCGGGACGCGTACGAGGAGCAGCGCTTCCGGAAGGCCAACGCCGACCTCACCGACATCTCGCTGAAGTCCGGCAACCTGCTCGCGCTGATGTTCCCGGTGGTCATGACCACGGTGAACCTGTCCTCGATCGCGGTGGTCTGGTTCGGGGCCCACCGCATCGACAGCGGCGGGATGCAGATCGGTGATCTGACCGCGTTCCTCGCCTACCTCATGCAGATCGTCATGTCCGTGATGATGGCCACCTTCATGTTCATGATGGTGCCGCGCGCCGAGGTGTGCGCCGAGCGCATCCAGGAGGTGCTGGACACCTCCTCGTCCGTGGTGCCGCCGACGGCGGCCGTCACCGAGCTGCGCCGGCACGGGCATCTGGAGATCCGGGGCGCCGGGTTCCGCTATCCCGGCGCCGAGGAGCCCGTCCTCAAGGCGGTCGAGCTCGTGGCGCGGCCGGGCGAGACGACGGCCGTGATCGGCTCGACCGGCAGCGGCAAGTCCACGCTGCTCGGGCTGGTGCCCCGGCTGTTCGACGCCACCGAGGGCGAGGTGCTCGTCGACGGGGTGGCCGTCGGCGACGTCGACCCCGTGCTGCTCGCGAAGACCGTCGGGCTCGTGCCGCAGCGGCCGTATCTGTTCGCCGGGACGGTCGCGACCAATCTGCGCTACGGCAATCCGGACGCCACCGACGAGGAGCTGTGGCACGCGCTGGAGGTGGCGCAGGCCAGGGACTTCGTCAGCAAGCTGGAGAACGGCCTGGACTCCCCCATCGCGCAGGGCGGGACGAATGTCTCCGGCGGTCAGCGGCAGCGGCTCGCGATCGCCCGGACGCTCGTCCAGCGGCCGGAGATCTATCTCTTCGACGACTCCTTCTCCGCCCTCGACTACGCCACCGACGCGGCCCTGCGGGCGGCGCTCGGCCGTGAGACCGCCGAGGCGACCGTCGTGATCGTCGCCCAGCGGGTCGCCACCATCCGGGACGCCGACCGGATCATCGTCCTGGACGAGGGCCGGGTCGTCGGCGCCGGCACCCACCGCGAGCTGATGGCGGACAACGAGACCTATCGGGAGATCGTGCTCTCCCAGCTCACGGAAGCGGAGGCTGCCTGATGGCCGGGCCCATGGGACGCATGATGGCCGGCACCGGTCCCGAGAACCGCTCGCTGGACTTCAAGGTGTCCGGCAGGCGGCTGCTCGCCCATTTCAAGCCGGAGCGGCTCACGCTCTACGTGATGCTGGTCTGCGTGGTCTTCAGCGTCGGCCTCAACGTGATCGGGCCGAAACTTCTCGGCCAGGCCACCGACCTGGTCTTCGCCGGCATCGTCGGCCGGGAGATGCCGGCCGGGACGAGCAAGGAGCAGGCCCTCGACGCGATGCGCGAGCGCGGCGACGGCAGCGTCGCCGACATGCTCCGCAGCACCGACTTCACGCCGGGCAAGGGCATCGACTTCGGCGCGGTGGGCGAGATCCTGCTGGTCACGCTCGGGGTGTTCCTGATCGCCGGTCTGCTGATGGCGGTGGCGACGCGCCTGGTGAACCGGGCCGTCAACCGCACGATGTTCCGGATGCGCGAGGACGTGCAGACGAAACTGTCCCGGCTGCCGCTGTCGTACTTCGACAAGCGGCAACGGGGTGAGGTGCTCTCCCGCGCCACGAACGACATCGACAACATCGGGCAGACGCTCCAGCAGTCGCTGGGCCAGCTCGTCAACTCGCTGCTGACGATCATCGGCGTGCTGGCGATGATGTTCTGGGTGTCCTGGCTGCTCGCGCTGGTCGCGCTGGTGACCGTGCCGCTGTCGGCGGTCGTCGCCACGCGCGTGGGCAAGCGGTCGCAGCCGCACTTCGTGCAGCAGTGGCGCTCCACCGGCAAGCTGAACGCCCACATCGAGGAGATGTACACCGGCCACACGCTGGTGAAGGTGTTCGGCCGCCAGCAGGAGTCGGCGCAGCAGTTCGCCGAGCAGAACGACGCGCTGTACGAGGCCGGCTTCAAGGCGCAGTTCAACAGCGGGGTCATGCAGCCGCTGATGATGTTCGTCTCGAACATCAACTATGTGCTGGTGGCGGTCGTGGGCGGGCTGCGGGTCGCGTCCGGCACGCTGTCCATCGGCGACGTGCAGGCGTTCATCCAGTACTCCCGGCAGTTCTCGCTGCCGCTGACGCAGGTCGCGTCGATGGCGAACCTGGTGCAGTCGGGTGTCGCCTCGGCGGAACGGATCTTCGAACTCCTGGACGCGGAGGAGCAGGAGGCGGATCCGACGGAGGCGGTGCGGCCGAAGGAGCTGCGCGGGCTGGTGGCGCTGGAGGGCGTGTCCTTCCGGTACGACCCCAAGAAGCCGCTGATCGAGGATCTGTCGCTGACGGTGGAGCCCGGTCACACGGTCGCGATCGTCGGCCCGACGGGCGCCGGCAAGACGACGCTGGTGAACCTGCTCATGCGGTTCTACGACGTCTCCGGCGGACGCATCACCCTGGACGGCGTCGACATCGCGCGGATGACCCGCGACGAGCTGCGCGCCACGATCGGCATGGTGCTCCAGGACACCTGGCTGTTCGGCGGCACCATCGCGGAGAACATCGCGTACGGGGCGTCGCGGGAGGTCACCCGGGGCGAGATCGAGGAGGCGGCGCGCGCCGCGCACGCCGACCGGTTCGTGCGCACCCTGCCCGACGGCTACGACACCGTGATCGACGACGAGGGCAGCGGGGTCAGCGCCGGTGAGAAGCAGCTGATCACCATCGCGCGGGCGTTCCTGTCCGACCCGACGATCCTGGTGCTCGACGAGGCCACCAGCTCCGTCGACACCCGCACGGAGGTGCTGATCCAGAAGGCGATGGCGAAGCTGGCGCACGGGCGGACCTCGTTCGTCATCGCGCACCGGCTGTCGACCATCCGGGACGCGGACACCATCCTGGTGATGGAGAACGGCTCGATCGTCGAGCAGGGCGCCCACAGCGACCTGCTCGAGGCGGACGGGGCGTACGCGCGCCTGTACCAGGCACAGTTCGCGCAGGCGGTGGCGGAGGTCGACTAGCCGCTGTGGAGAGTGGGGCCGCTCGCATCGGGTGACGGCGAGCGGCCCGGCTCAGTCCAGGTAGCCCCTCAGCTGGTCCGCGAAGGCGTGGTCGCGGAGTTTGTTGAGGGTCTTCGACTCGATCTGGCGTATCCGCTCGCGCGTCACGCCGAAGATGCGGCCGATCTCCTCCAGGGTGCGCGGGCGGCCGTCCGCGAGGCCGTAGCGGAGTTGGACGACCTTCCGCTCGCGTTCGCCGAGCGTGGAGAGCACGGCTTCCAGGTGTTCGCGCAGCAGCAGGAAGGCCGCCGACTCGACGGGGCTGGCGGCGTCGCCGTCCTCGATGAGGTCGCCGAGGGCCACGTCGTCCTCCTCGCCCACCGGGGCGTGCAGGGAGACCGGCTCCTGGGCCAGCCGCAGCACCTCTCCGACGCGCTCGGGGGGCAGGTCCAGCTGGGCGGCGACCTCTTCGGCGGTGGGCTCGTAACCGCGCTCCTGGAGCATCCGCCGCTGGACGCGCACGACCCGGTTGATGAGCTCGACGACATGGACGGGGACGCGGATGGTGCGGGCCTGGTCGGCGAGCGCCCGGGACATGGCCTGGCGGATCCACCAGGTGGCGTACGTGGAGAACTTGTAGCCGCGGGCGTAGTCGAACTTCTCGACCGCCCGGATCAGGCCGAGATTGCCCTCCTGGACGAGGTCGAGCATGGTGAGCCCGCGGCCGACGTACCGCTTGGCGACGGACACCACGAGCCGCAGGTTGGCCTCGATGAGGCGGCGCTTGGCCATCCGGCCCATGACGACCAGCCGGTCGAGGTCGAGCGCGAGCTCGCTGTCCAGGTCGGCCGAGCTGCCCAGCCGCTCCTCGGCGAACAGGCCCGCCTCCACGCGACGGGCCAGCTCGACCTCCTCGACCGCGGTGAGCAGCGGGATCCGGCCGATCTCGCGCAGGTACTGGCGGAACAGGTCGGAGGACGGGCTGGCGCTCTCGGTGGCGCGGGCGCGGGGCGGGGCGACCGGCTCGGGGGCTTCTTCGGGGGCCTCTTCGGGGGCCTCTTCGGGGGCTTCCGCGAGGACCTCGGCGGGCGGCTCGGTCTCCGGCTCGGTCTCTTGCCCGACCTCCTGCCCGCTCTCCTGATCCGGCCGCGTCTCCGGGTGGTGCGCGGCGCGGCTCTGCGGCGGGACCGCGACCAGGACGTCGGTCTCGGCGTCCGCTTCCGCGGCGTCGTTCGCGTTCGTGCTGTCGGCAGTGCTGTCGGTCTGGGTGAGGGTCTGGGTCTGCACGGGGGCGACCTCCAGGATGATCGCTGCTGAGGTGAGCAGCAGCGGTACTTCGGGGGCGGAGTCGGCGGCCACGCCGCTGTCCGTCCGGGATCGGCCGCGCTCCGAGGACTCAGGCACCGCAACCCAGTGTGGAGTACGACACATCGCTGCCACGAGGGGCGTGCGGTGACTTTTTGCGGCCGGTCCGTGACCACACGTTCAGAGAGCGGACGGGCCTTCGTGCTGGAGCGCCCTGTCGTACCTGGTCAGGATCATCATCTCGTTCTGGACGGCGGCCGCCTGGGCCGGGTCCAGGTGCCCGAGGCGGGTCAGCGTGGACTGCAGATCGGTGAGCCGGCGGTTCACGGCCCTGCGGCGGACGGTCACGAGCTGCTCGCCCGCGTAGTTCTCGTCGACCGTGCGGCGCATGATCGCCTCGACCGCGAGCTCCGTCACCATCGCGCGGACCGTGTCGTCGGGCGCGGTCTCGCGGACCCGTACGAGGTACTCGTGCCCGTCCTGCACGCCCCACTCGGCGCCGCCCGCGTCCAGGATCGCCTGGCGTACGGCCGCGTAGGGGGCGGCGGTGAATTCGTCCACGCCGTACGCGTCGAAGGCCGGAGCGACGAGTTCGGGGCGCTGGAGGGCGAGCTTGAGGAGTTCGCGCTCGGTGGCGTAGACGGCGTTGCGGAGGTTGAGGGCCGGGCCGCCCGCGACGGGCCGGGGGGCGGCGTCGTAGGGCTGCTGGGCGCCGCCCCCGGGCCCGCGGGCGGGCGCGGGGCCCTTGCCGCCGCGGTCGCGGGCCCAACGGGCCAGCTGGGCAACCCTTTTGACGACGAACTGGGTGTCCAGGATGCCGAGCATCCCGGCGAGCTGGACGGCGACCTCGTGCTGGGCGCCGCTGTTCTTGATGCGGGCGACGATGGGCGCGGCCTCGTCGAGCGCGCCGGCGCGGCCCGCCGGGGTGTCGAGGTCGTAGCGGACGACGATCTGGCGCAGCGCGAACTCGAAGAGCGGGGTGCGGGGTTCGACGAGGTCGGCGACCGCTTCGTCGCCCTTGGCGAGGCGCAGGTCGCAGGGGTCCATGTTGTCGGGGGCGATCGCGATGTACGTCTCGGCGGCGAACTTCTGGTCGTCCTCGAAGGCGCGCAGGGCCGCCTTCTGGCCGGCCGCGTCGCCGTCGAAGGTGAAGATGACGCGGGCGCTGCCGTTGTCCATCAGGAGCCGGCGGAGGATCTTGATGTGGTCGCCGCCGAAGGCCGTGCCGCAGGTCGCGATGGCGGTCGTCACCCCGGCGAGATGGCAGGCCATGACGTCGGTGTAGCCCTCGACTACGACCGCGCGGGACGACTTCGCGATGTCCTTCTTCGCCAGGTCGATGCCGTACAGCACCTGGGACTTCTTGTAGATCGCCGTGTCGGGGGTGTTGAGGTACTTGGGCCCGTTGTCGGCCTCGTAGAGCTTGCGCGCGCCGAAGCCGACGACCTCGCCGCCGATGTCGCGGATGGGCCACATCAGCCGGCCGCGGAAGCGGTCGATGGGGCCGCGGCGGCCCTCCTGGGCGAGCCCGGAGAGGAGGAGTTCCTTGTCGGTGAAGCCCTTGCCGCGCAGGAAGCGGGTGAGGTGGTCCCAGCCCTGGGGGCTGTAGCCGACGGAGAAGTGCTGGGCGGCGGCCTGGTCGAAGCCGCGCTCGGCGAGGAACATCCGGCCGGTGTCGGCCTCGGGGCCGGTGGCGAGCTGTTCCGCGTACCAGTCGGCGGCGATCTTGTGGGCCTCGACCAGCCGGATGCGCTCGCCGCGCTGGTGGGCGGGGTTGTAGCCGCCCTCCTCGTAGCGCAGGGTGATGCCGGCCTGGGCGGCGAGCCGCTCGACGGCCTCGGAGAAGGTGAGGTGGTCGACCTTCATCACGAACGTGATGGTGTCGCCGCCCTCCTGGCAGCCGAAGCAGTGGAAGAACCCCTTGCTGGGGCTGACCTGGAAGGACGGCGACTTCTCGTCGTGGAACGGACAGAGGCCCTTGAGGTTGCCGCCGCCCGCGTTGCGCAGCTGGAGGTACTCGGACACGACGGCGTCGATCGGAACCGCGTCCCGAACCGCCTTCACGTCCTCGTCGTTGATCCGCCCAGCCACAGAGTGATTCTACGGGGGTGGACCGACACTCCTGGGACGAGCCGACCCCTCGGCCGGGCTAGGAGACGAGACTTTCCAGGGGGACGTGCGGGTCGGCCAACGCCTCCGTGTTCACCGGGACCTTCGCAGTGATCAACTTCTGGATCGGCTCTGTGACGTCCCACACGTTCACGTTCATCCCGGCCAGCACCCGCCCCTCGTGCAGCCAGAACGCGATGAACTCCCGTTTGCCCGCGTCGCCCCGGATCACGACCTCGTCGTACGTCCCCGGCGGGGCCCAGCCGCTGTACTCCATGCCCAGGTCGTACTGGTCGGAGAAGAAGTAGGGCACCCGGTCGTAGACGACGTCCTTGCCGAGCATCGCGCGGGCGGCCGCCGGGCCGCCGTTCAGCGCGTTGGCCCAGTGCTCGACGCGCAGCCGGGTCTCGAACAGGCCGTGCGGGAAGGACGCGACGTCCCCGGCGGCGAAGATGTCGGGGTCGGATGTGCGCAGCTGCGCGTCCACGGCGATGCCCCCGCCGTAGGCGCGGTCGGCCATCTCCAGCCCCGCCGCCTCCGCGAGCGCGGTCCGCGGGGCCGCGCCGATCGCCGCGAGGACGTCGTGGGCCGGGTGCTCCTCGCCGTCGTCGGTGCGGGCGGCGAGGACCATGCCGTCCTGGCCGACGATCTCCGTGAGCCGGGCCCCGAAGTGGAAGCGGACGCCGTGCTCACGGTGCAGGTCGGCGAAGAGACCGCCCAGCTCCGGGCCGAGCACGCCGTGCAGCGGGGTCGCCGCCGGTTCGACGACGGTGACCTCCGCGCCGTACTCACGGGCCGCCGCCGCGATCTCCAGGCCGATCCAGCCGCCGCCGGCGATCACGATGTGGCCGTTGTCCCGGCCGAGGGCGGCCAGGACGCCCTTGAGGCGCTCGGCGTGCGCGAGCCGGCGCAGATGGTGCACGCCCGCGAGGTCGGTGCCGGGGATGTCCAGCCGGCGGGGCTCGGCGCCGGTGGCGAGGAGCAGCTTGTCGTAGTGGGCGAGCGTGCCGTCGTCACCGAAGCGGACCGTCTTCGCGGTGCGGTCGATCGCGTCGACGGTCTGGCCGAGGTGCAGCTCGACGTCGTTCTGCGCGTACCAGGCGGGCTCGTGCACGAAGACGCTCTCGCGGGTCTCCTTGCCGAGCAGGAAACCCTTGGAGAGGGGCGGTCGCACATAGGGGTGGTCGCGTTCGTCGCAGATCAGTATCACTCGGCCGGTGAAGCCCTCCGCCCTCAGCGTCTCGGCCGCCTTGGCGCCGGCCAGGCCTCCTCCGACGATGACGAATGTCTGATCCGCGTCGACCACGTGATGCCTCCTACCGGGGGGTCTGGGGATGTCCCCCAGAAAAACACTGTGCGAACCGCCACATGCGAGCGTCCCGCACGGAGCGTGATGGGGGAAGGGGGACGTGCCCGATCAAGGCTCGCCGAGGCGTGTTCGGGCCCGTTTGGGCGCACCGGGAGCGCCCCCGTCACCGTCTCGTGTGCCCGGTAAGGCGGGTGTGAAGCGAGCGGGCCGAGGCGTCGGTGAGGGAGGCGATCTGGTCGACGACGACGCGCTTGCGGGCGCGGTCGTCGGGGGCCTGGTCCAACAGCGAGCGGAACTGCGGGTCGAGGCCGTCGGGGGCGCGGACGGTGAGGGCCTCGGCGAGCTCGCTGATGACGATGCGCTGGTCGGCCCGCAGCCGCTCCTGTTCGACGCGCTGCATGACGTACCGGTCAGCGACCGCCTTGAGGACGGCGCACTCCAGCCGCGTCTCGTGCGGCACGACGAGTTCGGCGTCGTAGCGGGTGAGGGGGCCGGTGCCGTGTCGCGCGCGCGTGGCGCCCTCGGCGGCCAGGCAGAAGCGGCCGATGAGCTGGCTGGTGGTGTCCTTCAGCCGGGCCTGGGCCGTGGCCGTGCCGTCGTAGCCGTGCGGCCACCACTCCTCCTCCTGGAGGCGGTCGAGGGCGGCGGCGAGTTCGGCCGGATCGGTGTCGGCGGGCACATAGCGTCCGACGGCGACCCGGTAGATCTCCTGGCGTTCCGGTTCGGCGTGCAGGACGTTGGGGTCGATGTGGCCTGCGTGCAGGCCGTCCTCCACGTCGTGCACCGAGTACGCCACGTCGTCCGCCCAGTCCATGACCTGGGCCTCGAAGCACGTGCGCGTGCCGGGGGCCTCCTTGCGGAGCCAGTCGAAGACCGGCCGGTCGTCCTCGTAGACGCCGAACTTGGGGGACGCGGGGTCGCTGGGGTGGGCGCCGCGGGGCCACGGGTACTTGGTGGCGGCGTCGAGGGTGGCCCGGGTGAGGTTGAGGCCCACCGAGCCCTCGGGGGTGAAGCGCTTGGGCTCGATGCGGGTGAGCAGCCGCAGCGACTGGGCGTTGCCCTCGAAGCCGCCGCAGTCCTGGGCGAAGTCGTTGAGGGCCTGCTCGCCGTTGTGGCCGAAAGGGGGGTGACCGAGGTCGTGCGAGAGACAGGCCGCCTCGACCAGGTCCGCGTCGCAGCCGAGGGCCGCGCCCAGCTCCCGGCCGACCTGGGCGCACTCCAGGGAGTGGGTGAGGCGGGTGCGTGGGGTGGCGTCCCACACCTGGCTGCGTTCGCCCGGGGTGACGACCTGGGTCTTGCCAGCGAGCCTTCTCAGCGCCGAGGAGTGAAGGATGCGGGCGCGGTCGCGTTGGAAGGCGGTGCGGCCTGGACGCTTGTCGGGCTCCGCCGCCCAGCGTTCTGTTGACGGCTCGTCGTAGGGCATGACTCGACAGTAAGCGGCGCTGGTGACAATCGGGCACCAGGTGGGGTGCCGCGCCCCCTCAGGCGGCGTTGATCCCGGTCTCCATGGCGGCTGCCCGGTCGTAGCGGTGGAGGAGGAGGTCGGCCATCGCGGAGTGGGTGCCCAGGGGGGCCGAGGCGATCCAGGGGGCCGCTGCCGCGCACTCCGTCGCGAAGCGGCCGGGGGCGGTGAAGTACGAGGCGATCGCGATCCGGTCGCGGCCCCTCGCCGCCAGGGCGCGCAGCGCCGTCGGGATCGTCGGGGTCGCCGTGGTGGCGTAGGCCGGGATCACCGGGACGCCCAGGCTGCGGGCCAGGAGGTCGGCCGTGCGGCGGGTGTCCACCGCCGAGTCGGGGTCCCGGGAGCCCGCCGCCGCCAGGACCACCGCGCTCGTGCGGCGTTCCTCGTCCGTCATGTCCGGGTTCCAGCCGGCCTCGATCAGACGGGTGCGCAGGGTGTCCACCAGGAGCGGGTGCGGGCCCAGCGGTGCGGCCACGCGCGTGCGTACCCGGGCCGTCGCCGCCATCTCGGGGATGTCGCGCTTGACGTGGTAGCCGCGGGCGAGGAGGAGCGGGACCAGGACGGCGTCCGTGGTGCCGCGGGCGTCCAGGTCGGCCAGCGTGTCGGTCAGCAAAGGCTCGTTGAGCTCGATGTGGCCGAGGTGGACCGCGACGTCGGGGCGCTGCTCGCGGACCCGGTCCAGGAGCGTGCGGACGGTGCTCAGGGCGCGCGGGTCGCGGCTGCCGTGGGCGACGACGACCAGCGCGGGCGGGCCGGGACGCCGGCGGCCGGCGAGGTGGACGAGGCTTGGCTGGCTCATGCACCGATCCTGACGCGGCGACGTTGCACCCCCGTTGCCTGACCGTCACGAGTGTTTTCCGGGGGTTCACCGCCGGAGCGGGCGCGGTGTGAGGCGCGGGACACACGGCGAGGAAACGAGGGCGGGGAAACGAACCGGATCACCGTACCGCGCGTCCTCCCAGGTCGAAGGGGATCGATAGGGATCGAAGGGGATCGAAGGGATCGAGGGTGCTGTCGAACCGGGGGGACACCTCATGAACATCCGTCGGCTGCGACCGCGGCTGCGGCTGCCGCGCACCCGTGCCGGGCGGCGTCGGCTGGTGCAGGCCGTGATGGCCGGGTGTGTGCTCGCGCTGCTGCCGGCCACCTGGCTGTTCGTGTCGACGGCCGACCGGCTCGGCACGACCGCCGACGCGCCGCGCACCGAGGTCGCCGTCGTGTTCGGCGCCGGGCTGTGGGACGGCGAGCCGTCCCCGTATCTCGCGCACCGGCTGGACGCGGCGGTGAAGCTGTACCGGGAGGGCCGGATCAGGGTCGTCCTGGTGACGGGCGACAACAGCCGCGAGGAGTACGACGAGCCCGACGCCATGCGCGCCTATCTCACCGGGCACGGGGTGCCGGACGCGCGGATCGTCAGCGACTACGCCGGTTTCGACACCTGGGACTCCTGCGTCCGCGCCAAGAAGATCTTCGGCGTCGACCGGGCCGTCCTGATCAGCCAGGGCTTCCACATCCGGCGGGCCGTGGCCCTGTGTGAGGCGGCCGGGGTGGACTCGTACGGGGTCGGGGTCGACGCGAAGCATGACGTGACCTGGTACTACGGCGGGACCCGGGAGATCCTCGCGGCCGGCAAGGCGGCCCTGGACGCGGTGTTCGAGCCGGATCCGCGGTTCCTGGGGCCGAAGGAGCAGGGCGTGGCGCGGGCGCTCGCGGCGGACGGCGTGCCCGGTATCTCACCGTGAGCGGCGCCTCACCGCGTCGACCGGCCGTCGGGGAGGGCACGCCCACACCGCCGTAACAGGAGACCGCACGGCGCGTAACACGGCCGACGCACGCTGAGCGCATGCGGACCGCCTCGACGCCCACCCACTGCCCGTACTGCGCGTTGCAGTGCGGGATGGCCCTGTCGCCTCTGCCCACGGGGGGCGTCGAGGTGGTCGAGCGCACGGACTTCCCGGTGAACCGGGGCGCCCTGTGCGGCAAGGGGCGTACGGCTCCCGCGGTGCTGGCGCGGGGCGTGCGGCTGACTTCGCCCCTGGTGCGCTCCCCCGGCGGCGAGCTGGTGCCGGCCGGCTGGGACGAGGCGCTGGACCGGATCGCCGGGGAGCTGGGCCGTATCCGCACGGAGCACGGGCCGGACGCGCTCGGGGTGTTCGGCGGGGGCGGGCTGACGAACGAGAAGGCGTACACGCTCGGCAAGTTCGCGCGGGTCGTGCTCGGCACCTCGCAGATCGACTACAACGGCCGGTTCTGCATGTCGTCCGCCGCGGCGGCCGGCATCAAGGCGTTCGGGCTCGACCGGGGGCTGCCCTTCCCGCTGGAGGACATCCCGAGGACGGGGTGCGTGATCCTGGTCGGGTCCAACCTCGCCGAGACGATGCCGCCCGCGCTGCGGTTCTTCAACGAACTGCGGGAGAACGGCGGCACGTTGATCGTCATCGACCCGCGGCGCACGAAGACCGCCGAGCAGGCCGACCTGCACCTCGCGCCCCGCCCGGGGACGGATCTCGCCCTGGCGCTCGGCCTGTTGCACCTGATCGTCGCCGAGGGGCGGGTCGACGAGGAGTACGTGCGCGAGCGGACCGTCGGCTGGGAGGAGACGCGGGCGGCCGCGATGGCCCACTGGCCGGAGTACGTGGAGCGGATCACGGGGGTGTCCGTTCCTGAACTCCGGGAGACCGTGCGGCTGTTCTGCGAGCCGGAGGCGGCGATGGTGCTCACCGCGCGCGGGCCCGAGCAGCAGTCCAAGGGGACCGACACGGTCGGCGCGTGGATCAACCTGTGCCTGGCGACGGGCCGGGCCGGGCGGCCGCTGAGCGGCTACGGCTGTCTGACCGGGCAGGGCAACGGACAGGGCGGGCGCGAGCACGGCCAGAAGGCCGACCAGCTGCCCGGCTACCGCAAGCTGGACGACCCGGCGGCGCGAGCGCATGTGGCCGAGGTGTGGGGCGTCGACCCCGACTCGCTGCCCGGACCGGGCCGCAGCGCATACGAGCTGCTGGACGCGTTGGGGTCCGACATACGGTCGCTGCTGCTGATGGGGTCGAACCCGGTGGTGTCGGCCCCGCGCGCCGCGCACATCGAGGAGCGCATCAAGTCCCTCGACTTCCTCGCCGTCTGTGACGTCGTCCTGTCGGAGACGGCGGCCCTGGCGGACGTCGTCCTGCCGGTCACCCAGTGGGCGGAGGAGACGGGGACGACCACCAGCCTGGAGGGGCGGGTGCTGCTGCGGCAGCGGGCGATCACCGCTCCGGAGGGCGTGCGCAGCGACCTGGAGGTGCTGCACGAGCTGGCGGCGCGGCTGGGTGTCGAGAAGGGGTTCCCGGTCGAGCCCGAGGAGGTCTTCGAGGAGCTGCGGCGGGCCAGCGCGGGCGGCATCGCGGACTACTCCGGGATCAGCTACGAGCGGCTGGCGGAGGGGGCGGGCGAGGGCGTGTTCTGGCCCTGCCCGGCGGACGGGGACCGTTCGGCGGACGACGACCGTTCGGCCGACGAAGACCGTTCGGCGGCCGGAGACCGTCCGGTGCCGCCCGGCACGCCCCGGCTCTTCCTCGACCGGTTCGCCACGCCGGACGGCCGGGCCCGGTTCGTGCCGGTCTCGCACCGGCCGTCCGCCGAGGAGCCGGACGACGACTACCCCGTGCTGCTCACCACCGGGCGGGTCGTGGCGCAGTACCAGTCCGGCGCCCAGACCCGGCGCGTGGACGAGCTGAACGCCGCCGCGCCCGGCCCGTTCGTGGAGCTGCACCCCCGGCTGGCGGCGCGGCTCGGGGCGGCCGAGGGCGACCCGTTGGCCGTGACCTCCCGGCGCGGGCGGGCCGTCGCACCTGCCCGCATCACCACCGGAATCCGCCCGGACACCGTCTTCATGCCGTTCCACTGGCCGGGCGAGGGCCGCGCCAACACCCTGACCAACCCGGCCCTGGACCCGACCTCACGCATGCCGGAGTTCAAGGTGTGCGCGGTGCGGGTGGAGATGGCCAACCCGTAGGCCAACCCGTAGCACGAACCCGTAGGACGAACCCGTAGGACGAACCCGTGAGGCTCAGCGGGGCAGTCGTAGCGCCAGGCCGTCCAGGACGACGTCCAGGCCGTAGGCGAACTTGGCGTCGCGCAGGGCGACCGGGTCGGACACCGCGGCGGCGCCGGCCGCGTACCCCTCGGAGAGGTGGTCGTAGGGGGCGGCGGCCTGCCGGGCGGCGGGCATCAGGCGGGCGATGAAGTCGGCCTCGGTCTCGCCGGAGCGGGCGACCGTGGTGAGCCAGGCCGCCTCCGTGGTGCTCATGCCGATCACATACGACAGCACCGTGTCGATCGCGCCGCTCGGCTCGGGGAAGCCCGCCGCGGTGAACAGTGCCGCCAGCCGCTCCGAGAAGGCCATGAGGTTGGGGCCGAGGTAGGCGAGGCCGGCCTGGCCGAGGACCGAGGACAGCCAGGGGTGCCGTAGCGCCGTCGTACGGAACGAGCCCGCGGCCTCGGTGACGGCGGCCCGCCAGTCGGGCGTGTCGGCGGGCGGGACGTGGATCTCGCCGGCGACCTCGTCCACGGCCAGCTCCATCAGCTCGTCCTTGGTGGCGACGTGCCGGTAGAGGGAGGTCGCGCCGGCGTTCAGCCGGGCGCCCAGCTTGCGCATGCTCAGCGCCTCGATGCCGTCGGCGTCCAGCATCGTGATCGCCTCGCGGACGATCGCGGCCCTGCTCAGGGCGGGCTGGTCGGGCTCGCGCTGCTGCCGGGTCCAGACGGACGGGACGGGGTTCGGGTTCTTCGCCGGGTCCTTCGCCTTGGCGGCCACGGGCACTCCCACTCCTCGATGCGACGACGCGCGTACAACGTGCGCTTCCAGCGTACAGAGTTCGACACTTGCGCACACTGTTCCGCCGTGCGTACAGTGTGCGCATCGAAGGAACAGCGTTCGCAGGACAGCGTTCGCACACAACAGGGGAGAAACCATGGAAGCGCGTGCCGAGAACAGTGGGAGCGGGCGCGACCCCCGCCGCTGGTGGATCCTGGTCGTGCTGTGCCTGAGCACGGTGGTCCTGACGATCGACAGCATGGCGCTCACGGTCGCGGTCCCCTCGATGACCGAGGACCTCGGCGCCACCGCCCAGGACACGCAGTGGATCCTCGACTCCTACATCCTGGTCTTCGCGGGTCTCCTGCTCACCTCGGGCAGCCTCGGCGACCGCTTCGGCCGCCGGAAGGTGATGCTGATCGGCCTGGTGTTCTTCGGGGCGGCCTCACTCGCCGCGACGATCTGCACCAGCCCCGGCGAGGTGATCGCCGTGCGCACCGCGATGGGCGTCGGCGGGGCGCTGATCATGCCCTCCACCCTCTCGATCCTCATCACCGTCTTCGACGAGGACGAGCGCGGCAAGGCGATGGCGGCCTGGGGTTCGGTGTCGATGCTGGGGCTGGTCGGCAGCCCGGTCCTGGGCGGCGTCCTGATCGACCACTTCTCCTGGCACTCGATCTTCCTCATCAACGTCCCGGTCGTCGCCCTCGCCGTCGTCGCCGGTGTGCTGCTGATGCCGGAGTCCAAGGCGCCCTGGCAGAAGGCGGATCCGCTGGGCGCCGTGCTGTCCGCGGTCGGCATGACCGCGCTGGTCTGGTGGATCATCGAGATCCCGCAGCACGGCGCGTTCGGCGGCCGCTCCGCCGTCAGCCTCCTGGTCGCCGTCGTCGGCCTGGCCGGGTTCGTGATCTGGGAGAACGTCACCGCAGCGCCGATGGTCCCGCTGGTCCTGTTCAAGCACCGCAACTTCAGCGGCGGTTCGCTCTCGCTGGCCCTGGTCCAGATCGGCAACGGCGGTCTGCTGCTGGTCCTCACCCAGTATCTGCAGTTCGTCCTCGGCTACTCCCCCGTCAAGGCGGGCCTCGCCTTCCTGCCGCTGGCCATCGCCGCGCTGGTCGGCAACGGCGTGGGCGTCAAGCTGGCCGAGAAGATCGGCAACCGGTTCGTGATCCTGGCCGGCATGCTCGTGATGGTCGCCTGCTTCGCCCTGCTGACGACGGTCGACGCCGACTCGGGCTTCACCGTCCCGGCGATAGCCCTCGGGCTGCTCGGCCTCGGCGCGGGTCTGGCGATGCCCGCCGCCGTCGGCGCGCTGATGAGCACCATCCCCGCGGACAAGGCGGGCGTCGGCTCGGCCCTGAACGACACCATCCAGCAGGCCGGCACCGCCCTCGGCATCGCGATCCTCGGCTCCCTGCTGACCAGCGGCTTCGCCGCCGAGATGCCCGCCGACGCCCCTGCGGCGGCCCGGCAGTCGATCGGCGGGGCGCTGGCGGTGGTCGGCGAGGACGCCGGTCTGGTCCGGGCGGCCCGGGAGGCCTTCACCGCCTCGATGACGACGACCTTCACGGTCAGCGCGATCGGCGTCCTGGCCGCCGCCGTCCTGGCGACCCTGGTGATGCGCGACCGCAAGCCGCAGACGGCGGAGACGGCCCCGGCTCAGGAACCGGAGCTGGTCGCCTGACCGTCGCCCCGCAGTGACCGGAGGGCCGGTGCCGGAAGGCGCCGGCCCTCCCGCCGTCTCACTGCGCCGGACTGCGCCGCACGATCTTCCCCGCGCCGTCCGCCTCGAGCGAGGCCGCGCCGTCCGGGCCGGTCACGGTGACCCGGAGGGCGAGGGAGCCGGTGAGGTGGTCGGCGGTGAGCTGCCAGGTCCCCGGGGAGCCGGCTCCGAGGGTCTTCGTGGCCTCCCGGACCAGGGCGGGGATGCGGGCGTAGGGCAGGGCGTCCAGGTCGAACGCGGGGGTGGCGGTGCCGGCCGGGGCGAACACCACGGTCAGCAGCCGCTCCTGGACGACCACGGTGATCGCCCGCGCGGCGTTCTCGTCCTTGCCCTCGGTCAAGGCCTCGACCGCACGGCGCAGTTCGCCCTCGTCGAGCAGCGACTGGTCCGGCCCGACGGAGACCGTGCCGGACACCGACGTCGAGGTGACGGTTGTGGACGAGGACGAGGACGAAGAGGACGAAGAGGACGAAGAAGAGGAAGAGGAAGAAGAGGAAGAGGACTCGGACGAGGAACCGTCCGAGTCGAACAGGTCCGCGCGGAAGGGCAGGACGACGGCCGCCGCGCCGAGCAGCAGCGCGACGAAGAAGGCCGCGCCGAACGCCGGGCCCTGCGGCGGCCGTCGCACCAGGGCGGACTCGGGCGCGGAGTCGATGCGGGCGTCGGCCGCCCGGCGCCGCCACTCCGCCATCGGGTGCTTGACGAGCCGGGTCCGCCACGGGCGGTCCGGCCGGTACTCCACCACGCGGATGCCGCCCACCCGGTAGTCCGGGAGGTCCACCAGGTTGACCTCGTGGCTGGTCTTCACCCGGAACGCCGGTGCGTCGTCCGGCGCGACCGTGAGCTCGAACCGGATCGTCACCTCCCCGGCCTCGGCGGAACCCGCGCGCAGGCTCTCGATCATCGCGAGAGCCGTGTGCGGTTCGACGGCGGCCTCCCGGGCGCGTCTGGGCCCGCCCGCCACCCGGCCGACCACGCCGAACACCACGAGCAGCCCCAGGCCCGTGAGCAGCAGGGGGACGCTCTCGATGCCGACGCCGACGCCCAGCGCGGCCAGCGACGCCCCGGTCGCGGCGCCGGTCAGAAGGCCGCGCACGAGTGCGGCCGGGGTGCTGCGGGCAGGCGCCGTCGTGCTGATGGTCGTCATGCGGGCGATTGTGTCGTGTGCCCGTACGACATCAAGTGAGATCAGATGACATCAGGAAGAACTGATCATCCGGCCGTCCATCCCGGGACCGTCGGCAGCACCTGCTGCGCGACGCGGATCAGGGCCGCGTCGTCGGGCACCAGCTCGTCCTGACGCCAGATGGCTATCTCGTAGGAGCCGCCGCCGTCCTTGACGTCCGGGGCGACGAGCAGGCTGCGGGCGACGGAACCGGGGGCGGATTCGGACTTGCCGCCGCCGAGGTCGAAGCGGATGGCGATCGTCCGGCTCGAGTAGAGCACCGCGGGATGCCCGAGGATCGTCTTCTTCTCCGCGCCGTCCAGCAGGCCCTCGAGCTGGGCCAGCGGGAGGTCGTCGTAGGACCGCGAGAGCTTCACGGTGTAGGTGTCCAGCGTGACGGTCGCCTCGGGGACGATGCCGATCAGCGACGTGGTCGAGCCGGTGGTGCCCTGGCCCGTCCCGCGCGCCTGCTCCTGGGGCGTGCCGAGGAGTGTCGGCAGGTCGGCGCGGTTGAGCGCCGTGCACAGCTGCGACCCCGAGACGCGCTTCGCCGCCGCGGCCTCCTTGGCCTCCTTGCCGGCCTCGGCGTCGGCCGAGCAGGTCGCCGGCTTGGCGACGGCGTCGGCCGAGTTCTTCTGCATCACGAACAGCCCGCCCCCGATGACCCCGACGACGACCAGCGCCGCCGTCGCCTGGGCCCATGCGTTGGGCCCCTTCTCGGCCACGCCGACTTCTTCGCTCATGTCCCCCATTACCCCCGGTACCCCCTGGTCATCCTGCTCCCCCGGCGCGCGCCGGTCGTGCGCGCGCCGGGGGAGCTTAGCGGGTGATCCGGCCACGAGGAAGTCAATTCACGTTGACCGCGCTCCAGGCGGCCGCCACCGCGTTGTACTCGGCGCTGCCGCTGCCGTAGAGGTCCCTGGCGGCGTTGAGGGTGGCCGTCCGCGCGCCGGCGTAGTTCGTCGAGGACGTCATGTAGACGGTCAGGGCCCGGTACCAGATCGCGCCGAGCTTGTCGCGGCCGATGCCGGTGAGCGTGGCGCCGTTGTACGTCGGGGAGTTGTAGGTGACCCCGTTGATCGTCTTCGTGCCGCTGCCCTCCGCGAGGAGGTAGGCGAAGTGGTTGGCGACGCCCGAGGAGTAGTGGACGTCGAGGCCCGCGACCGAACTGCTCCAGTAGTCCGCGGAGTTGGCGTCCTTGCTCGGCTTGTCCATGTAGCGCAGGGCGTCCCGGCCGAAGCCGGAGCGGACGATCTTCTCGCCGATGAGGTAGTCGCCGGCGTCGGAGGCGTTGCCCGCGTAGAACTCGACCAGCGAGCCGAAGATGTCGGACGTGGCCTCGTTGAGGCCGCCGGACTCGCCCGAGTAGGTCAGGTTGGCCGTCTTCGACGTCACGCCGTGGGACATCTCATGGCCTGCCACGTCCAGCGCCACCAGCGGGCCGAGCTGTGTCGCGTTGCCGTCGCCGTAGGTCATGCAGAAACAGCTGTCGTCCCAGAAGGCGTTGGCGTAGTTGTTGCCGTAGTGGACCCGGTTGTAGGAGCCCTTGCCGTCGTTGCCGATGCCGTTGCGGCCGTGGACGTTCTTGTAGTAGTCCCACGTGACGTCGGTGCCGTACTGCGCGTCGACGGCGGCGGTGGAGCGGTCGGTCGCCGCTCCGGTGCCCCAGTGGTTGTCGGCGTCCGTGAACAGCGTCGCCGGGGCGCGGCTGATGCAGATGCCGAAGATGCACAGGTCGGTCTTGTTCTCCGCGTCGCCGGTGTACGTGTTGCCGCGCGTCGGGTCCTTGAGCTGGTACGTCGATCCGGAGAGGGTCGTCTGCAGCGGGACCGTGCCGCCGTACAGGGAGTTGCCGTCGCCGGTGGCCGTCTCGATGCTGTCCCAGGCGTCGATCTGAGCGCCGGTGCGGGCGTCGGTCAGCACCTCGCGGGCGACCGGGTTGCCGAGCGAGTCCAGGGCGACGACGTTCGTCCGCCAGGCCAGTTTCGGGGCGCCGTGCAGGGCGTCGACGACCAGCTGCGGCTTGGCCTTCACCTGCTTCAGCGGCTCGCCGAGGTTGACCGCGCGCAGGGCGTTCACGGCGACGTCGGCGGCCTTGGGGGCGGAGAGGGCGGGGGCGATGGTCGGCAGCGAGATCGCCGCGCCCGTCGCCCGGTTCGCGCTGCGGTACGTGCCGTCGGGGGCCAGATGGACCACGAAGTCGCCGCCGAGCACCGGGAGTTGGCGGTAGGTGCGGTCGTAGCGGACGTGCTGGGCGCCGCTCTTGTCGACGATCACGTCGCGCACGGACGTGCCCTGCAGCGAGGTGAGGCCCAGGGCCGCCGCGTGGTCGGCGAGGGCCTCCGCCGCGTTGTCGAGGGCGGTGGCCCGGGTCGGCCTGTCGGCCGCGTCCGCGACCGGGGAGAGTACGGCGGCCAGGAGCGTGGCCGTGGTGGCGGCGATGCCGGCGGTGGCGAGACGGGAACCTCGGACGTGCTGCCGTATCCGACTCATCAGTGTCTTCGGTCTCCTCGAGAAGGCGCCGTGGGGGGCGCGTGTGGGGGTGACTCGGGGGTGGCGCAAGGTGTGGTGCGGGGGTGTGGCGCTGAGTTCGTCCTGGCATTTAAGAGGCCATGACATGTCATGTCCATAGCGCCTACGCGAGGGACGAGTGAGGATCGGTCAGCATCGGTGAAGGGGGAGCGGAGGGGGAGAATCGTTTCCGTGAGCGCCCCTGAACTCCCCTTCTTCGTCTACGGCACCCTCCGCCCCGGCGAGGTCAACCACGACCTCTTCCTGCGCGGCAGGACCCTGCGCGAAGAGCCGGCCCGACTGCCGGGCGCGCTGCTGTACGACGGGCCGGGCTATCCGTACGCGGTCGAGGCGCCGGACGGGACGGGCGGGACCGTCGCCGGGGAGCTCGTCACCGCCCGCCCGGAGGCGTACGCCCGGCTGCTCGCCGAACTCGACCGGCTGGAGGAGTACGCGCCCGGCGACCCGCGCAACCTGTACGAGCGCGTCGAGTGCGAGGTGCTCCGCGAGGCGGTCCGCGGCGGCGGCCCGGCTTCCGAAGGACCCGTGCGCGCCTGGACGTACCTCGCCGCGCCCGTCGTCGCCGCCCGGCTGCGGACCCGGGGAAAGCTGATCGAGGGCGGGGACTGGCTCACCCGACGGTGAGCGGACGAGGCCGGATCACCCGTTCACACCCCCTGCGGACGCATTTCCGCGCCATCCGCGACAAAGCCGCCCGCACGCCGATGACCTGCCGAAACGCAGTCACCGACGGGCCCCTCCGGCACCCGTCTGACACCCATTCATCCCATTTCTGACGGACTCTCAGGAAGCGCGCTCGCCGCGCTGCGACTTACCTCGGAAGGGCAGGGACGCGACCGAAGAGCTCGTGAGGAGCACCGATGCGACGACGCACCGCCCGTACCGCCCGCCTGCTGACCGGTACCGCGCTCGCCGTCACCGCCGCGGCCGCACTCGCCGCGCCCGCCCACGCCGCCGGCACCACCGGCGTCGGCCGCCTGGACGTGTACCCGTCCACCGCGGTGCCGGGCGGGCAGGTCTCGGTGAACACGGCGGCGTGCGGGGACGGCGGGGCCGCGGCGGGCGACGCCGGGGCGGTGGGCGCCGGTCGCTTCCCGCTCGCGCCCACCACGCACGACGGCGAGGCGATCGGGCAGTTCCAGGTGCCGCCGAGCGCGCAGCCGGGGACGTACGAGATCGTCGCGGAGTGCGCCGCGGGCGGGCGGCGGATCACCGGGGACCTGGTGGTCGTGCTGGCCTCGGACCGGCAGGCGGTGCATCCGCGAGGAAGTGTGAAGACGGGGGTCGGCGGCGCACTGGGCCCCGACCCCGTACAGACCGCGGCCGGTGTGGCGGCTCTCGCCGTCGCCGCCGCGGGCGGTACCTGGCTCCTGCATCGCCGGGCGAGAGGCGACGGGATCTGACGGACACCCTCCGCTGTCCGTCCGCCGGTACCGCATGTCCCCTCCCCCTCCGGGTCCGACGCCCCTCGCGGCCCGGAGGGGGCACGGGGTTCCCGCTCACGGGCCGCCGGGCCCACCGCGTCCACGGGAGGTTCTTGGCATGCCCAGGGTCGGCAACTCCGCGATAGCCGCCGTCACGCTCGTCGCCCTGTGCTGCGGCGCATGGCTGCTGCGCAGCGGCGTCGAGACGCACGCCCCGCCGCAGCCGTCCGCCGCACAGGCGCATGCCGACCGGGACACCGAGGGGGCCGCGGCGCCCGCGCTGCCGCCCTCCCCGCCCGACCGCGTCCGCATCCCCGCGATCCACGTGGACGCCCCCCTCATGGGCCTGGCCCTGACCGCCGTCGGCAGCCTCGACGTCCCGCCGGCCGCGAAGAAGAACCTCGCCGGCTGGTACGAGGCCGGCACCACGCCCGGCGAGACGGGCACCGCGATCGTCGCCGGCCATGTCGACAACGCCGACGGACCCGCCGTCTTCTACGACCTGGGCGCCCTGCGCAAGGGCAGCGCCGTCGAGGTGGACCGGCGCGACGGAAGCGTGGCCGTGTTCACGGTGGACGCGGTAGAGGTGTATCGCGCAGACTCGTTTCCCGACGAGAAGGTCTACGGCCCCGCCGAGCGGCCCGAGCTGCGGGTGATCACCTGCGGCGGCGGATACTCACGGGCAACCGGTTACCAGGGCAACGTGGTGGTCTTCGCCCACCTCACGGGCGTCCGCTGACCTCCTGGGCGAACCCTCACACCTGCGCCCGGGCCCCGCTGAGGGCAGCGTTCCTCGCGGGAAACAACCGTGATGCCGCCGGGTAACGTCGGCATCGCACGCTCCTGGACATGACCTCGAATTCGCGTGTGGTGGTGCTCGGCGCCGGCCTCGCGGGCGTACGACTCGCCCGCCGGCTCGGCGAGCTGGGTGCGCCCGCGCTGCTCGTCGGCGAGGAGGAGCACCGGCCGTACAACCGGGTGCTGCTCGCCGAGGTGCTGGCCGGCCGGTACGCCCCCGAGGTGATCGCGCTGCCCGCGCCCGCCCTACTGGTGCGGGCCCGGGTCACCGGCATCGACCGCGACCGGCGGACCCTGGCCTGCGCGGACGGCTCGGAGATCGCATACGACACGCTCGTCCTGGCCACCGGCTCCAACCCGGTGCTGCCGCCGCTGCGCGGTCTGTTCACCCCGGACCACGTTCTCCCGGAGGGCGTCCACGCCTTCCGGACCATGGACGACTGCCTCGGACTGTCGAAGGCGGTGCGGCCGGGCGTGCGGGCGGTCGTCATCGGCGGCGGGCTCCTCGGGGTCTCCGCGGCCCGTGCGCTCGCGGTGCGCGGCGCACAGGTCGTCCTCGCCCAGCAGGCCGAGCGCCTCATGGAGCGCCAGCTCGACCCGAGCGCCTCCAAGCTGGTGCTGCGGCACCTCAAGGACCTCGGCGTCGAGGTGCACACCGAGTGCCGGGTGCGCGATGTGCGCTGCGTCGGCGGGGCCGTCCGCTCGGTGGAGATGGCCGACGGCTACACCCTGGGCGCCGACCTGGTGGTGCTGGCCTGCGGGGTCTCCCCGCGCGCCGGACTCGCCAAGGACGCCGGGATCGCCGTCCACAAGGGCGTCCTCGTGGACGACGAACTGCGCACGTCCGACCCGCACATCCGGGCGATCGGCGACTGTGCGCAGCACGACGGGACCGTGTACGGCCTCGCCGCCCCGGCGCTGGAACAGGCCGACGTGCTGGCCGAGCTGCTCGCCGGCGACGCGACCGCACGGTATGGCGGCACCCGCGCCCTCACCCGGCTCACCCTCGCCGGGAACAGCGCCTTCGACCCGGCCGGCAACAGCGCCTTCGACCTCGCCGCGTTCGGCGAGACGGAGCCGCGCCCCGGCGACGACGTCGTACAGCTCGCCGACGCCACCCGCGGCACCTACCGCAAGGTCGTCGTCCGCGACGACCGCCTGGTCGGCGGGGTTCTCGTCGGCGAACTCGGCACCGTCGGCGCGCTCGCGCGCGCCTGGGAGGGAGCAGAGCCGCTCCCCGACGACGGCCCCCTGCTCCACCTGCTCACCAACGACGGAGGCTCCTGATGACCGCCACCCTGGGGGCCACCCCCACGATCGTGCTCGTCGGCCACGGCATGGTCGGCCAGCGCTTCCTCGAAGCGCTCGCCGAGCGCGGCCTGACCGCCACGCACCGCGTGGTCGTCCTGTGCGAGGAGCCGCGCCCCGCGTACGACCGTGTCGCCCTCACCTCGTACTTCTCGGGCAGGACGCCCGAGGAACTGTCCATGACCGACATGGACTTCATCGCCGCGCACGGCATCGAGCTGTACGTCGGCGACCCGGCGGAGACGATCGACCGCGAGACGCGGAAGGTCACCGCCCGCTCCGGTCAGGTCTTCGAGTACGACACGCTCGTCCTCGCCACCGGCTCCTACCCCTTCGTGCCGCCCGTCCCGAACAAGGACGCCGAGGGCTGCTTCGTCTACCGGACGATCGAGGACCTCCTCGCCATCGAGGAGTACGCGAAGTCGCGCGCCACGACCGGCGCGGTGGTCGGCGGCGGTCTGCTGGGCCTGGAGGCCGCGGGCGCGCTGAAGGGTCTCGGACTCACCTCCCACATCGTGGAGTTCGCGCCCCGGCTGATGCCCGTCCAGGTCGACGCGGGCGGCGCCGCGGCCCTGCTGCGCACCATCGAGGACATGGGCCTGAGCGTCCACACCGGCGTCGGCACCCAGGAGATCGTGGTCGGCGAGGACGGCGCCGTCACCGGCATGAAGCTGTCCGACGGCTCCGAACTCGCCACCGACCTGGTGGTGTTCAGCGCGGGCGTCCGCCCCCGCGACCAGCTCGCCCGCGACTGCGGACTGACGGTCGGCGAGCGCGGCGGCATCGCGGTCGACGAGCAGTGCCGCACGGTCGCCGACCCGCAGGTGTTCGCGATCGGCGAGTGCGCGCTGGCCGCCGACGGCCGGGTGTACGGCCTGGTCGCCCCCGGCTACGAGCAGGCCGCCACCGCCGCCGCGACGATCGCCGCCGACGAGGCGTCTTTCACGGGCGCCGACCTCTCCACCAAGCTGAAGCTGCTCGGCGTGGACGTGGCGTCCTTCGGCGACGCGCACGGCACCGCCGAGGACTGCCTCGACGTCGTCTACTCCGACTCCCGCTCGGGCCTGTACAAGAAGCTGGTCATCGGCCGCGACGGCACGCTGCTCGGCGGCATCCTGGTCGGCGACGCGGAGGCCTACGGCACCCTGCGCGCGTTCACCGGCTCGGTCCCGCCCGTCTCCCCCGAGTCGCTGGTGCTGCCGGCCGGCGCCGGCGAGTCCGTCCAGCTCGGCCCGTCCGCGCTGCCGGACGAGGCGATCGTCTGCTCCTGCCACAACGTCAGCAAGGGCACGATCCGCGGCGCGGTGACGGAGCACTCCTGCACCACCGTGCCCGAGGTGAAGAAGTGCACCAAGGCCGGCACCGGCTGCGGTTCGTGTGTGAAGGTCCTCGGCCAGCTGGTCACCGCCGAGCTGGAGGCGAGCGGCGTCGAGGTCGACAAGGGCCTGTGCGGCTGCTTCGGCCAGACCCGCGAGGAGCTGTACGAGATCGTCCTCGCCCTGCGCATCAACACCTACCAGGAGCTCCTGGACCGCTACGGCCGCGACGGCGCCAAGGGCGGCGACGGCTGCGAGGTCTGCAAGCCGGCGGTCGGCTCGATCATCGCCTCCCTCGCCCCGACGATCGGCGCCAGCGGCTATGTCCTGGACGGCGAGCAGGCGGCCCTGCAGGACAGCAACGACCACTTCCTCGCCAACCTCCAGAAGAACGGCTCCTACTCGGTCGTCCCGCGCATCCCCGGCGGCGAGATCACCCCCGAGGGGCTGATCGTGATCGGCGAGATCGCCCGTGACTTCGGCCTCTACACAAAGATCACCGGCGGCCAGCGGATCGACATGTTCGGCGCACGGGTCGAGCAACTCCCCCTCATCTGGACGCGGTTGGTGGACGCCGGCTTCGAGTCCGGGCACGCCTACGGCAAGTCCCTGCGCACGGTGAAGTCCTGCGTCGGCCAGACCTGGTGCCGCTACGGCGTCCAGGACTCCGTCCGCATGGCGATCGACCTGGAGCTGCGCTACCGAGGGCTGCGCTCCCCGCACAAGCTCAAGTCGGCGGTCTCCGGGTGCGCCCGCGAGTGCGCCGAGGCCCAGTCGAAGGACTTCGGCATCATCGCCACCTCCAACGGCTGGAACCTCTACGTGGGGGGCAACGGCGGCGCGACCCCGCGCCACGCGGACCTGCTGGCCCAGGACCTCGACGACGCCGGGCTGATCAAGCTGATCGACCGGTTCCTGATGTTCTACATCCGCACCGCCGACCGCCTGGAGCGCACCTCGACCTGGCTGGAGCGCATCCCCGGCGGCCTGGACCACGTCCGGGACGTGGTCGTCGAGGACTCCCTCGGCA
This sequence comes from Streptomyces sp. NPDC002623, assembly GCF_053592635.1. Classification (NCBI taxonomy): domain Bacteria; kingdom Bacillati; phylum Actinomycetota; class Actinomycetes; order Kitasatosporales; family Streptomycetaceae; genus Streptomyces; species Streptomyces sp. NPDC002623. The sequence goes on along the minus strand of NZ_JBSFWB010000006.1, from coordinate 160,314 downwards.
TCTGCGAGGAGCTGGAGTCCCTGATGACCGCCCATGTGGCGCACTACGCCGACGAGTGGGCGACCACCATCAACGACCCCGAGAAGCTCGCCCGGTTCGTGTCCTTCGTCAACGCGCCGGACACCCCCGACCCGGTCGTCGGCTTCGTCCCCGAGCGCGACCAGATCAAGCCCGACCTGCCGCTGCTCACCATCGGCCACCGTCCCCTGGAAGGGAGCGCCCAGCGATGACCCTGGCACCCGAGACCACCGACCTGAAGGTCCAACTCCAGCTGGAAGACGACTGGTTCACGGTCTGCGACCTGAGCCGGCTCGTCCCCGGCCGGGGCGTGGCCGCGCTCCTGCCGGACGGCCGCCAGGTCGCCCTGTTCCGCGACCGCTCCGGCACCCTGTTCGCCGTCGACAACCGCGACCCCTTCGGCGGCGCGGCCGTCCTCTCCCGCGGCCTGACCGGCACCCACCAGGGCCGCCCCTTCGTCGCCTCCCCGCTCCTCAAGCAACGCTTCGACCTGCGGACCGGCGAATGCCTGGACGACGAGACGGTGCGCATCGCCACATACGAGGTACGCACGGCCTGACAGGGCTGTCCGTTCCGTGCCGGTCAGCGTGGGCCCGGGGCTGAGGTCTGCAGACGTCTCGCCTGGCGCTGCGCGGGGATGCCGTTGGCGCCGGGTCGGGCCGGCACCGCGGGGAGCCGGACCACCGCGTCGAGGCCGCCGCGCGGCGCCGACCGCAGGACCACCTCGCCGCCGCTCGCGTGGGCGAGGCGCTGCACCAGGGCGAGGCCCAGCCCGGTGCCGCCCTTGGGGGCGTCGGGGGCGCGCCAGAAGCGGTCGAAGGCGCGTCGGCGCTGCTCCTCGGTCATCCCGGGGCCCTCGTCCATGACGTGCAGCTCCACCCATGCCGGACCGGCCGGGCGGTGCGGGCCGCGATGCGGGAAACGGCGCTCGTGGGGCGTGTGGCAGCGCGGGTCGACGGAGACCGTGGAACCCGGCGGCGCCACGCGCAGGGCGTTGGACAGCAGGTTGTCGAGGATCTGCTCCACCGCCCCGGGCAGCGCCAGCACCTCGCCGTCGTAGTCCCCCGCCAGCGCCAGCCAGACCCCGTGCTGTTCGAACAGCGGCGTCCAGGCCCGGTGCCGTTCCGCGCACACCCGGCCCAGGTCGATCGTCTCGCGTTCGGCGGCGCTCTCGTCGAGCCGGGCCATCGCGAGCAGCCCCTCGACCATCCGGGCCAGCCGGTCGGTCTCGGTCAGCGCGGCTGTGAGCGAGCCGCGGGCGTTCAGGGCGATGTCGTTCTCGAGGTTCTCCAGCCGCAGCCGCAGCGCCGCGAGGGGCGTCTTCAGCTGGTGCGAGGCCTCACCGGCGAACGCCCGCTGGGAGGCCAGCAGATGTTCCAGCCGGGCGGCGGTGCGGTTGAAGGTGGCGGCGAGACTGCGCACCTCCGGCGGCCCGTTGGTGATCGCGACGGGCGTGGCGGCACCGCCGACGGCCAACTCATGGGTCGCGCGCTCCAGTTCGCGGATCGGCCGACCGGTCCAGCGGGCGATGACGAAGCCGAGGGCGGCGACCGCGGTGAGCGCCGCGAGTCCGCCGAGCGCCAGCAACAGCCAGACGTGGTGGACCCGTTCGGACACCATGCGGGTCGGCAGGGTGATCCGCACGGCCCCCTGTTCCTCGACGCCGTGCGCCACCGGGGTGGCCACCGCGAGGTACTGCACCCCGCCGATGGTGGAGGTGCGGACGTCCGCGGTGGCGGTCCCCTGCAGCGCGGCGGCGATCCCCGGCCAGGTGGCGAGGTCGCCCTCCTCGCGCTCGGTGAGCGGATGCGAGGAGGCCAGCAGCTTGCCGCCCTCGTCGACGATCAGCACCTTGCCGCCGATGCGTTCGGCGCAGTGCGCGGCCCGCGCGGGCAGATCCTGGGCCTCCCGGCCCGCCGAGATGGACAGGGAGGCGTACGCCGACACCGACTCGGCCTCGTCCTTCGCCAGGTTGATCACCCGGTCCCGCTCGCCCCGCGAGTACACATAGCCGAGCGGGATCTCCAGGCAGAGCAGCACCAGGGCGGCGAGCGTGAGGTAGCTGAGCAGCAGCCGACGGGTCATCGGTAGGCCGCCGAGGGCTGCTGGGGCTGGAAGCTGTCGAAGCTCTCGTAGGCCGAGTGGGGGTAGGAGCGCCGGGGTTCGTACGCCGAGGGCGGCTCCTCGTAGGCCAAGGGCTCCGGCTCGTACGCGGACTGGACGTACGTGGGCTGGGCGTACGCGGGCTGGGCGGGGGCGGCCTGGACGGGTGCGGCCTGGGCAGGCACCGCGGGCGCGGGGGGAGCGTAGGCCTGCTGCGCGCCGGGCGCGGAGGTGTGCACGGCCAGCCGGAAGCCCACTCCGCGCAGGGTCTGGATCCACGCCGGGTTGCCCAACTTCCGCCGCAGGGTCGCCACATGGACGTCCAGCGTCTTCGTCGGCCCCTGGTAGTGCGGGTCCCACACGCGGTCGAGGATCTGCTGCCGCGAGTACACGGCCCCGGGATCCTCGGTGAGCAGCGCGAGCAGTTCGAACTCCTTGGGCGTCAGCGTCACCGCCTCCTCCCCCACCCACACCTGCCGGGTCCGCCGGTCGACGACCAGAGGACCGACGGCGGCGGCTCCGGTGACCAGGGGGGCCTGCGGGGCCTGCGATGCCTGCGGTGCGGGCTCGGCCGGCGGCTGAGGTGCGGGCCGACCGGGCCGACCGGGCGCCGCCGCGCTCGCGAAGGCCTCGCCCCCGCCGAACGCATCGGCACCGCCGAACTCCCCTGCCTCCGCCCGCCGTTGGGTCCGCCGGGTCACCGCACGCACCCGCGCCACCAGCTCACGCATGCTGAACGGTTTCGCCAGGTAGTCGTCGGCACCCAGCTCCAGGCCCAGCACGCGGTCGGCCTCCTCGCCGCGCGCACTGAGGATGATGATGGGGACGTCGGAGGTCTGCCGGATGCCTCGGCAGACGTCGATGCCGTCGATGTCGGGCAACCCCAGGTCGAGCAGGACGACATCGACCTCGCCGTACGCCGCCGCCCTCAACCCCTCGTTGCCGGTGGCGATGTGATGCACCGTCAGCCCGAAGTTCCCAAGGCCCTCGACGAGCGGTTCGGCGATCGTCCGGTCGTCCTCGATGAGCAGGACTCGTACACCCATGCGTTCCCGTCTCTCCCGTGAACCGAATTCGCGTGTTCAGTGGAACTGACACGCTACAAGAACGGTCAGGAAACCGCCTACGCCTCCCGGACAATGTGAGCAGCCACTCAACTCCGGACGAAAACTGTCCCATTCTTGTCGGCGGTTTAGTGTTCCTCTAACCTTCGCCTGGCATTGCCTCCTCTACGGTGATGAGGAACTGGTCGGACCCCCATGACGACCAGCTCTGAACTGGGAGGATCCGTGAAGGCACTGCTGGACCGCGCCCGCTCGTTCAAGCGGCGGGTCGACTTCGAAAGCGGCGAATACCGACGATTGGCCGAAGGCCAATATCCCGAGGCATTGTTCATCACCTGCTCGGACTCGCGGGTGATTCCAGCCCTGATAACGGGCGCACGGCCCGGCGAGATATTCGAGCTGCGAAACGCAGGCAATATCGTTCCGCCGCACGGCCGGCAGGGCGCCTCGGGCGAGGCGGCCACCATCGAGTACGCACTGGAGGTGCTCGGCGTTCAGGACATCGTGGTCTGCGGCCACTCCCACTGCGGTGCGATGGGCGCGCTCAAGTCCGGCGACGACCTCTCCGGCCTGCCCGGCGTGGACGCCTGGCTGCAACTGGCCCGCCCACGGCTGGCGCCGGTCCTGGACGGCCATGTCGAGGACCCGTCGATGCCGGACGTCGCCCAGCTGAACGTCGTCAACCAGCTTGCCGTGCTGCGGAGTTACCCGGCGACGCGGCGACGTCTCGACACGGGGCGGCTGCGTCTGCACGGCTGGTACTACGAGGTGGACACCGGCCAGGTGCACGAGCTGGACGAGGACGGCCTGTTCCGGGTGCACGCGGCATGAGCGGCGCACATGCCCGGCACGGCCGGACTTGGGGGGGCTCCGACGCCAGTGACGGAAGGGGCCGCACGTTCGGCGAGGCCGCCGGCCTGACCGGCCCGCCGCCCCGGCCCATGCCCTCCCCGACGGCCGCGTTCCCTTCGACGCCGCTGAAACCTCCCATGCCGCCGACGCCGGCGACGCCGCCGACGCCCACAGCGGGCCGGACGGCTCCGACAGCTCCGACGGCCCGGGCGACGCGGATGCCTCGGCCGCCCGCGCGGGGACCCCACGTCCCGCGAACCGACTGGGAGGCCGGGACACAAGCCGGGCGGCAAGCCGGATGGCGAGCCGGGGGACAAGCCGGACGGCAAGCCGGGGGGCAAGCCGGTACAGAGGCCGCCGCACAGGCCACGGAGAAGGCGGCGGCGAAGGAGGCTGGGAAGGCGGCTGGGAAGGCGGCTGGGAAGGCGGCCGGCAAGGCCTCGGGTCCGAAGGCATCGGGTCCGAAGGTCGATCTGGCCACCGAGATCACCGCGTCCCTCGTCGTCTTCCTGGTCGCGCTCCCGCTGTGCATCGGCGTGGCCGTCGCCTCGGGCGTACCCGCCGAACTGGGCATCATCTCCGGCGTCATCGGCGGCCTGGTGGTGGGCGCGGCGCGCGGCAGCACGCTCCAGGTGAGCGGCCCGGCCGCCGGTCTCGCCGCGCTGGTCGCGGAGACCGTGCTGGAGTACGGCGTGGCGATGCTCGGCGTGATCGTGCTCTTCTCCGGCATCCTGCAGATCGTCCTCGGCCTGGTGCGACTGGGCCGGTTCTTCCAGGCGATCTCCCTGGCCGTCGTCCAGGGCATGCTCGCGGGCATCGGCCTGCCGCTGATGTTCGGCCAGGCGTACCCGGCGATGGACGCGAAGGCTCCGGGCACCCCGCTCGAGAACATGGCCGGCATCCCCGGGCTGATCACGGACACGCTGGCCAACCCGCAGGCGATGATCGCGGCCGGACTGGGCATCGTCACGGTCGTCCTGAGCTTCCTGTGGAAGAAGATGCCGGGACCGGTCAAGAAGGTGCCCGCGGCCCTGGTCGCGGTGGGCATCGGCATCGCGGTGGCCGCCCTGCCGGGCGTCGAGATCAAGACGCTCCAGGTGGGCAACCTGCTGGCCTCGGTCGACGTACCGGGCGCGGAGCAGTTCGCGGGCCTGGCGAACCCCGGGATCATCACGGCGATCCTGACCTTCACGGTGATCGCCTCCGCCGAGTCCCTGTTCACGGCGGCCGCGGTGGACCGTATGCACGACGGCCCGCGCACCCGCTACAACCCCGAGCTGATCGCCCAGGGCGCCGGCAACACCCTCGCGGGCCTGCTCGGCGCGCTCCCCATCACGGCGGTGGTGGCCCGTAGTTCGGCGAACGTCCAGGCGGGCGCCAAGACCCGGCTCTCCCGCACGCTGCACGGCCTGTGGCTGCTCGCCTTCGCCCTCCTGCTCCCCCAGGTGCTGGCCCTGATCCCGATCTCGGTGCTCGCGGGCGTCCTCGTCCACAGCGGCTGGAAGCTCTTCGCGCCCGAGGAGTTCCCGAAGATGTGGCGGCAGGACCGCGGCGAGTTCGCGGTCATGACGCTCACCACGCTGGTGATCGTGGCGACGGCCCTCCTGGAGGGCGTCCTGATCGGCCTCGCGGCGGGCATCGTGCTGGCGGCGGTGCGCATGTCGCAGACGGTCATCAAGCAGCACCTCGAGGAGGACACGGCGAAGGTGGTCATGGCCGGGAACGCGACGTTCCTGCGGCTGCCCCAGGTCATCGAGGCCCTGGAGTCCGCGGCGGAGGCCGGCAAGCCCCGGATCCGGCTCGACCTCACCGGCGTGACCCACCTCGACCACGCCTGCCGCAGCCAGGTGGAGGAGTTCACGGCCCAGCAGCGCGGCAAGGGCCTACGGGTGGAACTCCTGCTGCCGGGCCCGGCGAAACGTCTGCCCGTACCGGAGGACACGGCGGAGGCGGCCGACCTGCCCCCGCAGGCCGACCCGCTGCCCCGCCGCCACCCCACCCCGGCAACCGCCTCCGCCATGAGCCCCGGCCCCACGGCCGAGTGGTTCTACCTGGACACCACACCGATGCCGGAGGACTTCGCCCAGAGGTACGCGGAGGAGTTCGCCCCGGGCCCGGGATACGGACAGGACTCCGGAGGGGAGTACGACAGCCAGGGGTACGGCCAGGACTACGGGCAGGACTTTGGGAGGGGGTACGGCCCCGACTATGGGCAGGACCACGGGCAGGGGTACTCGGAGGAATACACCCCGGGGTACGCGCAGCGGTAGGCGCAGGGGAACAGGCACAGGGCAACACGTGCTTTGAGCTGAACCCCTCCTCAGGCCTTGAGGGCGTCGTAGAACACTCCGGTCAGCTGCTCGGAGGCGCTCCACAGCCGTTCTCCCGCCCGGTCGTCGAGGGTCCAGGAGGCCCGCCGCGAGGGTGCGGGCGCCCCGCGCCACATCGCGAGGGACGGCCCGGTGAACGAGTCCGGGCGGACACCGGGCGCGGTCGCCGCGTACAGGGCGGGCAGCGCGCCGGCCTCGGCGGACTGGGCGAACACCCGGTTGCCGAGCGCCATCAGCCGCTCGGCGACCCGGCGGCCCTCCGCGCGCGGCCCGGCCGTCTGCAGGTTGGTGGCCGCGTACCCCGGGTGCGCGGCCGCCGCGACGAGGTCGGATCCGGCCGCCGCGAGCCTGCGCGCCAGCTCGTGCGTGAAGAGCAGGTTGGCGGTCTTGGAACGGCCGTATCCGGTCCAACGGCGGTAGCGACGCTCGGAGTTGAGATCGTGAGGGTCGATGTTGCCGAGCACGTGGACCATGCTGGAGACGGTCACGACCCGCGCTCCGTCCGGCCCTGATGCGGGACGCCCCTCCGCGGCGGCGAGCAGCGCGGGCAGCAGCAGTCCGGTGAGGGCGAAGTGCCCGAGGTGATTCACCCCGAACTGCGTCTCGAACCCGTCGACGGTGGTGCCGTACGGCAGCGCCATCACACCGGCGTTGTTGACGAGCAGATCGAGCCGCTCGTACGGAAGTGAGCCCGCGAACTCCCTTACGGAGGCCAGCTCCCCGAGATCGAGCAGCCCCAACTCCACGTCACCGCCGGGCACTTCATCGCGCAGCCGCTCGACGGCCGCCCGCCCCCGCGCCTCGCTCCGGCAGGCGAGCAGCACCCGCGCCCCCTTCCGGGCGAGCTCGCGCGCGGTGACGTACCCGAGCCCGCTGTTGGCCCCGGTGACGACGGCGTTGCGGCCGCTCTGATCAGGGATGTCGCGCACACTCCAGCCGGCCATGACCGTGCTCCTTCCACCGCTCCCCGGCAGCCTACGACGGCGCCCGGCCACCCTCCCCGCAACCGACCCCGCAACCGACCCTGCAACCGACCCTGCAACCGACCTCGCACCTCCCCGCCACGACATGTCCACGACACAGCCATGACACAGCTACCCTGCGCTTCTAGCGTTCGGCAGCGCACGACCCTGCACGACCCGTCGCCGGGACCGGCGTACGGGCCGGTTCACCCACACCACCCCCGGGAGTGAGCGTGGAACGTCGTACCTTCCTGCGTGCGGCCGCGATCGGCGGCTCCTCCGCCGTACTCGGCGGAACCCTCTGGCGCGGAGCCGCCTACGCGGCCCCCGCCCAGCCCGGCACGGGCCCGTACGGAGCCCTCGGCGCCGCGGACGCCAACGGCATCCGCCTCCCCTCCGGCTTCACCAGCCGGGTGATCGCCCGCTCCGGCCAGACGGTGTCCGGGACGTCGTACACCTGGCACAACGCCCCCGACGGCGGCGCCTGTTACCCGGACGGCACGGGCTGGATCTATGTCTCCAACTCGGAGATCAACCCGTCCGGCGGCGCGAGCGCGGTGAAGTTCTCGGCGGCCGGGGCGATCACGGGCGCGTACCGCATCCTCTCCTCGACCCGCCAGAACTGCGCGGGCGGGAAGACCCCGTGGAGCACCTGGCTGTCCTGCGAGGAGGTGGACCGTGGATACGTTTACGAAACAGATCCCTGGGGTGTGACGGCGGCGGTGCGCCGGGACGCGATGGGCCGCTTCAAGCACGAGGCGGCGGCGGCCGACCCGGTCCGCCAGGTGATCTATCTGACGGAGGACGAGACGAACGGCTGTTTCTACCGTTTCCGCCCGACGACCTGGGGCAACCTGGCCGTCGGCACGCTGGAGGTCATGGTCGCCGGCACGGCCACCAGCGGCCCGGTCACCTGGACCCGGGTCCCCGACCCCACCGGCGCCTCCGCCACCCGCAACCAGGTCTCCGGCGCCAAGCACTTCAACGGCGGCGAGGGCTGCTACTACGCGAACGACACCTGCTGGTTCACGACCAAGGGCGACAACCGGGTCTGGCAGTACAACGCGGCGGCCCAGACGATCGAACTCGCCTACGACGACTCCCTGGTGACGTCCGGCACGGCTCCCCTCACCGGGGTCGACAACGTCACCGGCTCCGCCTCCGGCGATCTGTTCGTGGCGGAGGACGGCGGCAACCTGGAGATCTGCGTGATCACCCCGGACGACGTGGTCGCACCCTTCCTGCGGGTGGACGGCCAGTCGGCGTCGGAGATCACGGGCCCGGCCTTCTCCCCGGACGGCACCCGCCTCTACTTCTCCAGCCAGCGCGGCACGAGCGGCAGCTCGTCGGGCGGGATCACGTACGAAGTGAGGGGCCCCTTCCGGGCCTGACGGGACTGACGGGGCTTGCGGGGTCGGTGGGGCTTGCGGGGTCGGTGGGGCCGGCGGGGTCGGTGAGCCCGGCGGGGAGCGCGGGATTGAAAGGAACCTGACAGCAAAAGGGAGGAACACGGTCAGACGGCGGCTCGTTACTGGCCAACGAAGTCCAAAGCAGAGGCAAAGCCACACCTGCTGTGGCCACAGTTCACCGTGTTACGCCGTTCGCCGCCTGCACCCCCACTCCCGGAGGCCCGTAACCATGACCCCCATCCCGTCGCGCCGCACCCTGCTGGGCGGCGGCGCCGCCGCCCTGGCCGCCGCCACCCTGACGATGACGGCCACGCCCGCAACGGCCAAGTCGAGCACGTCCGGTACTCCTCATACTCCTGAGGCGACTTGGCCGACGGAGTACCCCCTCCCCGACGGCTGGCTCCCCGAGGGCATCGCCATCGGCGGCAAGCCGTACGCCTACCAGGGCTCCCGTGCCAACGGCGGCATCTACCGCACCGACCTGCGCACCGGCGAGGGCAGCGTCCTGTACGCGGGCGGCGCCGGCCAGATCGCCGTCGGCCTGAAGCTCGACCACGACGGCCTGCTGTACGTGGCGGGCAGCACCGGAGTGGCGCGAGTGATCGACTCCCGCACGGGCGGCCTGCTGACCACCCATCAACTCACGGACCCGACCGGCCACTTCATCAACGACGTGGCACTGCTCGGCGACCGCGCCTGGTTCACCGACTCCCGGGGCGCGGCGCTGTACAGCGTCAAGCGCGGCCGGGGCGGGGCCGACATCCGCACCCTCCCCCTCACCGGCGACTGGGTCCAGCTCCCCAACGTGAACAACGCCAACGGGATCGTCGGCACACCGGACGGCCGCGGCCTGATCGTCGTCAAGAGCACGCCGGGCGAGCTGTACAACGTCGACGTCAAGACGGGGTACGCCACGAAGATCACGCTGGTCGGCGCGGCCGACGTCGTGAACGGCGACGGCCTCTACCGCATCGGCCGCACGCTGTACGTCGTCCAGAACCGGCTGAACCTGATCAGCGTCTGGTCCCTGGACCGCACGGCGACCACCGCCACCCTGACCCGCACGATCACCGATCCCCGCTTCGACGTCCCGACCACGGCCGCCCGCTACGGCGACCGCCTCTACCTGGTCAACGCGCGCTTCACCAGCCCGCAGCTGCCGGAGACGACGTTCACGGCGGTGGCCGTCTCGATCTGACGGGACCCCCGCACAGACCCGACAAGCCGCACGGGGACGGAACTCGAGAACACCGGGCGCCGTCCCCCTGGCATGATGAGCGAATGACAACGACCACCGCCGTAACGCCCGTCTTCCGAAAGGCAGATGCCGCGTAACCGCCCCGGCGCCCTGCGCGCCCGCGAGACCCCCGACACCCGCCCGCGCACCCGCGAGATCCCCCAGCCGGAACGCATCCCGGGCCTCTCCGCACGCACCAGCCTTGCGATCCACCAAGTGGAGCAGGAGAGCGGCGGCTACTTCCTCTTCCCCGGCGCGACGGAACGCGCCCTCCGCCGCTACCGCAGGTTCCTGAGACCCCCCGGCCGCGGCATCCTCTACCCCCGCACCTCCGCGTGCCCCTCCTGCCCCGGCTGCGGCCTGGACGACGTCCGCCACGCACGCGACATCCTGGACGAGACCCTGAGCCGACTCCCACCCGACCCCCGCGCCGAACTGGCCCGCGCGGTAAGGGCGTTGGACCGCGGCTACCTCCACCGCACCCTGCCCGACCCGCTGCAGCCACGGTCCGTCCCCTGGTGGCACCGCCGCCTGGCAGTGGGAACGGAGGGCTGGTGACCGAGTGATGACGGACCAACCCGGGAGATGCACACAGAAAAGTCACGGAACAGCCACACCGCGTACACCACCCACAAAACGGCAATACCGTCGTCCCCTCACATCACACGACACCCTGGGGGGACACCATGACCAACCCGTACACCACCAGCACGAACCCCGCCCCCCGCTGGGCCCGCAAGAGATACGTCCTGCCCGCCCTCGCCGTGGCCCTGTTCCTGGGCGCGGCCATCGGCGGCGCCGACGACGGCACGAAGACGGATGCGAAACCGACGTCGGCCGCCCCCCGGCCGACGGTGACCGTGACGACCACGGCGACCGAGACGGCAGTACCGGAACCGGCAGGCACGACGACCGCGACCGCGACAGCGACGGTGACGGCGACAAAGACGGTGAAAGTGACGGTGACGGAGAAGGCGGCGGCGAACGAGAACACGACCGAGGACGACGACACGGCCGCCGACTCCGGAAGCGTCTACTACGGCAACTGCGCAGCCGCCCGCGCGGCCGGAGCCGCCCCCGTCCACGTAGGCGAGCCGGGCTACGGCCGCCACCTGGACCGCGACGGCGACGGAACCGGCTGCGAATGACGGCCGGCACACCGAGGGGCCGCACCACCCCCCACACGTGCCGCCCCGCTACGTGCCGGTCGGCCGATAGCCGTCCGCGTAGGCGATCAGCACGCTCCCCGACCCGGAGGCGTCGGGCGGCGTCCGCTCGTACCGCAGAACCACAGGACGCTCGGTGAGGACGACGGCGTCCGCCAAGGGCCACCAACCGCCGCACCGGTACAGGGCCTCCTGGACCGCCTCCAGTCCCGGTGACTCGGGCAGGCCCGCGGCGGCCAGCATGCAACGCCAACGGATCGACTCCCGCGGCGCGGACCAGGGGTCCAGCCGGCCGCCGAACTCCTCGTGGAAGTAGATCTGCTCCCTGCTCGGCGGCGGTGGCGGCGTGATGACGTCACCGTCCCGTTCAGGCTGCACGATCCGCTCCGGAACCGGACCGCGGATCCTCCCCAGCAGATCCCGGTGCACCCGGGTGTGGATGTGTCCCAGGGACTCGTTCGTCGACCAGTCGAAGATGCTGCGCATCTCCTGCTCCAACTCGTAGGCGCCGTGCACGCCTTGCAGCCAGTGGAAGTCGAGCTGGTCGAACATGGGGGAACCCAGAGCGTCGACGAGTCGATCCTGCGCGTCGGACGTGTCCTGGAACGGGCCGGCCAGCAGTCGTCTCTCACCGCCCGTTCCCGTCGTCCGCCCCAGTTGCTCGCAGATCCGCTCCTCGGCCTGCCGGGCGAACGCCTGCGGCACCGACAGCGGCAGCCCGGGGCCGTCGAGCAGCGTCCCGTCGAGCCGGTCCTCCCACCCGTGGCGCAGCACCCAGGACGCGAGCGCGCCGCCGAGCGGTGAGTCCATCCACACCACCGTCTCCGGAGCGGGCATGCCGTGGACCCGATACACCTCGGCGACCGCGGCTTCGGCCGCCGGCCGGTCACAGCGCTCGGTGGACAGCCCCGCCCTCAACCACCTGTCGGACTCGGCCGCAGTCCGCGCCTTGACGGCCTCCGTCACCAGCTCCTCATACCCCATGCCCGCACCCTCCCCGTCGGTATGTGCGGCTTTCCCCCGTGCCCCCCTCCGACACCTCGCCGAGCGCTTTGCCGGGCACTTGCCGGGCGCTTGCCGGGCGCTTGCCGGGCGCTTTGGCGAGCCCTTTGCCGAACCGGCAACAAGACTCGCGGGAGCCGCACCGACCCCAGCATGCTCGAAGTCCCCGAGTCCCCGAGTCCCCGAGTCCTGGAGGCCCCAATGCCGCAACGAACGTCGAGCGACGACGCGAAGCACCGTCTCATCCCCTCTCCCGCAGGCCGTGTCCATGTGGTGGAACAGGGCGAGGGGCCGCTGGTCCTGCTCGTGCACGGCTTCCCGGAGTGCTGGTACTCCTGGCGACACCAGTTGCCGGCCCTGGCCGCCGCCGGATACCGCGCGGCCGCCATCGACGTGCGCGGCTACGGCCGCTCCTCCAAACCCGAGGCCACGGATGCGTACCGGATGCTGGAACTGGTGGCGGACAACGTCGCGGTCGTGCACGCTTTGGGCGAGCGTTCCGCGACGATCGTCGGCCACGACTGGGGCGCGACGATCGCGGCCCACTCCGCTCTCCTCCATCCGGAGATCTTCCGAGCGGTGGGACTGCTGAGCGTCCCGTACACCCCACCGGGTGGCCCGATGCCGAGCGAGGTCTTCGCACAGATGAACGGGACGGGCGGGGAGGAGGAGTTCTACGTCTCCTACTTCCAGGAACCCGGCCGAGCGGAAGCGGAGATCGAGCCCGACGTACGAGGCTGGCTCGCAGGCTTCTACGCGGCCCTGTCCGCAGACACGATGCCGCCACCGACGGCCCCCAGCCCCCACTTCGTCACGCGGGGCAAAACGCTGCGCGACCGCTTCCCCACAGCCGCCGCGCTCCCCGCCTGGCTGACCGAACAAGACCTGGACGTCTACGCGGGCGAGTTCGAGCGAACCGGCATGACCGGAGCCCTGAACCGCTACCGGAACATGGACCAGGACTGGAAAGACCTCAAGGACTTCACCGACTCCCCGATCACCCAACCGTCCCTCTTCATCGCCGGCACCCTGGACGCCTCCACCACCTGGCTGGCCGACGCGATCAAGGCCTACCCCCACACCCTCCCCGGCCTCACGGCCTCCCACCTCCTCGAAGACTGCGGCCACTGGCTCCAACAGGAACACCCCACCCAAACAAACCAACACCTGACGACTTGGCTGGCATCGCTCACTACCGTGGCCACATGAAGCTCTCGCCCCTCGCCGCCCGGGACCGTTTCCTCGGTTCCCCCGTCGCCAGGCTGGCGACAGCCGACACCGCCGGAGTGCCACACGCGGTACCGGTGACCTTCGCCGTAGAGAAGGACGTCCTGTACTTCGCCGTGGACCACAAGCCCAAAAGCACGTGGAACCTACGGAGACTGCGCAACATCCGGGAAAACCCCTCGGTGACGTTGCTGGTCGACCACTACGCGGATGACTGGTCAACGCTGTGGTGGGCGCGCGCCGACGGCAGAGGGGAAGTACTGGAGGACGAGCAGGAAAGGCACAGGGCCGTCGAGTTGCTGCGCGCCAAGTACGCCCAGTACAAGGATTCCCCTCCTCAGGGCCCCGTGGTCGCCGTACGGGTCGAGCAGTGGAGCGGCTGGGCGTTCGCATAGCCCGAAAAAGATCACGGCCGAGGACTGGAACTCATGGCGCGCTCTGCCTCCGGCACCCCACCATCTGTCCCACGCAAAAGGGCGGCGCCCCTCACGGGGTGCCGCCCTTTTGCGAACAGAGTCAAGACATCAGTCCCGCCTGATCAACTCTGGGTCGATCCGCCGCCCGACCAGCGGCAAGGCACCGAGGGCGGCGACGGCCACGACGCCCAGGGCGGAGGCAAGGAGCAGCGGCACCCCGGCTCCGTCCCAGAAGACGGACCCGCCACCGGTCACCAGGTAACTGGACTCGGCCATCTTCCCGGTCACCACCGCGAGCACGAGCCCGATGGCCAAGGGCAACACGACCTGCGCGACCTGAACGGTCCGGAGCGTCCGGGGCCTGGCCCCGAGCAACGCCAGTGCGGTGACCTGCGGTCGGCGTTCCACGGCGCGGTCGGTGGCGGCGACGAGATAAGCGGCCACACCGATGATCAGGCCGAGGATCATACCCACGCCGAGTAGGGTCTTGATGACGGTGATCTGCTGGAGGGCTGCGGGATCCAAGCCGTCCGTCTCGACCTCGATCGTCGGGTCGACCCCCGCGATGCCCGCGAGTACCGACCGCAAGGTCTCGGGGGCGGAGCTGCTCATCAGCGCGAGGGTGGCTCTCCTCTCAAGGCGAAAGCCTGCAGGGAGGGAGGACGGCGGGATCACGACAGTGCCGCTGCCGACCATCTGCCCCATAGTGTCGTCGCGGTAGTGGATCGTCCGGCGTGGCACCTCCACCGTGACGACCCGGCTCTTCCCTTCGGAGTTCCGCAAATGGAAGGGGAATCGCCTCCCGGGCACGCTCCGCTCGTCGTAGGTGATACCCGGCACCATCAACCGTGCCGGGCGCCCCTCCACACAACCCTCCACCGCTGACGCCATCTTGCTCAACTGCTCGCAGGTGGCGATGACGGCACTGATACTCGACGGCCACTCCATGTCGTCGGGATCCGTCCAGGATTCCGCCAGAATGGCATGGCCCCGAACCCCTGCCACCTCCGTCACAGCACGCTCCTTGTCCTCAGGAACGTCCTTGAGCGGCATGGTGTAGAGCTGCACCGGCGAGGTGTTCTTGGAGACCTGGTCCAGCTCGATGAGTACGCCCTGCGTGAGCGAGGCCGCATAGACCAACAGCACCAAGCCGGTCGCCACGCGCAGGGCTCCGCCCGGTTCCACCTCGTTGCGGCGCATGGCAAGACCGAGAGACAGCGAACCCGTCGAGCGGGCCACCTTCCGGGCCAGGGAGCGCGAGAGGATCGGCAGTGAGAGCACGAGACCGGCCCCGACCAGCACGACGGCCAACGGCATCAGGATCGAGGAGAGCGAGGTGTCCGCGGGCGGGTGCCCCATCGCACCGGCCACGCAGTACCCGATGACAATGCCCATTCCCGGCACAAGCGGCAGCAGGCCCCACAGCCGAGGCGGCTTCTCCACGGCGCTGCGCCGCACGGCCAACGGATTGGCCGCGGCCTGCTTCGCCCCCACCCGCCCCACGAACCAGGCAAGCGCCGGACAACCCACCAGGCAGACGAGAAACGTGGACACGGTGAGCGAGCCATCGGCCGGATACCACTTGAATCCGGGCAACCCCACCCGTGAGACCAGTTGGTTGACGACCCAATAGGCACCCAGGCCAAGGACGGCTCCCAGCAGAGCGGCTGCGACGGTCTCGGCCGCGTTGACGCGCTGCGTGCCTTTTCTACTCAATCCGAGCAGTCGCAAGGCAGCCAACCGCCTCATGCGAGAGGCGGCTGACAGCCGGGCACACACCGACAGGAACACGGCGAGGGGAAGCAGGACCACGCCGGCCAGGGTGAAGCGCAGGATGTCGAGGGTTGAGGGTTCGACGGTGGGATAGCGCGCTTCCGAGTTCCCGAAGGCCGACAAGCGCCCGCCCCCCTTGAGATCGTCACGGGTGGCACCGATGTAGGCGTACAACTCGTCCGGATGAGCCAGACCCTGGGCGGAGATAACGCCCCTCTCCCGCCCCGGCAGAAGCTGGGCAAGGTCCGGATCCCTTCTGAGGACCTCGCGCAGTCGCGGGGACACGAATACCTCACCAGGACCGGGGAGTTCACGCAGACCAGGCGGCGGGGTGATGGGCTTGCCATCCACAGCCACGAAGACCCGGGTGAGCGGTTCCGACCCGTAGGGATCCAACCTGGTGAGCGCCAAGCCGTTACCCGCAGGAGTGCCACAGATGCCCTGCCCATTCGAGCAATCCGGCTCTCGAGCTGCCTTGCGGGCGTCCTGAGCGGCCAGGATGACCGGAATCGCGAGCACAACAGCCAAACAGCACACCCCGATCCCGCTGCCCACAGCCATGAGGAGGAAACGCACACGGTTACCTCGGCCGCTGCCCAGCAACAGCCTCAAACCCAAGGCAAGTTCCCTCACGACGCTTCCCGCACCTGTGCCGTGAGCAGACCGTCACACATGGTGTAGCGGCTGTCGGCTCGGGCTGCCACCTGAGAATCGTGGGTCACGAGCACTACGGCCGCCCCTTGCAATCGGGCCAGGCTGAGGAACTCCTCCAAAACAGCCGCGGCATTTCCACTGTCGAGAGAACCCGTGGGCTCATCGGCGAATACGACGGCTGGCCTGTGCACCAATGCCCTTGCGACTGCGACGCGTTGACTTTGCCCCCCGGACACCTGCGACGGACGCCGCTCACGCAGATCCCCCAGGCCGAGCCGCCCCAGGACCTCACCGGCCGCAGCGAGAGCTTCTGCCTTGCGCTGGCCAGCGAGCCGTAGTGGCAGGGCAGCGTTTTCCTCCACCGTCAGCTCAGGCAGGAGCTCCCCGTATTGGAAGACAAAGCCGAACCGTTCGCGACGAATGGCGCTAAGTTCCTCGTCGTCGAGTGCGCCAAGGGAGCGCCCCTCAAAACAGACTTCGCCTCGGGCCACTGGCAGCACTCCGGCCAGGCAGTAGAGCAGTGACGACTTGCCGGACCCACTTTGCCCGGTGATCGCCACCACCTCTCCCCGACCGAGAGAGATCTCTGCGTTCCGCACAGCAAGCGTCTCACCGTAGAGGAGGTCAACCCCCTTGGCCAACAGCACTTCTGACGTATTGATCTCGTTCCCCTATCAGGAGCGCGAGCCCAGGCATATACGCCTGGGCTCGGCAAGTCAGTCAGCCTCAGCCACGGTCCCAGTTATGAATGAATTTCTTAGTTCGCGCGCAATTATCCGGATGTAGGCTGCCCCTGTCGCGGCAGACCCGGAGCCTCGTCTCGCCCGTATAGCGCTGTGCGCCATCCCAGTTGGACTTGTGCAGCCGGACAGTGCCCCGCTGCTTGCCGTAGTAGCGCACCCACTCGTGCCCGTGGACCTTGACCTCGACATAGACGTTGTGCCCGTCAGTCGCGAACTTGTCCTCGAGCAGCCCCCACCACTCAAAGGCACCGTGATTAACTCCGGGCCGGTTGAACTGGTACTTCCCCTCGCGGAACTCGACGCCATCAGTGTCAAGCAGCGGGATGCTCCCGTTCTCCGGCGACGCGAACGCCGCCACCGCCGCACTGAGCACCAGCCCAACCGAAGCCACGCCGAGCACTAGCCTCTTCACACACGCCTCCGTAACCATCGGCGACACCGTCATCGCCATGAGTAACGGACTGTAGCGGTGGGTAAGTTGACAGAAACGATCTATCGCCGCATAACCATCCCATCAGGCGATCGAAAACCGGACATCCCCACCAACGAACACAAGACAGTCGAGCCGTTCAGCCGCTCACCTGGCTGCTCACCCCGCCGGGCCACGCGTCCGTCCACTCGACCTGCGCGTACGCGTAGGGCTCCGCCGTGCCGATCGGCTCCGCGGTGGTCACGTTCTGCGAGCCATGCAGGTGGGCATACACCCCGCCCCAGGCGAGCAGTTCCTCGTGGGTGCCTGTTTCTGCGATGTGGCCCTGGTCGATGACGAGGATGCGGTCGGCGTCCGGGGCGAGGTTGAGGTCGTGGGTGATCATGATGGTCGTGCGGCCTGCCATCAGGCGGCGCAGGGGTTCCACGATGCGGCGGGTGGCGATCGCGTCCAGGCCGGTCGTCGGTTCGTCCAGGACCAGGACCGGAGCGTCGCGCAGCACCGCTCGCGCGATGGCCAGGCGTTGCAGTTGGCCGCCGGACAAGCGGGCGGAGTTGGGGTCGACCCTGGTGTCGTAGCCGTCGGGGAGTGCCGTGATGAACTCGTGCGCGTCGGCCGACCGTGCCGCCTCCTCTATCGCGTGGTCGCTCGCGCCGGGCCGGCCGCAGGCGATGTTCGCGCGGACGGTGTCGTGCAGGACCAACGTCTCCTGCGGCAGCAGCGTCACGTACTCGCGCAACCGCGCCAGGGGGAAGTCGTGCAGTGGGGTGCCGTCCAGGAGGATCGCGCCGGAGTCGGCGTCGTAGAAGCGGAGCAGGAGCTTGGAGACCGTGGACTTGCCCGCGCCGCTCGGGCCCGTGATGATCACCAGTTCGCCGGGGCGGGCCGTGAAGGTCAGTGACTCCAGGGTCTGGGTCTGCGCGCCGGGGTAGCGGAAGGAGACGTCCCGCACCTCTATAACCCCGTCCGGGCGGCCGTGGAGGCCACGCTCCGAGCCCGTCGGGTCCGTCACCGCCGGCTTGGCGTCCAGGATCTCGACCAGTCGTTCCGCGCCCGCGGTGGCGGCGGTGATCAGCAGTCCCAGTTGGGCCAGGCTGCGGATGGGCGGGTAGAGGTAGCTCAACAGGGCTGCGAACGCCAGCAGTTGGCCCAGGGTCATCTGGCCTCTCGAGATCTCCCAGACGCCTATGCCGATCACGGCCAGTACGCAGATCGTCTCGATGACCTGCACCAACTGCCCGTACGCCTGGTTGAGGCGGGCCGAGCGGACGGCCGCGCGGAACCAGGCCGTCGCCTCCTGGCTCAGCCGGCGGCGCTCGGCGTCCTGGCGGCCGTAGGCCTGGGTCAGGACCAGGTTGCCCAGGGATTCCTCCACCACGGACGTGACCGCCCCGTCCGCCACCCTGCCCTCCCGGGCCACCGACCTGACGCCGTCGGCGAACCTTCGGGCGGCCAGCCAGAACAGCGGGGCCAGGACGAAGGTCGCCGCCGCCAGGTCCCAGCGCAGCCAGAACGCGGCCGCCGCGTAGAAGACCGCGCTGAAGACGGCCGACGCCGTGCCGATCAGTCCCGACACCGCCATCTGCTCGATGGCTTCCACGTCGCCCGTCAGCCGGGACAGCAGATCTCCCTGGCGGTGCTTCTGGAAGAAGTGCGGGGGGAGTTTCTGCACATGGTCGAAGACGCGCTCGCGCAGTCGCATCACGAATCGCTCCGACACCCACACGGAGAGGGAGCCGCCCGCGTAGCCGATGGCCGCGCCCACCACCGCGATGCCGAGCCACTGCGCCGCCGGGGTCCAGAAGGCGTCCAGTGAACCCCGTTGCAGCGCGTTGTCGGTGAGATCGCCGAAGAGCAGGATGGCGGCGGTCTCGGCCAGCGCGCCCAGCACCGTGCACAGCCACACCCCCACGAGCCAGCGGCGCAGCCCCTTGGTCATCGGCCAGAAACGGCGGAAGGCCACGCGGGGGGACAGGACAGGGGTGGAGGAGACATCAGAGGTATCGGAGCTATCTGCGTGAAGGGCGGCCGAAGGGGGCGCGGAATTTTCTCCGAGGTCCTCCTGAACCTCATAGTCGGCGAGAAGCTCCTCGGCCGCTCTGACAATCGGCTGGCCGTATTCAGAAAGTTCCAGACCCGGTGGAATATGCCGGGGAAAATCAACTCCTGAACTGTTCTTACGCGCGCGCATTCGTTTCTCCCGTCACCGGCGGGAGGGCCGGCGGAACACCGCCGGCCCTCCCTTTTCACCTGGGATCTTCCACTCAGGAGCCGGTTCAGAAGCCGGGCCGCTGAGGCGCGGCCTCACCGGGGCGCGGACGGCGACGTCGTCCCTGCTGCGCGGGCGGGGGAACCTGGCCGGGGTTCGGGTTCGCATTCGCGTTGGGGTCCGCGTTGGCGTTCCGGCGGGGGGTAAGCGGTGCAATCACCCTGAAGCTCATAACGACTCCTTCTGAGTTTCCAGCATCTGCACGGGAAGGGGGAATTCGGAAATTCCGCACGAGCGAGGTGGGGGATCAGAGTCGTCACCCTGGGCGATCCCTCCGCCCGATGAGAAAGAACTTAACACGCGCCACGACAGCCCGAAGAGAAAACTCAGAATTAAACGCCGGAAAGAATGCTGTGAAAACCTTGTCTTTACCTTGGTATTTATTAAGTGAGCCCCATTGACCAGCAGAAACAAGCCCGCTGACAGCAAGAGGACGGCACCCCCGCACAGGGTGCCGTCCTCCTTGGTGCGCCGAAGCCGCCGCCGATCGGTGAGGGTCGGGGACCGACGGCGGCTCCGGGGTCAAAGCCGGATCAGCCGGTTCAGCCGGATCAAGGCGCGCTCAAGGCGTGCTCAAGGTGCGCTCAAGGCGAGGCTCAGCGGTGGTCGCTTCCCGTCGACTGCGTCGCCGCCCGGCCCGCCTCGAGACGGGCCACCGGGATCCGGAACGGGGAGCAGGAGACGTAGTCCAGGCCCACCTCGTGGAAGAAGTGGACGGACTCCGGGTCGCCGCCGTGCTCGCCGCAGACGCCGAGCTTGAGGTCGGGGCGGGTCGCCCGGCCCGCCTCGGCCGCCGCCTTCACCAGCGAGCCGACGCCGTCCCGGTCGATCGTCTCGAACGGGGAGACGCCGAAGATGCCCTTCTCCAGGTACGCCGTGAAGAACGAGGCCTCCACGTCGTCCCGGCTGAAGCCCCACACCGTCTGGGTCAGGTCGTTCGTGCCGAAGGAGAAGAACTCCGCGGCCTCCGCGATCTGGCCGGCCGTCAGGGCGGCCCGGGGCAGCTCGATCATCGTGCCGATCGCCAGCTTCAGCTCGACGCCCGTCGCCGCCTCGACCTCCGCGATGACCTCGTCGGCCTCCTCGCGGACGATCTCCAGCTCCTGGACGGTGCCGACCAGCGGGATCATGATCTCCGCGCGCGGGTCGCCCTTGGCGTTCCGGCGTTCCGCCGCCGCCTCCGCGATGGCCCGCACCTGCATCGTGAACAGACCGGGGATGACCAGGCCCAGCCGTACGCCCCGCAGGCCCAGCATCGGGTTCTGCTCGTGCAGCCGGTGCACCGCCTGGAGCAGGCGCAGGTCGTTCTCGTGGGACTCCTGGCGGGACTCCGCCAGCGCCACCCGGACCGAGAGCTCGGTGATGTCGGGGAGGAACTCGTGCAGCGGCGGGTCCAGGAGACGGACCGTCACCGGGAGGCCGTCCATCGCCTCGAAGAGTTCGATGAAGTCCTTCTTCTGGAGCGGCAGGAGCTGCTTCAGGGACTCCTCGCGCTCCTCCTCCGTGTCCGCCAGGATCAGGCGTTCGACCAGCTCACGGCGGTCGCCGAGGAACATGTGCTCGGTGCGGCACAGGCCGATGCCCTGCGCGCCGAAGCGGCGGGCGCGCAGCGCGTCCTCGGCGTTGTCGGCGTTCGCGCGCACCCGCAGCCGGCGCTTCCGGTCGGCGAAGGCCATGATGCGGTGGACGGCCTCGACCAGCTCGTCGGCGTCGTCGGCCCCCGCGTGCATCCGGCCCTCGAAGTACTCGACCACGGGGGACGGGACGACCGGGACCTCGCCCAGGTAGACCTTGCCGGACGAGCCGTCGATGGAGATGACGTCGCCCTCCTCCACCACATGGCCGCCCGGCACCGTCATCCTGCGGCGCTTGGTGTCGACCTCGAGTTCCTCCGCGCCGCACACGCACGTCTTGCCCATGCCGCGGGCCACCACGGCCGCGTGGGAGGTCTTGCCGCCGCGGGAGGTGAGGATGCCCTCGGCCGCGATCATGCCGTCGAGGTCGTCGGGGTTGGTCTCGCGGCGGACCAGGATGACCTTCTCGCCCGAGCGGGACCACTTCACGGCGGTGTAGGAGTCGAACACCGCCTTGCCGACCGCAGCGCCCGGCGAGGCCGCGATGCCCCGGCCGACCTTCTCGACCTTCGCGTCCTCGTCGAAGCGGGGGAACATCAGCTGCGCGAGCTGGGCTCCCGTGACCCGCTGCAGCGCCTCCGTCTCGTCGATCAGGCCCTGGTCGACGAGCTGGGTGGCGATGCGGAAGGCCGCGCCCGCCGTGCGCTTGCCCACCCGGGTCTGGAGCATCCACAGCTGGCCGCGCTCGATGGTGAACTCGATGTCGCAGAGGTCCTTGTAGTGGTTCTCCAGCGTCTCCATGATGCCGAGCAGCTGGTCGTACGACTTCTTGTCGATCTGCTCCAGCTCGGCGAGCGGGACCGTGTTGCGGATGCCCGCGACGACGTCCTCGCCCTGGGCGTTCTGCAGGTAGTCGCCGTACACGCCCTGGTGGCCGGAGGCGGGGTCGCGGGTGAAGGCGACGCCCGTGCCCGAGTCGGGGCCCAGGTTGCCGAAGACCATCGAGCAGACGTTGACGGCCGTGCCCAGGTCGCCGGGGATGCGCTCCTGGCGGCGGTAGAGCTTGGCGCGGTCGGTGTTCCAGGAGTCGAAGACGGCCTTGATGGCGAGGTCCATCTGCTCGCGCGGGTCCTGCGGGAAGTCCCGGCCGGCCTCGGCCTTGACGATCCTCTTGAAGCGCGTGACCAGCTTCTTGAGGTCGGCCGCCTCCAGCTCGGTGTCGACGGCGACCTTCTTCGCCGTCTTCGCCGCCTCCAGCGCGTCCTCGAAGAGCTCGCCGTCCACGCCGAGGACCGTCTTGCCGAACATCTGGATCAGCCGGCGGTAGGAGTCCCACGCGAAGCGGTCGTCGCCGGCCTGCTTGGCCAGGCCCTGGACGGACTTGTCCGACAGCCCGATGTTCAGGACGGTGTCCATCATGCCCGGCATCGAGAACTTCGCGCCCGAGCGGACGGAGACGAGGAGCGGGTCGTCGGCCTGGCCGAGCTTCTTGCCCATCCGCTGCTCCAGCGCGTCGAGGTGCGAACTCACCTCGTCACGCAGTGCCGCCGGCTCCTCGCCGCTGTCGAGGTAGACCTTGCAGGCCTCGGTGGTGATCGTGAAGCCCGGAGGGACGGGAAGGCCCAGGTTGGTCATCTCGGCGAGGTTCGCACCCTTGCCACCGAGGAGGTCCTTGAGGTCCTTGTTGCCCTCGGTGAAGTCGTAAACGAACTTCGCTACGTGGGAATCTTTGTTTTCCGACACGGTCTCGACTCCTCGAGGACGCGGTGGCTGCCCTGACGTCGAGGAACATACCCAGATCAAAGGCGTCTGGGTACGTCTACTCGTGCGTCATGTGCTTGTAACCAGTCGTCCGCCAGCGGATCGAAAGTCAAAGCTTGGCAAGCGCACAACCGCTGATGTTTTCACTTCTTGAACGCATCGACCTCTCATCCCGCCTCATCATCGCTCATATGAGCGTAGAGCGCCACGCCTGATTTCGATCGATGAACGATCAAGGGGTGGCACCCAGTGCCACCCCTTGGAGAAGTGCATTCGATCGAAGATCCGCTCATCTGAGCATTACCCCCCTCAGGGGTGGCGCGAATCACGCCGTTCGAAGCCGACGGATTCCACCATGCGGACGCGACACAGGAGGGAAACACCTCCCTTACAAGGTCGCTCACACCCCCAGCGCCAGCAACCGCTCCTCCACCCGATCCGGCGCGTACAGGTGCTCCACGACCATCGCACCCGCTCCCACCAGGCCCGCCCGCTCCCCCAGCCGCGAGGTCACGACGTCCAGATGGGCCGTGGAACGGGGCAGCGCACGCTGATAGAGCAGCTCGCGCACGCCCGTGAGAAAGGCGGTTCCGGCCAGATCTCCGGCGATCATCAGCACTCCGGGGTTGAGCAGCGTCACCACCGTGGCGAGGACGTCCCCGACCTGGCGGCCCGCCTCCCGGGCCAGTGCGGCCGCCCCGGGGTGTCCGGCGGCGAGCAGATCGCGCACATCCGAGCCGGAGGTCGTCGGCAGGCCCGTCTCGGCGAGCCGGCGCGCCACCGCGCCACCGCTGGCGACCGCCGCGAGGCACCCGTAGGAGCCGCAGCGGCACAGCGCCTCCGCGCCCACCCGGATATGGCCGATGTCGCCGGCGCCGCCGTCCACGCCCCGGAAGACCGAGCCGTCGACCACGACCCCGGCGCCGATGCCGGTGGACACCTTGACCAGCACGAACGCCGAGCAGTCGGGGTATCCGGTGCGCTGCTCGCCGTAAGCCATGAGGTTCGCGTCGTTGTCCACGAAGACGGGGACAGGGACGGAGGCGGGGGCAGGGACGGAGGCGGGAGCGGGGACGGAGGCGGGGACGGGGACGGCTGCAGGTGCCTCGGCGGACGGGCCGGCCGTCCGCTCGGCGAACGCTCGCGCCAGGCGGCCGCGTATGTCGTAGCCGTCCCAGCCGGGCATGATCGGCGGCTGGACGACCCGGCCCGTCTGGCTGTCGACCGGGCCGGGGACGGCGACTCCTATGCCGCAGACCTCGTCCGCCCGGTGGCCCGCCTTCTCCAGCAGTTCGGCGAACCAGCCGCCCAGTTCGCCGAGGACGGCTTCGGGGCCGTCCTCGATGACCAGCGTGCCGCCGTGCTCGGCCAGGATCTCCCCGGTCAGCGACAGCACGGCCGCACGCGCGTGCCGTGTGTCGAGGTCCGCCGCGAGGACGACCGCGTGGGCGTCGTCGAACTCCAGCGTGATCGAGGGGCGGCCGCCCAGCGGCGAGTCGACCGGACCTCCGGCGCCCTCGCGCAGCCAGCCCGCGCGGAAGAGCCGGTCCAGCCGCTGACCGACGGTCGCGCGGGAAAGGCCGGTGGCCTGCTGGAGGGCGCCGCGGGTCGTCGCCCGTCCGGTGCGCACCAGTTCGAGGAGATCTCCGGCGCTCGCCTGACTGCCCGCCTTGCCGACCGCCCTGCCGGTCCGTCCCGGACGCCCAGTCATGCGCACCCCCTTGTGTTTCTCAAGCTTGCATTACATATTGAGTTTTGCGTGTTAAATAGACGTAACCCTACGGTAGCCACTGCCGAACCAGGTGGCCTAGTCGTCTTCGGGGAGCCCCGAGTGGATCGCACCGCCCAGCTCATCGCCCGCCCGACGGCGGATGCCGTCGTATACGATCCGACGGCTCCGCCGGGTCCACCGCACCTCAGGGCGCTGCGCTCACGAGCCGTGGACGTGCTGGAGGGGAACTGGACGGGAACGTCGACGGTGCCCTCGCGCCGGCTGTACCCCCACCAATGGTCCTGGGACTCCGCGTTCATCGCCATCGGGCTGCGGCACGTCTCACCGCTCCGGGCGCAGACCGAGCTGGAGACGCTGCTGGCCGCCCAGTGGGGCGACGGACGCATCCCGCACATCGTCTTCAACCCCTCCGTACCCCTCGACGCGTACTTCCCGAGCCCCGACTTCTGGCGCTCCTCGACCGCGGGGCGCGCTGCGGGCGCCCCGCGCACCGTACAGACCTCCGGCATCGTGCAGCCACCGGTGCACGCGCTGGCGGCCTGGCTGGTGCATCGCGCCGACCCGGGGCTGTCCCGGGCGCGCGGCTTCCTCGCCCGGGTGTACCCCCGGCTGGCCGCCTGGCACCGCTATCTGCTGCACCGGCGGGACCTGGGCGGGGGCGGGCTGGTGTCCGTCGTCCACCCGTGGGAGCAGGGCATGGACAACGCCCCGAGCTGGGACGCCCCGCTCGGCCGGGTCACCCCGGCCCCGGCCCGCTCCTTCCGTCGTGCGGACCTCGACCACGGGGCTGCCGAGGACCGTCCGACGGATCTGGACTACGGGCGGTACGTGCGGCTGGCGACGGAGTACCGGGACGGCGGGTATGCCGACGGGGGCGGGGAGTTCGCCGTCGAGGACCCCGCCTTCAACGCGCTGCTCATCGCCTCCGAGCACGCCCTCGCCCGTATCGCGCGCGAACTGGGCGCGACGGCCACGGCCCGCCACGCCCGCGCGGAACGCCTGACGGCGGCGCTGGTGGAACGCCTGTGGGACCCGACGGAGGGCATGTTCTTCTGCCGGGACGTGCGTGACGGCGGCCTGGTCCCCGAGCGTGGGGTCTCCGGGCTGGTGCCGCTGCTGCTGCCCGGGCTGCCGCGGGAGGTGGTCGGCGGGCTGGTGGCGACCCTGCGCGGACCGCACTTCGGGCTCGGCGGCGCGACGCGTCTCGTGCCCAGCTACGACCTGCTCGGCGAGGCCTTCGACCCGCACCGCTACTGGCGCGGGCCGGCCTGGTTCAACACGAGTTGGCTTGTCGAGCAGGGGCTCCGGCTGCACGGGGAGCAGTCCGCCGCGGACGAACTGCGCCGGGCCGCCCTCGACATCGCGGACAGCTCGGACTTCGCGGAGTACGTCGACCCGTACACCGGCGAGGCCTGCGGCGCGACCGGCTTCAGCTGGACGGCCGCGCTCACGCTCGATCTGATCCACCGAGAAGAAATGTCAGGCACGGGTACCAAGGGAGGGGACCTGGGATGACGGACCGGCATCATCTGCTCGTGCACGGCGGGACGTTCGCCGCCGTGGGTGACCGCGGAGACATCAGTGGCGTACGAGGCTCCGGCGCGGCCGCCGGATCCCCCGAGGGGCTGTTCGTCCGGGACGCCCGGCACCTCAGCCGCTGGCAGTTGACCGTCGACGGCGCCGTACCGGAGGCGCTCTCGCCGGTCGCGGACGGGGACACCACGCGGTGCGTGCTCGTCCCGCGCGGCGGCCGCAACGAGCCGCCGTCCTGCACGCTCTTCCGGGAACAGGCCGTCGGCGACAGCTCGTTCGTGGAGTCGCTGCGGCTCGTCAGCAACCGTCCGGTGCCGACGACGGTCCGCCTGGCGGTCACCGCCGACGCGGACTTCACCGACCAGTTCGAACTGCGCTCCGACCACCGGACGTACGAGAAGACCGGGGTCGTCCGCCGCCGTCAGGTCATGGACGACGGCGTGGAGTTCACCTACCGGCGCGGCGAGTGGCAGTCCTGTACGACGGTGACGGCCGACCCCGTGCCGGACGGCGTCGAGGAGACCGGCACCGGAGCCCGTCGGCTCGTGTGGAAGCTGGAGTTGGAGCCGCACGGCTCCGCCGAGCTGACCCTGCGGGTGATGGCCCGCCCGCACGGCGAGAAGCGGGCGCTGCGCGTGCCGCGCTCTCCGGCGGCATTGACCGAAAAGGTACTTGCGCAGGAGGCCGAGTTCGTGGAGGGCGTCGCCTTCCCGACCGGCTGGCCCGAACTGGCGTCCGCCTGCGCACGCGGCCTCGCCGACCTGTCGTCACTCCAAGTGATCGCGAGAGGCCCGGAGGACGAGGAGTTGCGCGTCCCGGCGGCGGGCGCTCCCTGGTTCCTGACCCTGCTGGGCCGCGACGCCCTGCTCACCTCGCTCTTCGCGCTCCCCTACCGCCCCGGCCCGGCCGCCGCCACGCTGCTCGCGCTCGCCGCGACCCAGGCGACGGAGACCGGGCCGCGCGCGGTGTCGCAGCCCGGCAAGATCGTGCACGAGGTGCGGCACGGCGAGCTCGCCCACTTCGGGCAGGTCCCGTTCGCCCGCTACTACGGCTCGGTGGACGCGACCCCGCTGTTCCTCGTCGTCCTCGGCGCCTATGTCGAGCAGACCGGCGACGCGGCGCTCGCCCGCCGGCTCGAGCCGAACGCCCGTGCGGCGATCGGCTGGATGCTGGACCACGGCGGACTGACCTCCCGCGGCTACCTGGTCTACCGGGCCGACCAGGGCGGCCTCGCCAACCAGAACTGGAAGGACTCCCCCGGCGCCATCTGCTCCGCGGACGGCACCCGCGCGACCGGGCCGGTGATGGCGGCGGGGGCCCAGGGGTACGCCTACGACGCGCTGCGGCGCACGGCGTGGCTGGCGCGCACGGTGTGGGAGGACGAGAAGTACGCGGCCCTGCTGGAACAGGCGGCCGCCGACCTGCGGGACCGTTTCCAGCGGGACTTCTGGATGCGGGAGCGTTCCTTCCCGGCGCTCGCCCTGGACGGCGAGGGCCGCCAGGTCGACGCGCTGGCCTCGGACGCCGGGCACCTGCTCTGGTCGGGGCTGCTGGACAAGGAGTACGGGGAGATCGTCGGCCGACGGCTCCTCGAACCGGACTTCTTCTCCGGCTGGGGCGTGCGCACGCTGGCGGCCGGGCAGCCGGCGTACCACCCGCTCTCCTACCACCGCGGGTCGGTCTGGCCGCACGACAACGCGCTGATCACGCTCGGCCTCGCCCGCTACGGTCTGCACGACGAGGCCCGGACGGTCGCCCACGGGCTGGTCGACGCGGCGACCGCGACCGGTCACCGGCTGCCCGAGGTGCTCGCGGGCTACGGCCGTGACACCCACGCGGAGCCGGTGCCGTACCCGCACGCGTGTGTGCGGGAGTCCCGCTCGGCGGCGGCCCCGTTGGCGCTGCTCACGGCGGTCGGGGGCGGGTGATCTCCCCCGGTCCGCCGCTCGCCCGGCCGCCCGGCGCGGCACTTGGCGTTGCGTTTGCGCGGTGTTTGCCGAGCACTGGCCCGGGGGGCTGAACGCGGGCCGAGGGCAGGCCGTACGAAACTGTGGCGGATCCGACCGACGTCGGATCCGCCGAACCGCCGGGCTTCGTACGGAAGGACCCTCGGGTGCCTGTCTCCACTCGCTCATCCCAGCCGCCTGCCTCGAGAGAACCCGAATCACCCGAGGACGACACCCTGCAGACCGTCGCCCCAGAGCCGACCGCGGAAACCTCGGCCACCGACCCGGAGACGGTCGCCGAGACCCCGGCCACCGTGTCGGAGACGGCTGCGGAGACCTCGGCCGCCGGCGCGGAGACCTCGGATGCCAACTCGGGCACGGCTGTGAAGAGCCCGGCCGCTGGCTCGGAGACGGCCGCTGAGAACCAGGCCGCCGGCTCGGAGACGGCTGCCGAGACCCCTGCCGCCGGCCCGGAGGCGGACACAGAGACCCCGGCCGCCGACCCGGAGGCGGATGCCGAGAAGCAGGCTGCTGGCCCGGAGGCGGTCGCTGAAGCCTCGGCCGCCGTGTCGGAGGCGGCTGTCGAGGGCGAGTCCGCGTCCGGCGGTGTCGAGCGTGGGCTCAAAGCGCGTATCGCGTACTGGCGTTCCTGGCGGGGTCGGCACCCGCGCGCCGCGCAGGCGGTGTGGTGGACGGTGACGGCCCTGTCCCTGGCCCTCGTGCTCACAGCGCTGCTGATGCCGAACCGGATCGGCGCGCTGCACAGCAACAGGTTCACCCGGCTGCCCGGGGAGGCGATCCTCGGGGCGGCCATGCTGCTGGCGCTGCGCCGCCGCCCGCGGATGGTGGTCGCGGCGCTGGGCGGGGTGCTCCTCGGGGCGCTGACCGTGCTGAATCTGCTCGACATGGGGTTCGTGGAGTACCTGGGCCGCGATTTCAACCTCGTCCTGGACTGGGGGCTGCTGGACGACGCCCAGTCCTACATCGCGGACTCGATGGGCGGGGCGATCGCCGTCGCCGCCGCCGTCGGCCTGGTCCTCCTCATCGGCCTGTTGTTCGCGGTCATGGCCCTGGCGACGATCCGGGTCAGCAACCTGATGATGCGCGACCCGCAGCGGGCGACCCGGGCCACGCTCCTCGCCGCCACGGTCTGGGTCACCTGCTCCGTCCTCGGTCTGCAGAACGCGGGCGTGCCGGTCGCCTCCTACCGCACCGCGGACGCGCTCGCCAACAAGGCCCGGCAGGTGCGGCAGACCCTCAAGGACGAGGCCGCGTTCGGCAAGGAGGCCCGTACCGACGCGTTCGGGGCGACCCCGGCCGACCAGCTCGTGCCGGACCTGCGCGGCAAGGACGTCATCTTCACGTTCATCGAGAGCTACGGCCGCAGCGCCATCGAGGACCCGGTCATGGCGCCGGGCGTCGATCAGACCCTCGCCACGAGCACCGAGGCCCTGACGAAGGCCGGGTTCCACGCGAAGAGCGGCTGGCTGACGTCGGCGACGTTCGGCGCCAGCAGCTGGCTCGGCCACTCCTCGACCCTGTCCGGCCTGTGGGTCGACAACCAGCAGCGCTATCGCACGGTGATGGCCAGCGACCACCTGTCGCTGACCAAGGCGTTCCAGAAGACCGGCGCGTGGGACACGGTCGGCGTCATGCCGGGTGTGCAGAAGGGCTGGCCGGAGCAGGAGTACTACGGCCTGGACAAGGTCTACAACGCTTTCAAACTGGGTTACCAGGGGCCGAAGTTCAGCTGGTCGACCATGCCCGACCAGTACACCCTGGAGGCGTTCCAGCGGCTGGAGCACGGCCGCTCGGACCGCACCAAGCCGCTGATGTCGGAGATCATCCTGACCTCCAGCCACCAGCCGTGGGCGCCGATCCCGAAGATGGTCGACTGGGACGACCTCGGCGACGGCTCGATCTTCGACAGCATCCAGAAGGCGGGCAAGAAGGCGTCCGACGTGATCGCCGACAGCGCCGAGTCCAAGGTGGAGTACGGCAAGTCCATCGAGTACTCGGTGACCGCCCTCACCCAGTGGATGGAGCGCTACGGCACCGACGACACCGTCCTGGTCTTCCTCGGCGACCACCAGCCCATCACCCGGGTCAGCGGCAGCAACGCCAGTCGGGACGTGCCGATCTCGATCGTGGCCAAGGCCCCGAAGGTCCTCGACAAGATCGCCTCCTGGAACTGGACGGACGGCCTGAAGCCGGCCAAGAACGCCCCGGTGTGGAAGATGAACCTGTTCCGCGACAGGTTCCTCACGGCCTACGGCTCGACCCCGCACCCCTCCAACGGCTGATCCCCACAAGGGACTTGCAGGACCTGCGGGACGGACGGGAGGTGCGGGGCCTCAGCCGCCGGAGGTGTCCAGTTCCGCGTCCTCGCCGATGCCCGCGCAGTCGTACGGGTCCTTGAGCCAGCCGTCCGGGAGCACCACGCGGTTGTTGCCGGACGTGCGGCCGCGGGGGCCGTCGGCGCCGGTGGGCCAGGGCTGGTCGAGGTCCAACTCGTCCAGCCCGGACCGCAGTTCCGTCAGCGACGACGTGATGGCCAGTCGCTTGCGCATCTCGGAGCCGACCGCGAAGCCCTTGAGGTACCAGGCGACGTGCTTGCGGAAGTCGATGACCCCGCGCGACTCGTCGCCGATCCACTCGCCGAGGAGGGTCGCGTGCCGGACCATGATGTCGGCGACCTCGCGGAGGGAGGGGCGCGAGATGTCGTCCGTGCGCCCCTCGAAGGCGGCGACCAGGTCCGCGAACAGCCATGGCCGGCCCAGGCAGCCGCGCCCGACGACGACCCCGTCACACCCGGTCTCGCGCACCATCCGCAGCGCGTCCTCCGCCGACCAGATGTCGCCGTTGCCGAGGACGGGGATCTCCGGGACGTGTTCCTTCAGCCGGGCGATCGCCTCCCAGTCGGCGGTGCCGCCGTAGTGCTGGGCGGCGGTGCGGCCGTGCAGGGCGATGGCGGTCACGCCCTCCTCGACGGCGATGCGGCCGGCGTCGAGGTAGGTGATGTGGTCGTCGTCGATGCCCTTGCGCATCTTCATGGTGACCGGGAGGTCGCCGGCACCGCTGACCGCCTCGCGGAGGATCGCGCGCAGCAGGTTGCGCTTGTAGGGGAGGGCGGAGCCGCCGCCCTTCCTCGTCACCTTCGGGACCGGGCAGCCGAAGTTCAGGTCGATGTGGTCGGCGAGGCCCTCCTCCGCGATCATGCGGACGGCCTTGCCGACGGTGGCCGGGTCGACGCCGTACAGCTGGATCGAGCGGGGCTTCTCGGTCGCGTCGAAGTGGATCAGCTGCATGGTCTTCTCGTTGCGCTCGACCAGCGCCCGGGTCGTGATCATCTCGCTGACGAACAGCCCCTTGCCGCCGCTGGCTGCGCCCTTTGATTCGCCTCCGGCGAATGCTTCGCCTTCGGCGAAGGACCTGCACAGGGTGCGGAAGGGCGCGTTGGTGATCCCGGCCATGGGGGCCAGGACGACGGGCGGCTGGACGGCGTGCGGGCCGATCCTCAGGGGCCGGGCGATGACGGGCGTGGTCGTGGGCATTGGGCCATTGTCGCGCATCGGCAAGGATCATGTAGCAGTCATTAGTTAGACGCACTATCGAAACCGGCGTACCCTGGAGCGCATGCCCGAGCTCAGCCCTCGCCGACGTCTCCTCGTCCTCGCCATCTGCTGCATGAGCCTGCTGATCGTGAGCCTCGACGTCACCGTCCTGAACGTCGCCCTGCCCGTGATGCAGCAGGACCTGCACGCCACCACCGCCGGACTCCAGTGGACGATCGACGCCTACACGCTCGTCCTGGCCTCGCTGTTGATGCTCGCGGGGTCGACCGCCGACCGGATCGGCCGCAAGAAGGTCTTCATGGCCGGCCTGGTCGTGTTCTCGATCGGATCCCTGCTGTGCTCGCTCGCCCCGAACCTCGACCTGCTGATCGCGGCGCGGACGGTGCAGGCGGTCGGCGGTTCGATGCTGAACCCGGTCGCCATGTCGATCATCACCAACACCTTCACCGCCCCGCGCGAGCGCGCCCGGGCGATCGGGGTGTGGGGCGCGGTCGTCGGCATCTCGATGGCCGCCGGCCCGCTGCTGGGCGGACTGCTCGTGGAGACCGTCGGCTGGCGCTCGATCTTCTGGCTGAACCTGCCGGTCGGCCTGGTGGCCCTGCTGGCGACCCTGCGCTACGTCCCCGAGTCCCGGGCGCCGAAGGCCCGCCGCCCCGACCCGGTCGGCCAGTTGCTGGTCATCGTCCTCTTCGGCTCCCTGACGTACGCGATCATCGAGGCGCCGGAAGCGGGCCTGACGACCAGCGGCCCCTTCGCCGCCGTGGCGCTGGCCGCGCTGATCGGCCTGCTCCGGTACGAGCCCCGGCGCGCCGAACCCCTCATCGACCTGCGGTTCTTCCGGTCGGTGCCGTTCAGCGGCGCAACGGTGGTCGCGATCAGCGCGTTCGCCGCGCTGGGCGGGTTCCTGTTCCTGTCCACCCTGTACCTCCAGAACGTACGAGGCCTCGACGCCCTCCACGCGGGCCTGTGGATGCTGCCGATGGCCGTGCCGACGTTCCTGTGCGCGCCCCTGTCCGGACGGCTGCTGGGCACCCGGGGCCCACGGCTGCCGCTGCTGATCGCGGGCGTCGCGATGACGGCGAGCGGGCTGCTGTTCGCCGCCTTCGACGCGCAGACGTCCGACGTCACGCTGTTCCTCGGGTATGTGCTGTTCGGCGTGGGCTTCGGCTTCGTGAACGCGCCGATTACCAACACGGCCGTGTCGGGCATGCCCCGCAGTCAGGCGGGGGTGGCGGCGGCGGTCGCCTCCACCAGCCGTCAGCTCGGACAGACCCTGGGCGTCGCGGTGATCGGCGCGGTCCTGGCGGCGGGCGTGAGCACCTCGTCCTACCGCGAGACCTTCGCCTCCGCCGCCGTCCCGGGCTGGTGGATCCTCACCGGCTGCGGCGCGGTCGTCCTCGTCCTGGGCGCCGTCACCACCGGCCGCTGGGCGAAGGCGACGGCGGAGCGGACCGCGCAGCGTCTGGAGGCGGAGACGCCGGACGTCACCGCGGCGGCGAGCGTCAGCGCGTGACCGTGCTCTGAAGGTGCCGGGCCAGCGCGTGGAGCGTCTCCAGCCGCTCTCGGGTCTCCGCGTCCACCGGTACGTACGTCACGATGCGAGCGCCGAGTTCGGGGTTCAGCCAGAGGTCGGTGTGGGTGACGGTCAGGAGGCCGACGTGGCGGTTGCGGAACTGCTTGACCTTGCCGCGGCCGGCGGCGACCTCGTAGCGCTCCCAGTTCTCGCGGAACGCCGGGGACTCCGACTGCAGGCGCTTGACCAGCATCTTCCAGGCCGGCTCGGAGAGGTGACCGGCCATGGACGCGCGCAGTTTCGCAGCCATCACCCGCATGGACTCGTTGTGCTCGACGACCGACTCGCGCCACTGCGGGTGGGTGTGCATGAGGATCACGCAGTTGCGGTCCTCGGGCGGCACCGCGTCGAGGTCGCACAGCAGATGGGCGTAGGTGCGGTTGTAGGCCAGGATGTCGTAGCGGCTGTTCTGGACGCTGGCGGGGATCGGGTCGAGCCGGTCGAGCAGGTCGCGTACGGCGTCGGTGACGCCCATGCACGAGGAGGCGGGGGTCGGGTCGGTCGCGCCGGCCAGCTGGAAGAGGTGGGCCCGTTCGCCCGGGTCGAGCATCAACGTGCGGGCGAGGGCGTCCAGGACCTGAACCGAGACGTGGATGTCCCTCGACTGTTCGAGCCACGTGTACCAGGTGACGCCGACCGCCGAGAGATGGGCGACCTCCTCGCGGCGCAGGCCCGGCGTGCGGCGGCGCGCTCCGCGCGGGAGGCCCACCTGCTCGGGCGTGATGCGCTCGCGGCGGCTGCGCAGAAAGGCGGCGAGCTCGTGGCGCCGGATCTCCGTCGTCGTCATGACTCCAGCGTGCCGCCGTTCGGATCCTGTTGCCAGGTACTTCTTCTACCAGGATAAGAAGACTCTGGTACCCGCCTGCGGGGCGGCTCAGGCTCTGGAGGGTGACTGAAACCATCGTTACCCCAGCCGCCGGACGGAGCGCCAGGGCACCCGGCGCGCTCGGTCCGCTCGGGCTGTTCACCGTGCTGATCGGCGCGGCACTCCCCCTCATCGACTTCTTCATCGTCAACGTCGCCCTGCCCACCATGGGCCAGGACCTCGGCGCGAGCGAGTCGGTCCTCGAACTCGTCGTCGCCGGGTACGGGCTCGCGTACGCCGTGCTCCTCGTGCTGGGCGGCCGGCTCGGCGACCTGTTCGGCCGGCGCCGGCTCTTCCTGTGCGGCATGGCCGCCTTCGGTCTGACCTCGCTGGCCTGCGGCCTCGCGCCCGACGCATGGACGCTGGTCGCGGCACGGATCGCGCAGGGCGCGTCGGCCGCCGCCATGGTGCCGCAGGTGCTCGCCACCATCCAGTCCGCCACCGAGGGACCGCGCCGCGCCAAGGCCATGAGCCTCTACGGCGCGACCGCCGGCCTGTCGATGGTCGCGGGCCAGATCCTCGGCGGCGTCCTCGTCGCCGCGGACGTCGCCGGCAGCGGCTGGCGGTCCGTGTTCCTGGTCAACGTCCCCGTCGTGATCGTCGGGCTGGTCCTCGCCCTGCGCGCCGTCCCGGAGACGCGCTCGCAGCGCCCGGAGCCCGTGGACGGACCCGGCACCGTGCTGCTCGCCGCCGCCCTGCTGGCGCTGCTCGCCCCGCTCACCGAGGGCCGGGCCGCGGGCTGGCCGCTGTGGACGTGGCTGTCGCTGGCCGCGTTCCCGCTGCTGGCGGGCGCCTTCTACGCGGTGGAGCGGCGGGCCGACCGGCAGGGCCGAACGCCGCTGGTGCCGCCGAGCCTGTTCGCGCTCACGCCCCTGCGGCGCGGGCTGGTGCTCATGGTGCCGTTCTCGATCGGCTTCAGCGGCTTCATGTTCGTCGTGGCCGTGGCGTTGCAGCGCGGGGCCGGGCTCGGTCCGGTATCGGCCGGTCTCGCGCTCGCGCCGATGGCCTCGGCGTTCTTCCTGGCCTCGCTGGCCGGGCCACGGCTGGTGGCACGGTTCGGGGCCCGGGTGGTGACCGCCGGGTCGGTGCTGCAGGGCCTGGGCGTCGTCCTGCTCATTCTGGCGGTGCGGGCCGACTGGCCGGACGTGGGCTTCGTCGAGCTGCTGCCGGGCGCTGCGGTCGCCGGCACGGGCCAGGCGCTCCAACTGCCCGTCGTCATGCGGATCGTGATGTCGGAGGTGCCGCCGGAGCGGGCGGGCGTCGGCAGCGGTGTGATGGTGACCACTCAACAGGCCTCGCTGGCCCTGGGCGTGGCCACCCTCGGCACCCTCTTCCTCTCCCTGGTCCCGGGGATGGGCATGCGGGACGCCCTTGTCACCACGCTGGTCGTGCAGTTGGCCGGGGTGGTCGTGACAGCGCTGTTGAGCCTGCGACTGCCGCGCAAGGTGGGGTGAAGTCCCCGTTGATGTTGGTCTTGCTGCACACTCCTTGCTGCGCGGGTTCCTTGACCGCGCAGCCGGACTCGATGTCCTCGGACGCACGACGAGACGCAGGAGACGTCATGCTGGAGATCAACACGAGCAAGGTGAGCCGCTGGGACCAGCACGGGCGGGAGCACATCGTCAGGGTGCAGCGGACGGGAGCGCGGCGCACGATCGAATGCGACACGTGCGGCTGGCGCCAGGGGGCGCAGTTCCTGCCCTGGCTGAAGGCTCAGGAGCACCTCGCCGAGGCGCACCAGGCGACGGTCGATCCCACGGAGGGCCGCGAGCCACGATGAGGTGCGGGTGCCCCCCTCTGGGGGAGGGCGTGCCCGACCCCGCGTCTGCTGCGGCATGATCCGCCGGGCAGGCGCTAACCCCGCCCCCGCAGCCCGTCCAGCAGGAGGTCCACCAGGGCCGTGAAGTCGTCGTTCGCCTCCGGGCGTTCCCACTCCTGGAAGTAGGTGGGGTCGTGGAAGCGGGCGGTGGCCTGGAAGACGGCTCGGGCGGCGACGGCCGGGTCG
This sequence comes from Streptomyces sp. NPDC002623, assembly GCF_053592635.1. Taxonomy (NCBI): domain Bacteria; kingdom Bacillati; phylum Actinomycetota; class Actinomycetes; order Kitasatosporales; family Streptomycetaceae; genus Streptomyces; species Streptomyces sp. NPDC002623. The sequence goes on along the minus strand of NZ_JBSFWB010000006.1, from coordinate 124,095 downwards.
GGGGTCGCGAAGGCGCCGGAGTCGACCCCCGCCTCGATGATCGCGGTCAGCTGGCCGGTGAGGTCGTCGAGGTGTCCGCCGACCGCCGAGCCGTTCTCGCTGGTCAGCACCATGTAGGTGGCGAACAGCTCGGGGTCGAGGCCCGCCTTGCGGCGCTTGGCGTCGAGAAGGGCTGCGAGCCAGTCGCGCAGCCGGTCCGCAGGGTTGCGGCTCTCGTCGGCGGTGATGCCCGAGAGCGTCTCCGAGGTGCGGTCCAGCCACCGTTTCGTGACCGCCTCGCGCAGCGCCGCCTTGGTGCGGAAGTGGCGGTAGACGCTGCCGTGGCTGACGCCGAGCGCGCGGGCCACGTCGACCACGGTGGCCTTGGCCGGGCCGTGGCGGCGCAGCACCTCCTCGGTCGCCTCGAGGATGCGCTCGGCGGTCAGGGTCTCGGTGGTCGGTGACATGCTCAGACCGTACCTGGCAGGGGAATCACGCCGGGAGGTGAGCCATCGCGGCCGCCGGGTAGCGCTCGCCCGCCGCGGCGTCGGCCGGTACGGCCTCCTCGATGGCGGCGAGGTCGCCCGCGTCCAGCGTGACCTCCAGTGCGCCGAGGGACTCCGTGAGCCGCTCCCGGGTGCGGGCGCCGACGAGGGGCACGATGTCCTCGCCCCGGCCGAGCACCCAGGCGATCGCGATCTGCGCGACGGAGACGCCCTTCTGCTCGGCGATCTTCCGCAGCGCCTCCACCAGGTCCAGGTTGTGCCGGAGGTTCTCGCCCTGGAAGCGGGGCGAGTAGGCCCGGTAGTCGTTCGCGGCGAGCTTCCGGTCGGCGCTGAAGTGACCGGAGATCAGGCCCCGGGACAGCACCCCGTACGCCGTGACGGCGATGCCCAGTTCGCGGGTGGTCGGCAGGATCTCGGCCTCGATGCCCCGCGAGATCAGCGAGTACTCGATCTGGAGGTCGGCGATCGGGGCGGTCGCGGCGGCCTTGCGGATCGTCTCGGCGCCGACCTCGCTGAGGCCGATGTGCCGGACGTACCCCTGCTCGACCAGCTCGGCGATCGCGCCGACCGTGTCCTCGATCGGCACGTCCGGGTCGAGCCGGGCGATGCGGTAGACGTCGATGTGGTCGACGCCGAGGCGCTGGAGCGAGTACGCGGCGAAGTTCTTCACCGCCGCCGGGCGGCCGTCGTAGCCCTCCCAGGCGCCGTCCGGGCCGCGCAGGGCGCCGAACTTCACGCTGACCAGCGCCTGCTCGCGGTGGGCTGCCGGGGCGGTGCGCAGTGCCTCGCCGACCAGCAGCTCGTTGTGCCCCATGGCGTAGAAGTCGCCGGTGTCCAGCAGCGTCACGCCGGCCTCCAGGGCCGCGTGGATCGTCGCGATCCCCTCGGACCGGTCCGCGTCGCCGTACAGCGCGGACATGCCCATGCAGCCGAGCCCCAGGGCGGAGACCTCGGGGCCGGTGGTTCCAAGGGTGCGGGTGTGCTCGTGGATCGTCATGACTGCCAGCATGACATGACAGCTGACAGATCTCAATATCTGTCAGCTGTCATCTGTCATGCGTGTCGACCCCTGTCGGTCGACACGACGGCAGCGCCCGGGAGCCGGACAATGGAGAGTGTCGGCGTGCAGTCACCTCGGCGGCGCCTGTCGTCGGCCGTGCGGCTCTGCGCCGCCGCGGGAGGCGCGTCATGACCATCCGTATCGGCACCTTCAACGCGGAGAACCTCTTCCGCCGCCCCAAGGCCTTCGCCCTGGAGAGCGACACCCAGCGCGACAAGGTCCTCGCCGACTTCGGCGACCTGGTGGCCCTCCTGGAGAAGGAGAGCTACTCGGCCCACGACAAGGACCGGATCCTCGCGATCGTCAAGGAGCACCGGGCCCTCGACTCCGCGCCGGACAGCCCCCGGCCGTTCTTCGTCAACGAGCTGAAGGGGACGGGCGGCAGACTCTTCGACGAGGACCCCACCCTGACGGTCGCGGCCGCCGGCCGCGGGGACTGGGCCGGCTGGGCCCAGCTCGTGCGCGACGATCTCAGCTGGCCGGCCGTGCAGAACACCGGTCGGGTGGTGGCCGAGGTCAACGCGGACATCCTGCTCATGGTGGAGGTCGAGGACCGGCTCGCCCTGGAACGCTTCAACGAGAACGTCCTCGGCGAGACGCTGGGGCACCAGCCCTACCCGTTCAACCTGCTGATCGACGGCAACGACCCCCGCGGCATCGACGTGGGCATCCTCAGCCGCCACCCGATCACCTCGGTGCGGTCGCACATCTTCGACCCCGGGCAGGGCGGCCTGCGGCTCTTCAGCCGGGACTGCCCCGAATTCGAGATCGCCCTGAACGGCACACCCCTGTGGATCCTGGGCAACCACCTCAAGAGCAAGCGGGGCGGCGGCAGCGCCGGACTCCGCGCCCGCCAGGCCCTGCGCGTCCGGGAGATCTACGAGGCCGCCCTCCTGCGGTCGGAGCACGTCGTCGTCGCCGGCGACCTCAACGACTTCATGGCCAGCACCCCGGTCAAGACCCTGCTGGACGCCGGCCTGAAGGACGCCATGACGCACACCGGCTACACGGGAGACCCGGGCACCCACGGACCGGGCACGCAGGACGAGGAGAAGATCGACTACCTCCTGTTCCCGCCGGAGCTGTTCGCCCGCATCGAGCACGTCGAGGTGGAACGGCGGGGCATCTGGTCCCCGGAGACCTTCAAGTCGTTCCCGACGGTCACGTCGACGGCGACCCGGGCCTCCGACCACGCGGCGCTGTACGCGGACCTGGACCTCTGAAACACCGCGGCCCCGCACCCCGGCGAGGGGGTACGGGGCCCGTGTCAGCGGGTCAGCAGCCGATCAGGCGGCCGGCCAGGTAGCCCTCGATCTGGTCCAGGGACACGCGCTCCTGCTTCATCGAGTCACGCTCGCGCACCGTCACCGCGTTGTCGTCCAGGGTGTCGAAGTCGACCGTCACGCAGTACGGCGTGCCGATCTCGTCCTGGCGGCGGTAGCGGCGGCCGATCGCGCCGGCGTCGTCGAACTCGATGTTCCAGTTCTGGCGCAGCGCGGCGGCGAGGCCCTTGGCCTTCGGGGACAGCTCGGGGTTGCGGGAGAGCGGCAGGACCGCGACCTTCACCGGGGCGAGACGGTGGTCGAGGCGCAGCACCGTGCGCTTCTCCAGCTTGCCCTTGGCATTGGGGGCCTCGTCCTCGACGTACGCGTCGAGGAGGAACGCCAGCATCGCGCGGCCGACACCGGCCGCGGGCTCGATGACGTACGGCGTCCAGCGCTCGCCGGCCTCCTGGTCGAAGTAGAAGAGGTCCTGGCCGGAGGCCTTGGAGTGGGCGGTGAGGTCGTAGTCGGTGCGGTTGGCGACACCCTCCAGCTCGCCCCACTCGTTGCCGCCGAACTGGAAGCGGTACTCGATGTCGGCGGTGCGCTTGGAGTAGTGGGAGAGCTTCTCCGCCGGGTGGTCGTACCAGCGCATGTTCTCTTCACGCAGGCCCAGGCCGGTGTACCAGTTCCAGCGCTGCTCCATCCAGTACTCCTGCCACTTCTCGTCCTCGCCCGGCTTGACGAAGAACTCCATCTCCATCTGCTCGAACTCGCGGGTGCGGAAGATGAAGTTGCCGGGCGTGATCTCGTTGCGGAAGGACTTGCCCATCTGCGCGATGCCGAACGGGGGCTTCTTGCGCGAAGTCGTCTGCACCTGGGCGAAGTTGGTGAAGATGCCCTGCGCGGTCTCGGGGCGCAGGTAGGCGATGGAGCCGGTGTCCTGCGTCGGGCCGAGGTGGGTGGAGAGCAGACCCGAGAACTGCTTGGGCTCGGTGAACTGGCCCTTGTTGCCGCAGTTGGGGCAGTTCACGTCGGCCAGGCCGTTCTCCGGCGCGCGGTGGTGCTTGGCCTCGTACGCCTCCTCCAGGTGGTCCGCGCGGAACCGCTTGTGGCAGGAGGTGCACTCGGTCAGCGGGTCGGAGAAAGTGGCGACGTGACCGGAGGCCACCCAGACCTCGGGGGCAAGGATGACGGACGAGTCGATGCCGACCACGTCCTCGCGCGACGTCACCATGTAGCGCCACCACTGGCGCTTCAGGTTCTCCTTGAGCTCGACACCCAGCGGTCCGTAGTCCCAGGCGGCCTTCTGGCCGCCGTAGATCTCACTACAGGGGAATACGAAGCCACGGCGCTTGCTCAGGCTGACGATGGTGTCGATCTTGTCGGCGGCCACGGTGCTCTCTTCATAACGACGACGGGCGACGAAGCGAGGTGCTTCCAGCGAAGACTTCAGGGTACCGGCGGGGGCTCCCCCTCAACCAAATCGGTGCCCTGCCGGAACCTTGTTGACAACGGTTTCCATATTTGTTGAAAATGACAGTCATGAACGTACGACGACTCATATCGGGCACCGCGATCGCCGCTGCCACCGCTCTCGGCCTCGGCACCCTCTCCGCCTGTTCGACCGACAGCGCGGCTGCGGCCGGCACGGACAAGTTCGACGTCGTCGCGTCGTTCTATCCGATGGCCTTCCTCGCCGAGCAGATAGGCGGGGACCATGTGCACGTCACCAGCCTCACCCAGCCCGGCCAGGAGCCGCACGACCTGGAGATCAGCGCCAAGCAGACGGCCGCCCTCCAGGAGTCCGACGCGGTCCTGTACCTGAAGAACCTCCAGCCCTCCGTCGACGACGCGGTGTCCCAGTCCGAGGTCAAGACGAAGATCGACGCCGCCTCCCTCACCACGCTCGAGAAGCACGGCAACGAGGTCGGCGGGCACGCGGCCGAGCACGACGACCACGAGAACGAGGAACTGGCCGGTCTCGACCCTCATATCTGGCTCGATCCCGTGCGCTACTCCGAGGTCGCCGCCGGCGTCGGCAAGGCCTTCGAGAAGGCCGACCCGGACCACGCGGCCGACTACCGGACCAACACCGCGGCCCTCGTGAAGAAGCTCGGCGAGCTGAACACCAAGTTCGAGACGGGGCTCGCGAACACCAAGACCAAGGTCTTCGTCACCACGCACGCCGCCTTCGGCTACCTCGCCGAGCGCTACGGCCTGACCGAGGAGGCCATCAACGGCCTCGACCCCGAGTCGGAGCCCAGCGCCGCGCGCGTCAAGGAGCTTGAGAAGATGGCCAAGGCCGACGGCGTCACGACCGTGTTCTACGAGACGCTCGTCAGCGACAAGACCGCGAAGACCATCGCCTCCGACGCGAACCTCAGGACCGACGTCCTCGACCCGATCGAGGGCATCACCGAGAAGTCCCGGGGCAAGGACTACTTCTCGGTCCAGGAAGCCAACCTCAAGGCGCTGCAGACGGCCCTGGGAACCAAGTGAATCTCCAGTGATCTCTACGGAGGGCGTCATGGACGCTAGCGTCGCCGACGCGAAGGCCGAGGCCGTCAGCGCGCAGGCCGTCATCTCGCTGCGCGGGGTCCGGGCCGAGCTCGGCTCGCGCCCGGTCCTGCGGGGCATCGACCTCACCGTGCGGAGCGGTGAGGTCGTCGCCCTGCTCGGCGCGAACGGCTCCGGCAAGTCCACGGCCGTGCGCAGCGTCATCGGCCAGGTGCCGGTCGGCGCCGGGGAGATCGAGCTGTTCGGCACCCCGCAGCGCCGGTTCAGGGACTGGGCGCGGATCGGATACGTCCCGCAGCGCACCACGGCCGCGGGCGGCGTCCCCGCCACGGTGACGGAGATCGTCTCCTCGGGCCGCCTCTCACGCACCCGTTTCGGCGTCTTCCGCAAGGCCGACCACGCGGCCGTCCGGCACGCCCTGGAGCTCGTCGGCATGGCGGACCGCGCCAAGGACAACGTCGACGCGCTCTCCGGCGGCCAGCACCAGCGCGTGCTGATCGCCCGCGCGCTGGCCGGCGAACCCGAGCTGCTGATCATGGACGAGCCGATGGCAGGCGTCGACCTGGCCAGCCAGGAGGTCCTGGCCCGCACCCTGAAGGACCAGGTGGCGGCGGGCACGACCGTCCTCCTCGTGCTGCACGAACTGGGCCCCCTGGAGCCCCTGATCGACCGGGCGGTCGTCCTGCGCGACGGCTGCGTGCTGCACGACGGACCGCCCACCCCGGCCGTCGGCCAACACGCCCTGCCCGGCCACGACCACGTACACCCCCACGCGCCCACCGGTGCCGAGCCGATCCACACAGGACTGCTGAGCTGATGGACCTCCTGAACTACGCCTTCATGCAGCGGGCGCTGCTCGCCGCGGTCCTGGTCGGCATCACCGCCCCCGCCGTCGGCATCTACCTCGTCCAGCGCCGCCAGGCCCTCATGGGCGACGGCATCGGCCACGTCGCGATGACCGGCGTCGGCCTGGGCTTCCTGCTGTCCTGGTCCCCCGTGTGGATGGCCACGGCCGTCTCCGTCGTGGGCGCGGTCGCGATGGAGCTGATCCGCTGGTACGGCAAGACCCGCGGCGACATCGCCCTCGCCATGCTCTTCTACGGCGGCATGGCCGGCGGCGTCATGTTCATCAACCTCGCGCCGACCGGCTCCAACGCCAACCTGACGTCGTACCTGTTCGGATCGCTGTCGACGGTCTCGGAATCCGACGTCACGGCGATCTGTCTGCTCGCGGCCTTCGTGGTCCTGGTCACCGTCGGCCTGCGCCGCCAGCTCTTCGCGGTCAGCCAGGACGAGGAGTTCGCCCGGGTCACGGGCCTGCCCGTGCGCGCCCTGAACCTGCTGACGGCGGTCACGGCGGCGGTCACGGTGACGGTCGCGATGCGGGTCGTGGGCCTGCTGCTGGTCAGCGCGTTGATGGTGGTCCCGGTGGCCGCCGCCCAGCAGCTCAGCCGCAGCTTCGCCGCGACCTTCGCGATCGCGGTGGCGATCGGCGTGACCGTGACCATCGGCGGCACGGTCACCTCGTACTACCAGGACGTCCCGCCGGGAGCGACGATCGTCCTGCTGACCATCGGCGCGTTCATCGCGCTGAGCGTGCTGGCCGCCCCGCTGGCCCGCCGCCGCGCCCGCGCGCTGGCAGCGACGCAACCCGCCGGAGACCCGGCGGAGTGCACCATTCCGGCCACCCGCGGATCGGGGGACGAGGTCGGCGTCTGACCGCGCACAGCCCGGGCTGGCACAATGGCCCGGCAAGCCGCAGACGTGAGGAGGCAACGGTGACCACCGCTGGACCGCCCGTGAAGGGCCGCTCCACCCGGCAGCGCGCCGCCGTGGCAGCGGCGCTCGACGAGGTCGACGAGTTCCGCAGCGCGCAGGAACTGCACGACATGCTCAAGCACAAGGGCGACTCCGTCGGCCTGACGACCGTCTACCGCACGCTGCAGTCCCTCGCCGACGCCGGCGAGGTCGACGTCCTGCGCACGTCGGACGGCGAGTCCGTGTACCGCCGCTGCTCCACCGGCGAGCACCACCACCACCTCGTCTGCCGCGTCTGCGGCAAGGCCGTGGAGGTGGAGGGCCCGGCGGTGGAGACATGGGCGGAGGCGATCGCCGCGGAGCACGGCTATGTGAACGTCGCCCACACGGTGGAGATCTTCGGCACGTGTGCGGACTGCGCCGCAGGGTGAGCCGACATCGGCGAGTGCGGGCCCGTCGTGGCTGGTCGCGCAGTTCCCCGCGCCCCCAGGGGGTTGCACCTCAGCTGCGGCCGAAGCAGCGCTCCAGCTCGCTCAGGTCGTAGAACTTGCTGCCCTTGGCGATGGGGTGGCAGGCGGTCTTGAAGGACGTCTCCTGCTCGTTGTAGAGCATGCGGATCAGGTAGCGGCCGTTGTTCTCGTAGACGTCCCACTGGATGTTGGAGCCCAGGGGGGCCACCTCGGCGCCGCGCCAGGGGTTGGTGGCGTAGGTGTACGGCTGGGCGGCGGTGACCGGCTTCGTGCTGCCGGGCAGGCCCATCAGGGCGGCCAGCGGGATGATCTCCTCGGCGTGGGTGAAACGGAGCTCGGCGCCCAGGGTGCTGGTGCCGGCCTTCTTGGCCTCCACCTGCTTGAAGAAGTCGTCGAGCACGACGCCCGCCATCTTGTACGTGATGTCGCTGTCCGCGAAGCCGGGGCCCTTCTCGTAGAAGTCCTCGGCATCGCTCAGGTACCCGAACCAGGCGGCGTCGGAGCCGGCGAGGTAGCGCTGCATCCCCCAGCCCTTGCCGTCCGGGCTCTCCTGGCTCATCGCGGGGGCGATGGCGTACAGGTTGTAGACGGCCTGGGCGGCGGCGACCTGGTCGGCGCTGCCGATCCCCGCCACGAAGTCGGCCTTGAAGAGGCGGCGAAGGACACTGGTCGCGGCCTTGTGGGTCTTCGGCTGGTCGGTGATCGTCGCCAGGGTGCTCGCGAGGCGCTGGTCGTTCGCGATGTAGTCGCGGTACGCGGCGCCGCCGTCGGCCTTGTGGAAGTACAGCAGGTTCTTGTCGGTGCGGGTCGCGCCGATCAGCGGCTTCAGGTCCGGGTCGGTGTCGGCGAGGGCGCCCGCGTACAGGTCGGCGCTGTCGATCGCCCGGCCCTGCCCGGAGCTCACCACGTCGATCTTCTCGCCGTCCGCCGCGATCCCGGCGAACAGGGACGGCAGCCGCTTCGCCGTGCGGACGGCCGTCTGCTGGATCTCCTGCTTGCCGAGGCCGCTCAGATTGCCGTAGCCGATCTTCGCCATGGCGGCCTGCAGGGCGCGCACCTTCGGGCCGAACTCCTCGCCCTTGCCGGTGAGTCGACCGGCGGCCTCCGCCTTGTCCCACAGGGCGAGGATCAGGTCCGCGTCCTCGCCGTCCGTCGCGGAACGCGAGCCGTGCCGGGAGACGTTCTCCGTGAAGACGGGGGTGAAGCCGGCCGGGGGCCGCTGGTACGCGTGCGCGCTCTGCCCGGGCGCGTACGTCGCTTTCGTGCCGTAGCTGTCGCGGTGCGGCAGGTGCGTGGCGTCGGTGGCGTGCGCGGGCAGCGCCGTGAGCACCAGTGCGCCGACGGCGGTGGCGAGGGCGGGGGTGACGCGATTCATGTGCGAGCCGTTTCAGCGAGCGGGAGACGGGAGATCGGGGTGTGGGTGATCTCCCGCATCGTCGGCCCGGCCGGTGAACGACCGACGGCTAGGAAGTGGCCTGCTGGTCTGGACTCTTCCCCTCCATGGCCAAGAGTTCCTCATTGGGGATCGCGCCGCCGAAACGACGGTCCCGGGAGGCGAACTCCAGGCAGGCCCGCCACAGGTCACGGCGGTCGAAATCCGGCCACAGCACGTCCTGGAAGACCATCTCCGCGTACGCGCTCTGCCACAGCAGGTAGTTGGAGGTGCGCTGCTCGCCGCTCGGCCGCAGGAACAGGTCGACGTCCGGCATGTCCGGGTAGTACAGGTACTTGGCGAGGGTCTTCTCACTGACCTTGGAGGGGTCGAGCCGACCCGCCTTCACGTCCTCCGCGAGCGCCTGCGCGGCGTCCGCGATCTCCGCCCGCCCGCCGTAGTTCATGCAGAAGTAGAGCGTGAGCCGGTCGTTGTCCTTGGTCTGCTCCTGGGCGATCTGGAGCTCCTTGGCGACCGACTTCCACAGCTTGGGCATCCGGCCCACCCAGCGCACCCGGATGCCGAGCGAGTCGAGCTGGTCGCGGGACTTGCGGATGAAGTCCCGGTTGAAGTTCATCAGGAAGCGGACCTCGTCGGGCGAGCGCTTCCAGTTCTCGGTGGAGAAGGCGTACAGCGAGATGTTCCGCACGCCCATCTCGACACCGCCCTGGAGCACGTCGAGGACCTGCTCGGCGCCGACCTTGTGACCCTCGGTGCGCGGCAACCCGCGCTGCTTGGCCCAGCGGCCGTTGCCGTCCATGACGATCGCCACATGCTCGGGGATGAGCTCCCCGGGAAGCTTCGGCGGGCGCGCGCCGGAGGGGTGCGGCTCCGGTGCCGTGTACTCCCGCCGCTGCCGCCCCAGGAACCCACGTACGACCATGTTGTCTCTGTCTCCCCTACTGCCGCTTGGTGTTCGGTCCTACTGCCGCTTGGTGTTCGGTGGTGCTTGGTGGTGTTCGGTGGTGCTTGGTGCTTCTACTTTTCCACGTAACGGAGTGAGCGCAGTCCGCGCTCCAGGTGCCAGTGGAGATAGGCGGACACCAGCCCGCTGCCCTCCCGGACGTACCGCGGCTCGCACGTGTCGGCCGTCTCCCAGTCTCCCGTGAGCAGCGCGCCCAGCAGGACCAGGGTCTGCGGCGAAGGTACGACGCTGCCGGCCACCCGGCAGTCGACGCAGACCGAGCCGCCGGCGGCGACGGAGAAGAACCGGTTGGGCCCCGGCATTCCGCACTTGGCGCAGTCGCCGAAGCTGGGGGCGTAGCCGTTGACGGCCAGCGACCGCAGCAGGAACGCGTCGAGGACGAGATGCGGGGCGTGCTCGCCGCGGGCCAGGGTCCGCAGGGCCCCCACCAGCAGCAGGTACTGCTGCACGGCCGGTTCGCCCTCGTGGTCGGTGAACCGCTCGGCGGTCTCCAGCATGGCCGTCCCGGCGGTGTAGCGGGCGTAGTCGGTCACGATCCCGCCGCCGTACGGAGCGATGATCTCGCTCTGTGTGCACAGCGGCAGCCCGCGGCCGACCAGTTCGCTGCTGCCCCGCGCGAAGAACTGCACGTCGACGTGTGAGAAGGGTTCGAGACGCGCCCCGAACTTGGACTTCGTCCGCCGCACCCCCCGCGCCACGGCCCGCACCCGCCCGTGCCCGCGCGTCAGCAGCGTGATGATGCGATCGGCTTCGCCGAGCTTCTGGGTCCGCAGGACGATGCCGTCGTCCCGAAAGAGACTCATCGCACACCGCCAGCGGACCGCCGGGGGCGGAACAGGCTCATGCCCCCATTCTCGCCTACGCGGGCAGAACCGTGTGCCCCGCCTCCAGTACAGGTCCTAGGATCCCCGGGTGGTGCGGCAGGCGCTGGGGCGCGACTTCGGGTGGTTGTGGGCGGCGTACGCCGTGAGTTCCTTCGGGACGTGGCTCGCGTTCAACGCGTTCCCGATGATCGCCGTGCTGAAGCTGCACGCCGGGCCGTCCGAGGTGGCGGCGCTGGCGGCGGTCGGCCCCGCGGTGGGCGCGCTGCTGGCGCTGCCGCTCGGACCGTGGGTGGAGTTCCGCCGCAAACGGCCCGTGATGATCACCGCGGACCTCGTGCGCTGCGCGGCCATGCTGAGCGTCCCCGCGGCCTATGCCCTCGGCGCACTCGGGCTGGGACAGCTCCTGCTGGTCTCGATGATCGTCGCGGCGGCCGACATCTCGTTCACGGCGGCGAGCGGCGCCCTCCTGAAGAGCCTGCTCCCCCGGGAAGACCTCCTGGTGGCGAACGGCCGCTTCGAGTCCACGACCTGGACGGCGACCATGCTGGGCCCAGCCCTCGGCGGAGCCTCGATCGCCCTGCTGGGCCCGGTGGCGATGATCGCGGCGGACGCGGCGAGCTACCTGCTGTCGGCACTGGGCCTACGGGCGATACGCGCGCAGGAACCGAACCCGAACCCGACTCCGAACCCGACTCCGGACCCGGACCCGGACCCGGATCCGGACCCGGCGAAGACGGTTGCGGGCGGCGGCCGGGTGCCGCGGCTCACCGCCGGGGATCTGGTGGTCGGCTGGCGGCATCTGCTGTCCCACCGTGCGCTCCGGCCGCTCTTCCTCAACACGGCTCTCGTGAACGGGCTGATCATGGCCGGGGCGCCCCTGCTGGCGGTGCTGATGCTCGGGCCGTTGCACCTCGCGCCCTGGCAGTTCACGCTCGCGTTCGCCGTGCCCTGCACCGGCGGGCTGATCGGCTCGCGGCTGGCCCCTCCCCTGGTCGCCCGGTACGGACGGCGCCGCGTGTTGCTGACGTCCGGGACGCTACGCGTCTGCTGGCCGCTCGGGCTGGCCTTCGTGGGGCCGGGCGCGGGCGGCATGGCCCTGGTGATGATCGTGGAGTTCGGCCTGATCACCTGCATCGGCGTCTACAACCCCGTCCTCGCCACGACCCGCCTGGAGCTGACGCCGACGGACCGGGTGGCCCGTACGCTGTCGGCGTGGTCGGTCGGCACCAAGGCGACCACCGCCGTACTGACGGCCCTGTGGGGCGTCCTGGCCTCCCTCACCGACCCGCGCACCGCCCTCGCCGTGGCCGGAGTGGCCCTCCTGGCGACACCGCTGCTGCTCGCAACCGGACGGCAGGACGAGACGTCCGTGACAGGTGAGACCCCGGTCACCGAAGTCACCGAAGTCGCCGAAGTCACCGACGGACGGAGAGAACGATCTTAGGCTCGCCCACCTCCCACACCTCCCCCACCTCCCCCACCACCCCCACCACCCGCCGCACGCTCCTCACGGCGGGCGCGGCCACCGCGGCCGCCCTGCTGACCACCGCCCCGGCCCGTGCGACGACCGCGGCCACCGACCCCGTCACCGCCCGGCTGCGCGACCTCGAAGCCGGTCACGGCGCCCGGCTGGGAGTGTTCGCGCACAACGTCCGCACCCGCCGCTCGGTCAGGTACCGCGCCGACGAACTCTTCCCGGTCTGCTCCCTCTTCAAGCCGCTCGCGGTGGCGGCCGTCCTGCGGGACCTGGACCGGGACGGCGAGGTCCTGGCCCGCCGGATCCACTACACCGCCGACGAGGTGGTGGCGAACTCCCCGGTCACCGAGACCCATGTGGCCGACGGCATGACGATCGCCGAGTTGTCCGCCGCCGCGATCCAGGTGAGCGACAACACGGCCGGCAACCTGCTCCTGCGCGAGCTGGGCGGCCCCACCGCGGTCACCCGCTTCGCCCGCTCCGTCGGCGACCGCGTCACCCGCCTCGACCGCTGGGAACCCGACCTCAACTCGGCCGAGCCGGACCGGATCACGGACACCACCAGCCCGTACGCGATCGGCCGCACCTACGCCCGGCTGATCCTCGGAGACGCCCTGACCGCCCCGGACCGCACCCGGCTGACCGACTGGATGCTCGGCACCGTCACCAGCGCCAACCGCTTCCGCAAGGGCCTGCCCCCGAACTGGACGCTCGCCGACAAGACCGGCGGCGGCTGGTACGGCGCCGACAACGACGCCGGCATCGCCTGGACCCCGGACGGCGCCCCGATCGTCCTGTCCGTCCAACTCACCAAGCCGGACCGGGACGCCGCCTACGACCACGACCTGATCGTGGAAACAGCGGCACTGCTGGCGGAGACGCTGGGCTAGAGCCGGGAATCGTCCTGGGCGGCGGCCTCCTCCCAGAGGATGCCGAATCGGCGGGCCGGCGGCTCGATCTCGTCGGCCCGGACGTTCACCGTGGTCGATGTATTCAGGCTCAGCGGGTCCGCGTGGATCTCGTACATCAGCACCCCGTCGAAGACGATGCAGTCGGTCGTCCTGCCCCGGCGCAGGTGCAGCGGGAGTTGTTCCAGGTCCAGCACCCGGACCTGGATCCCCGTCTCCCGCTGCTCCGCGCAGATCGGTTCGAGGGCGGCGGACTCCTCGGGCCCCCGCACGACGAACAGCCGACGGACCTGGACTCCCCGGTGACGGATCGCCTCGCACTGCGCGGTCAGATAGCGGCCGGCCGCCTCGGTGGCCCAGAACCCGTCGTCGACGACGGCGGTGCTGACGGCATCGATGCTCCCTCTCGCGCACCTGGTGAGAGTCAGCAGCCAGTCGTGGTTCTCGCCCGCGCACTCGGCGCGGCGGTTGGTGAGGTCCTCCATCAGTCCTGCGAGGCGATCGATCTCCACGCACGCGAACTCATGCAGGATGTCGGGCCCCGTGGAGAAGACCTCGGTGGCCCGTGCGGCGAGCCGGGGCACTCCGTCCCCGCGCAGTCTCTCCACCTCGCCGAAGAGCTTCGTCGCCTCGCCCATGTCCGCGAACCGCTGGTCCACCGTGTCCTTGAGGTCGTCCAGCCGCTGTGTCAAGGACACCAGGACCTGAAGGACCAGCAGGAGGCCGGCGCACAGGACGGCCGCCGGGAAGGAGCCCGCGAGCAAGTACGCCACGCCACCTGCCAGGGCGGCGACCATCAGCTGCTGGGCCGCTGCTCTCATCTCCTCGCTCCTCCCGGGCGGCGTGCGGCGTGCAGCGTCTCCGTCTCGGCCACGAGCATCCTCAACGGGGTCCGCGCAGTGGTGGCGTGGGATCCGGTCGGGGACTCGGCTCCGCCGCTGCATCCCAGAGCAGGCCGAAGCTCTCGGCCTCGTCCTGGACGCGGTCGGCGGATGCGTCGAGCCTCGTCTGGACGTGGCTGTCCTGTCGGTCCGTGGTGTACTCCAGATACAGCGCGCGGTCGAAGATCACGATGTCCCTCGTCGCCAGACTGGAGCGCCGCGGCTGGGCCAGGACCATGAAGCGCACCTGGATGCCCAGGTCACGCTGCCCCTGGCAGAGCTCCCTGAATCTCTCCATGAACTCCGAGTCGTCCTCCTCGGTGTCCTTGATCATGAAGAGGCGGCGGATGGTCACGGCGTGATCCCCCATCGCCTTGATCTGCGCCTTCAGATAGGGACCCGCCGGGTCGGTGTCCCAGAACGGCCGGTCGGCGGAGCTGCTCGTGGCGTCGATGGTGCTCCGGGCGCATTCGGTGAGCCTGAGCAGCCACTCGTTGTTGTCCCGCTGCCAGTGGACCGTCATGCCGGTGAGGTCCGTCACGACCGAGGCGAGGCTCTTTATCTCGGCACGGGCGAAGTCCTTCAGGATGTCCGGGCCACGCGATGCCGCCACCTGGGTCGCGCTTCTGATCAGACGCTTGACGTCATGGGTGCTCATGCCCGCCTGATCGAGCTCGCTCAGGAGCCCGGCGGCGTCGCTGAGCCGGGTGTAGTGGTCGTGCAGCTGCCGCGTCTGGGCGTCCTGGCCGGTCTCCACCTTCTCCAGCCGCCGCTCGAAGTCGACCATGTACTGGACGATCAGTGCGGAACCTCCGATGACGATGGACATCGCGAGCTTCCACAGTTCGTCCTGGGACTGGTCGATCAGGTTGGTGACGACGTACGCGACCGTGCCCACGACCACGGTGATCAGTGTCTTGAGCACGACGGGCGCGATGTGCCCTCCGCCCGCCGTGGTCGACCCCGGTGTGCCCGAGTCTCCGTCCATGCCCCCGCCTCTCCCGTCTCTCCCCGACAGGTGTTCGTAGGATGGTTCCCAGTCAGCCCGAGGGCCGCACCTCGTTCCTCGACGAAAGGACCTGGAGCGTGAGTTGGTCCCGGATGCGCTGCGCCAGGGCGTTCCACTGTCTGCTGTAGCCGGCCTGTTCCAGTACCTCCCAGGCGGTGTGCAGGGTGCGGTCGACGCGGGCCAGCGGCATCCACAGGTGCAGCAGATGGTCGACAAGCGGTCGCAGCACCTTCAGGACGGCCCGGTCGTCGTCGGAGCCGACGCGCAGTCCGTCGAGCTTGTCGGCGACGGTCGTCAGCAGCCAGTCGTGCCGCGCGAGGTCCTCGCAGAGCCCGGCCGCGGCGGCGGGTTCGGTGCCGCGCGGCAGCCGCAGTTCGACGATCTTCAGACCCGCGCCGAGGTCGGTGAAGAGAACGGTCGCCGACTCGCCGTCGTCGGCCGGCGCCGCGGTCCAGCGCAGGCTGGTGTCGGTCGTCGTGAGCGGGGTGTCGTGGTCCAGCAGGTCGTACCGCCGGGAGATCCGCGCCAGCAGGCTCTCGGCGATCGAGCCGACGTCCAGCTGTCCCTGCTGATGCCCGGTCAGGAAACCCTCGGTCACCGACTTCTCGGGCAGCCGGCCGACCGGGACCAGCCGGCCGGGCCGGACCAGGTAGTACCCCCAGGGCCGACGCCGGTCGGGGCCGTCGGCCGGGGCGCTGAAGTACGCCGTCGACTGCAGGACGCGGCCCTCGACGAGCCCCGCGTGAGCCGTGACGGTGCCGACCGCCCGGACCTTCGCCCCGGTGGCGGTGGGCAGCCGGCAGTCGACGCCGGTGAGGACGTCCGGGGAGAGGGCGTGCCGGTTGGGCCGCTGGGAGGTCCGCACGGGTTCGTCGGCGCGCAGCCGCAGCAGTTGCACGGCGGTCCGCTCGTCCACCGCCCTGCGGGTGGGCAGCAGACAGGTGCGCACCTCGCCGCAGGCGAGGACGGGACCCCTGGCCGTGCCCAGTCCGCTCATGTCACAGCCCCGGCGGGAACACGTAGGAGGTGCGGTCCACGACACTCGTGGGGACCGCGAAGCCCTCTGCGGCGGACCGCTCGGCGACCTGCACGAGCGTCTCTGTATCGACGTGGACCTGGTCGAGGACGACGCGTACGGCGTGCTCGACGGGCAGGAACCGGCTCGGCAGGACGCTGCACGTGCCGTAGGCGGTGAAGGGCGTCGCGGAGGGGTTGAGTTGGAGGACGGGAGGCAGCGCGTCCCACTCGGCCGGGAACTCCTCGCCCTGCCACCGGGCGGGGGTCAGCACGGCCGCGCCGTTGTCCCGCAGCAGCCCGAGCCGGACCAGTTGCCAGACGGAGGCGAGGAAGGCGCAGGACCAGATGCGCGCGTCCTCGGGCCCGTCCCACAGTTCGACGTCCAGGAACACGGAGTGGCCGCGCGCCTCGGTCTCGCTGGGCGGCTGCCAGGCATCGGCGGGCTCTAGAGCGGCGGAGATGCGCCGGGAGGGGGAGCGGCGGCCGTTGGCGAGCCAGCCGGTGCGGCCGACGGGCGGACGGAAGCCGTTGCTGCCGGGCGGCGGCGACTCCACCAGCCGGTCCAGGACGGCTTCGGCGAGCCCGCCCCGGTCGCGCCGGTCGGGGTCGGCGACGGCGCAGCCCGACTCGCGGGCCAGGTAGTCGATGGTCAGCCCGGCCTCGGCCGCCGCCTCCAGCAGGGGCGGGATCAGCTCGGCGGGGGTGGACGGCCGGGAGAAGTAGTCGTCAATGAGGAAGCAGGTGCTGATCCGGGGCCGGCGGCCCTTGGGCAGCGGGCCGAGGCCGGTCCGAGCCGCGTCCGCCCAGGGCCGTACGGCGGCGAAGTGCCGGCGTAGCCGGGCGGCTCCCTCGGCGAAGTCCTCCATGTACAAGTGACCTAATTCCAGGGAGAGATGGGAGAAGGGCACGGATTCGGTGCGTGGCTCGGCGCTGGACTCCCGGAAGGCGGTTCCCGGCCCGTTCACAACTGCCCCCAGAACCTGTCGTCGGTCAGTCGCTGCGCGAGTTCGCCCATCGCCTGCCAGGTCTCGTTGTTGGCGATGCGCCGGTCGTGCACGTCCTCGTCGGTGATGAGGCGTTCCTGCCACTGCAGTACGGGCTCCAGGGGAATGGACGCCACCACCCTGGTCCGGCCGATCCCGCGGCCGGCCGCGAGTTCCTCGAGATCTTGGTCGCACTGCCGCATCCACGCGTACTGCGCGGGCGACACCGGGGACCACAACGGCGACTCCAGATCGGGCACCGCGGCGCGGACGAACCTGATGGCGCCGGTGAGCTCGTCCGGCATATGGCCCATGGCCGTACCGGCCTGCACGATGCCCTGTTTCCCGAAGACGAGTTCGGCGGCCGCCATGACGTGCTGGCGGGTCCAGCGGTGATAGACCAGCCAGCGGCTCTTGAGACGTCCGAGGCCGCCGCGGGGGCTGGTGGCGGCAATTACGAGGTCCATCGCATAACTGCGTCCGGAGCTCAGGTCGATGACGACGACGTCGAATTCGCGCTGCAGCCGCAGGACGAGGTCCACGCAGCGGTGCAGGTTCTCTTCGTCGGTGACGAATTCGCCGCCCGTGCGGTCCCCCGGCAGCAGCACCAGCCGTCCGGCCCCGCCGGGCCTGCCGCGCAGCACGGGGTGTTCGGTGCGCGCCCAGACGTCGACCCGCAGCGGCTCGCCCGTCCTGCCCTTCAGGTACGAGTGCAGGCCCCGCCCCTCGGCCTCGGCGAGGACGTCGGGGAGGTCGAACACGGCGGCGGCGGTGGGCGAGCCGAAGTCGAAGTCCAGGTAGCAGACGTCGTCCCCGTCCAGTGCACGGTGGTAGGCCAGGTTGGCGCTGGTCACGGAGCGGCCGGTGCCGCCCTTGTCGGAGGCGGCGAAGACGAGCACGTCACACCCCCCTGGAGCCGGCGTCGCCCCGCGCGCGAGCCAGGCCGTGGAGCCGGGCCAGCACGCCGAGGGCGAGCGCATGGGCGGTGCCGGGCTTTCGGTCGACGAGTTGCCGGGCGCGGCGCAGGTCGGCCTCGATGGCCTTGATCTGTTCTCCCGGGGGGCTCTTGGGGCCGGGGGCGGGCTGCTCCATCAGCTCCTGGCCGAAGAGGTGCGCGGCCTCGCTGATCGCGGCCTGGGCGAGGACGGACAACTCGGCGCTGCGGATCGGAGCTTGGGAGTAGAGGGCGTGCGCGGCGACCATGCACTCGACGACCCGTTCGGTGACGTCCCAGGACAACGGGCCCTGTCTGAAGGGCGATTCGGGGTAGACGGCGTGCACATCGTCCCACAGGCCGACCCCCTCGCCGTCGCTGATCCGGCGGGCCCAGAGGTGGTCGAGGATGCCCTCGGCGAGCCGCAGCAGCCGGTCCTGCGAGGCGATGTTCCGTGACAGGGCGCAGAGTTGGACGGTCCGTTTGAGGAGCTGGGCGGAGAAGTCGCCCATCGTCCACTTCATGGCGGGGCCGAGCTGCTCGCTGCCGAGCAGCGGCAGGGCGACACCGGGGTTGTGCAGGCCGACCGCCGGGTCCTCGCGGGTGGGGCGGCTGGTGATGCGGCCGCGGTCGGCGAGGCGTTCCATGACGGCGACGGTGCGGGTGAGGTCGTCATCGGTGGCACGCCGACGGATCAGGTCGTGGACGAGGATGGCGGCGACGCAGAGGGAGAAGTACTCCGACTCCAGCTGCTGAAGGGTGGTGCGCCAGGGGATCTCCTCCAGCGGCCAGGTGGCGTCGTCGAAGCGGGCGATGGCGGACCAGTACTGCTGGGTGATCTCCCAGCGCAGCCGCAGCGCGTCGGCCAGCCGCTGCTGCTCCGGGGTGAGCAGGCCGAGGACGAGGGTGCGCTCGGAGTAGAGGTCGGGCATGCCGTCGAGGGCCACGACGGTGAAGTACAGGTAGGGCACGGCCCGGGCGAAGCCCTCGGGCTGTTTGCCGATGCTCTCGGCGGTGGCCGGCTCGACCTCGACCTCGGGGGCGCCCTGCACCAGGCTCCAGGCCCAGCCGCACTCGAACAGCCGGTTCTCGTTGCGGAGTTCGTCGGTGACGTCACCGTCGAGGCCGAGCACGACGCTCTCGGTGATCAGGGCGCGCAGCGACTTGAAGCGGTCCTGGAAGCGGTGCAGGACCTGCCGGTCGGAGAGCCGGCCGCGGCCGAGCAGCCGGGAGAGGGCCTGTCCCTGCTCGGAGTCGATGTCGACGACGTTGACGGTGAAGGAGCGCAGCAGGCTCACCATGGCCGCGGTCAGCCGGGCGCTGGTCTCGTCCCGGAGCTGGTCGATCCGGGCGAGGGTGGCGGCCCGCCGGGTCTTGCCCCGGTAGACCTTGAGGAAGCCGAGGGTGGCCAGGCACAGGGTGATCGACATGGAGTAGGAGTCGACGACGCCGATCTCCCGCTGCTCCTCGGACAGTTCCTGTGCGGGGTCCTCCGCCGCGAAGTAGTAGCCGCCGGCGAAGGTGGGGCCCTCCTCGCCGCGGTGCTTCGCCATGAATTCGCCGAGGATCTCCACGAGGTTTACGGGGATCTCGCTGGAGTCGCCCGCGTTCCTCAGGGCGCTTTCCACGTCGAGCTGGGTGGTGTCGGGGTCGTCGAGCCGGAACGGCTGGATCTCGGTGGCGGGGTACAGCAGACAGAGCAGCCGTTCGGCGTCGGCAACGCTGCTGCGGCCGCCCCATTCTCCCCAGTCCCATTCACCGTGGTCGAAGGAATGGCGGGCGACGGCCTGCCACACCTCGAGCAGATTCTGCCTCGGCTTGATCTGCATTCTGTGCCCCCTCACAGATCCCTTCGCGCGGCAGGCAAGGACGTTCCAGAGTTACCCGTTCCGCGGAAGCCACAAGCAAGGATCATGGACGTGTAGCCCGGACGCACTTCCCCCGGTTCGCCGACCCGGTAGATCCGCAGGCGCTCGGCGTATCCCTCGATGCTGTCACGGATGTCGGACTCGCTCACATCACATGCGGGAAAAGGGTTCTCGCCCACCCAGTAACCCTCGGAGTGCTCCATGAAAGCGGCCGCGAAGGGCGCGCCCGGAATCAGCGACCCCAGGAAGCACTCCACTCCCCTGCGGAACCTTCCGTAGGAAGTGGAAAGGGATTCGGCGACGAAGAACATGGTCCCGAGCTGCCACTGTTCGGGCCGGTCGACCAGATCGAAGAGGTCGCCCTGCTCCACCCGGGCGACCTCCGCGAACCTGTCCCAGGGGCCCCTGGACAGGGCCGCGTAGGCGTCGTCCGTGCGCAACTCCCGCCAGAAGGCGTCCCAGCCGCGGTCGTGCTTCTTGAGCTGACGTTCCAGATAGTGCAGGTTCGGCGTCGACCGGTCCAACAAGGTGATCTCGTCGCACCAGGGCAGCATCGTGAAGGCGGGATAGAGGTTGGCTCCGGCGCCCACATCGATGGCCCGGACCCTGAGCCCGGGAAATTCACGGAAATGATCACTGAAGTGGGCGCGGACGATGAACATGATCTCCGCGTCGACAGGGAGTACGGTGCGGTAATTGCTCTGGACGTAGGCCACGGGGTCGAAGGCCTCCCATTGTGCCTCCGCGTTCAACTGCCCCGGATTTCCCGGTGATCCCAAAGACATGCCCAACCGTATCAACGGCGCCGATCCCCGGACTCGCCTCACTCCGATCCCCTCTCGGGGGCGGAGGCACAGGGGGCGCACCGCAGCACCCGGCTCCCGACACCTGATCCAGGGACTTGAACGGTGCAGGATCACCGAGCAATTCTGGTTCGATGCAACAAACTCGCCCGTTCGTACGCGTACGCGCCGCCAGCGAGCACGACCTGTCCGAGCTTGCCCGCCTGGACCGTGAGGCCTTTCCCGCCAGCCCGTATCCCTACTTCGTCCTGCGCCAGTTCGTGGTCGCGTTCGCAGACCATCTGCTGGTGGCTGAGGAGGAAGGCCAGATGTGCGGATACGTGCTGGCCACGCCCCCGCGCGAGGCGCGGAGCTGGATCTTCAGTCTGGGCGTGGCGCCCGGCCGGCGCGGGCAGGGCCTCGGCCGCGCGCTGATGCGCGAATCGCTGGAGCGGCTGCGCCGCCTGGGCACCGGCACCGTCCACACCTGGGTCGACCCCGGCAATACCCCGGCCGTCCTGCTCTACAAGTCCCTGGGCTTCGTCCTCGATGCCACCGAACCCGAGAAGGACTACTTCGGCCCGGGCGAACACCGCCTGCTCATGACGCTGACCCTGTGAACCGCCGCACATACCTGCGCTGCCAAGGCGTCTCCACCGCCCGTCGGTCATAGTTCCGGCGGACGAACTCCACCGCCTCCGGTGGGGGGACGCCGTCCAGGACGGCCAGGCAGGCCAGGGCTGTTCCGGTGCGGCCGCGGCCGCCGTCGCAGGCGATCTCGACTCTCGCGTCGGCCGCCCTGCCCCATGCCTCGATCAGGGTCGCGCGGGCGGCCCGGTGGTCGGCGGGGAGGCGGAAGTCGGGCCAGTGGATCCAGCGGGACTCCCAGGGGGCCTGCTGGGGGCGCTTGCCGAGCAGGTACACGCCGTACGCGGGTGTCGGCGCCGTCGGGTCCAGCGGGCGGCGCAGCCCGCGACCGCGGATCAGCCGCCCGGACGGCAGGGCCAGCACTCCGGGCTGCCCCGGCCGCCAGGCCCACGCACCGGTCTCCGTCGTCTCGTCCGGCGCCGTGTCCGGCACCCCGTCCTTCGCCGCGTCCTTCGCCTCGTCCTTCGCCTCGTCCTTCGCCTCGTCCGTCGCCGCGTCCTTCGTCTCGTCCATCGCCTCATTCGAACGTGCTCGTGACTCTCGGGCAACCGATTCGGGCCGACCGGTGGTCTGGAGGGCGAGGAGGGGTGCTTGATGCAGGCCGAACAAGAGGAGCGGTTCCAGGAGTTCGTCAGAGCCCGGTGGTCCCGGCTCGTGCGAACCGCCTATCTGCTCACGGGAGACGTCCACCACGCGGAGGATCTGACGCAGACCGCGCTGGCCAAGGCGTACCGGTCGTGGCGGCGGATCTCGCGCAGCGACAACCCGGAGGCGTACGTCCGGCGGATGCTGGTCAGTTGCAACAGCGACCGGTTCCGCAAGCGGCGGGTCATGGAGGCGCTGACCGCGGCGCCGCCGGAGCGGGCGGGCCGTGACGAGGGCGCCGGGCAGGTGGAGGAGCGCGGCTCCCTGCTGGCCGGACTGGCCCAACTGCCGCCGAGGCAACGGGCGGTGGTGGTGCTCCGGTACTGGGAGGACCTGTCCGAGGCGGAGGTGGCCGAGGTGCTCGGCTGCTCGCCCGGCACGGTCAAGAGCCAGGCCTCCAAGGGGCTGGCGAAGTTGCGTTCGTATCCGGGGCTGACCGCCGGTCGCGCCGGTGCACAGGTTCAGAGTCAGGGGCAGGGAGGCCTTCGGTGAACGGGGCGGACGATCAAAGGGACTTCGGGTTCGAGGAGCGGATGCGGGAGTTGCTCGCCGAGGACGCGCACTCCGTGCAGCCCTCGCCGGCGCCGTATCCGGCCATCCGGCGGCGCGGGCTGGCCGAGCGGCGACGGCGCGTGGCGGTGACCGGTGCCGTGCTGGCGACGCTGACCGTGGTGCCGGTGGGGGCGTATGCCGTGGCCGGGGGGAACGGGGGGCGGGGCGCTGACACGGCGGCTCCCAAGCCGTCGGTCAGCGCCCCGCGCAGTCCGGCCGCGTCCCCGACGGCGTCGCTCGGGACGACGTCGTCCGGCGGGCCCGCGCGGCCCGCCACGGACGGGCAGCTGCTCGACGGGATCACGTTCGCGCAGGCCGCGGACGGGCTGGCGGAGTGTCTGACCGCCGAGGGCGGGTCGACCGGGTCGGCCGGGGATCTCGGCGAACCCGAGGACTACCGGATCATCCTGGCGATGAAGAAGACCGGCGACTCCAACGCGCCCGGCGACGGCATGCACGTCGTCGCCGTGAAGGAACGGCCCGCGGGCTTCCGGGTGGTCTGCTCCCTCACGGACGGCGTGTCCTCCGGCATCAGCACCAGTTCGAGCGACGCCGCCGGGCCGAACGTGGGCCCGGTCGTCCCCGACGTCAACGGCGGCGACCTGTACCAGCAGTCGATCATGAACAAGGGGAACTGGAAGCTGCCGTTCCGCTGGGGGGTCGTCGGCACCGTCGAGCCGTCGGTGGCCAAGGTGACCGTCTCCTACGGCGACGGCAGCGCGACGGCGACCCTGGACCACGGCTGGTTCGTCGCCACCGGCATCCTGAACCGGCAGGTCACGCTCGCCCCGCACATCAAGGGCTTCGACGCGGCCGGAAAGCTCGTCTACGACTCCGACACGGACGAGACGTACGAGCGGACGCTGCCGTAAGGCCTGCCGTAAGGCCTGCCGGGACGGCCCGTCACGTCCTTCTCGGGGCGACCAGCCCCGACTCGTAGGCCACGATGACCAGTTGGGCCCGGTCCCGGGCGCCCAGCTTGCCCATGATCCGGCTGACGTGGGTCTTCGCGGTGAGCGGGCTGAGGCCCAGCGTCTCGGCGATCTCGGTGTTGGTCAGGCCCCGAGCGACATGGGCGAGCACCTCGCGCTCCCGTTCGGAGAGCCCTTCCGGACCGCCCGCGGCGGGCGGCCCGGAGGGGCTGCGCAGGAAGCGGGCGATCAGCCGGGCCGTCGGTCCGGGCGACAGCAGCGCCTCACCGGCGGCGACCGTGCGGATGGCGTCCAGGAGGTCGGCGGGCCGGGTGTCCTTCACCAGAAAGCCGGAGGCGCCCGCGCGCAGCGCCTCGACGATGTTCTCGTCGGTGTCGTAGGTGGTCAGGACGAGGACCCGGACCCCGGCCAGCTCCTCGTCGGCGGCGATCAGCCGGGTCGCCTCGATGCCGTCGAGGTCGGGCATGCGGATGTCCATCACGATCAGGTCGGGGCGGGTGTCGCGGGCCAGGGCGACCGCCTCCCGGCCGGAGCCGGCCTGTCCGACCACCGCCGTGTCCGGCGCCGACTCGACGAGCATCGCGAACGCGGCCCGGACCAGCGTCTGGTCGTCGGCGAGCAGCACCCGGATCGGCCCCGGAGCGCCCGACGGGTCGTTCGACGGGTCGTTCGGTGCGTCGTTCGACGGGTCGTTCGACGGGTCGTTCGGTGGGACGCTCATCGGACGGCCTCCGTCGGCAGCACGGCACGCACCTCGTAGCCTTCCCTCTCGTCGTCCCTCGGCCCGGCCTCCAGTGTGCCGCCCACGCTGCGCGCCCGTTCGCGCATCCCGACGAGTCCGAACCCGGGCGGGCCCGCACCGGCCCCGGTCCCCGCCCCCGCCCCGTCGTCGGTCACCGTCACCCGCAGGGCGCCCTGCCCCTCGTGCACCCGCACGCCGACGGCGAGGTCCTTCCGTCCGCCGTGCCGCACCGCGTTGGTCAGCGCCTCCTGCACGATCCGGTAGGCGGCCGCGCCCACCGCGGGCGGCACCTCCCCGGCCCCCACCGAGAGCTCGACCTCGGCGCCCGCCGCGCGGGCCGTCTCGGCGAGGTCGGACAGTCCGTGCAGGCCGGGCAGCGGCCCGCGCGCGTCGGGGGCGTCGTTCTCGCGCAGCACCTCCAGCGTCGTACGGAGCTCGCCGCGCGCGTTGCGGCAGGTGTCGGCGATGTCGTCCAGCGCCCTGGCGACGGCCGCGCGGTCGAGCCGGTCGGGGTCCGCGGCCAGGACATGGGCGGCGACGGAGGTCTGCACGCCGATCAGGGTGATGGTGTGGGCGAGCAGATCGTGCAGGTCACGGGCGATGCGCAGGCGTTCCTCGGCGACCCGGCGGCGGGCTTCCTCCTCCCGGGTGCGTTCGGCGCGCTCGGCGCGTTCGCGGTGGATGCGGAGGTAGCTGCCGAAGAGCAGCACGGAGACGATCCAACCGGTGATGCGCAGGATTTCCGCGACCTGGTCCGGGTCGGTCAGGGCGTTGACCGTGAGGGTGAAGCCGACGACGCCGACCCCGACGACCAGGGTGCGGCGGGCGCTGCCGCTGACCGCGACGGTGAAGAGGGCGATCATGCTGACCGGTACCGGGGCGTTGTGCATGAAGTCGAGCGCGTGGTACGGCACGACGCACGCCAGCACCGCGAGCATGACGGCCATCGGGTGGCGGCGCCGTACCAGGAGGGGGATCTGGGCGCCGAGCAGCAGCGCCCAGCCCAGGGCGTCCGGGCGACGGCCGTCCTCGACGAAGGTCCCGAGGACGACGGCCGCGGCGGTGGAGCCGACGGCGATCCACACGTCCGTCTTCCGGAGCCACCCCATGCTCTCCCCCTCCCGCACGGTCCCATCTTCCGTCAGACGTACTGGCGTTCGTGCTCCGATCCCGATTCCGGATCCGATCCCGGTTCTGATCCCGGTGCCGATGCCGACTTCCGTGACAGCGATCCCGGCCACCACACCCGCCGGCCCAGCGCCACGCTCGCGCTGGTGACCAGGTAGGTCCGGACGAGGAACGTGTCCAGCAGCACGCCCACCGCGATCACGAAGCCCAGCTCGACGAGTTGCACGAGCCCCATGTTCGTCAGCACGGCGAAGGTCGCGGCGAGGACGAGGCCGGCCGAGGCGATGACCCCGCCGGTCGTGCGCAGCGCGCTCAGCGCGGCGGCCGCGGGTTCGGCGCCGCGCATCGACTCCTCCCGCATCCGGTGCATCAGGAAGATGCCGTAGTCGACGCCGAGGGCGACCAGGAACACGAAGGAGAGCAGTCCGAGCCCCGGATCCGTGCCCTCGAAGCCGAACACCGGCCCGAACAGCAGCCCGCCGAGGCCGAGCGCCGCGCCCCACACCGCGACCACGGCGGCGACGAGCATCAGCGGCGCGACCAGCGAGCGCAGCAGCACGATCAGGATCAGCAGGACGGAGACGAGGACGGTCGGCACGACGACGAGCCGGTCGCGGGCGTTGGCGTCGACCAGGTCGATCTGCTGGGCGCTGGGCCCTCCGACGTAGGAGTCGGTCAGCCGGTCCCGCAGGTTCTCGATGGTCGCCGTCTCGGCCGCCGACTGCGGAGGTGCGGCGGCGGTCACCGCGATCTCCGTCCAGCCTCCGCCGGTACGGCCCGCGCGGGCGTCGGCGACGCCGTCCGTGTCCCGGATCGCGGCGAGCGTGGCGTCGGCCCGGCCGGCCGGGGTCATGACCTCGATGGGCTGGGCGGACTGCTCCGGGAAGGCGTCGGCGAGGGTCTTCATCGCGGTGACCGACTCGGGGCGGTCGACGAAGGAGTCCTGCTGTTTGACCGCGCCGGGCAGGTTCAGCGAGCCCAGCGCGAGCGCCCCGAGCAGTACGGCGCCCGCCGCGAGGACGGTCCGCGGGCGCCGTCCGGCCGACGTGCCCATCGCCGAGAACAGGGACCGGCGCACCTTGGGCACGGAGCCGTGGGCGGGCACCAGCGGCCAGAACACCCGGCGGCCCAGCAGCACCAGGAGCGCGGGCAGCAGCGTCAGCATGGCGAGCAGGGCGCACAGCACGCCGACGGTGCCGAGCGGGCCCATCCCCCGGTTGGAGTTGAGGTCGGCGGCGAGCAGGCACAGCAGTCCGGCGGCGACGGTCCCGGAGGAGGCGAGCACGGCGGGCCCGCAGCCGCGCAGCGCGGCCGCCATCGCGTCGTACGGCCGCTCCACGCGCCGCAGCTCCTCCCGGTAGCGGGAGACGAGCAGCAGGGCGTAGTCCGTGCCGGCGCCGAAGACGAGGATGGTCATGATGCCCGAGCTCTGCCCGGAGACGGTCGTTCCGAAGGCCTGGTTGAGGCCGTAGGAGACGCCCATGGACAGGAAGTCGGCGATCGCGGCCACGACGAGCGGCACGAGCCACAGCACCGGGCTGCGGTAGATGACGATCAGCAGGAGCGCGACGACGCCGACGGTGGTGTAGAGCAGGGGCCCGCCGAGCGAGTCGTACACCTTGCTCGCGTCGGTGGCCAGTGCGCCGGTCCCGCCCACCTCGACCGTCAGCCCGCCCTCGCTGTGGACGACCCGGCGGACGTCGTCGACGAAGGCGTCCCGCTCGGCCTCGTCCGTGCCGGGCTCGTTGGTGGCGACCGGGTACATCAGCGTGGCGCCGTCGGCGGACGGGACGCCCTCGGGGGTCCCGGTCAGTGCGTGGTCCCCGGCGACCTGTGCGACCTGCTCCCGGGCCGTCGTGCGGTCGGCGGCGGTGAGGCCGCCGTCGCGGTGGTAGACGAGGACGAGCTCGGTGCTCTCGCCGCCGGGCAGCTGCTCCTGGAGCTTTGCGACCCGGGTCGAGTCGGCGCTCGCCGGCAGGTAGTCGGTGACCCGGTCGTGCTGTACGTCGGCGAGCTTGGCGGCGAACGGCGAGGCGAGCGCGAGCACGCCCACCCACAACGCGAGCATCAACCAGGGCACAGCCCTGCGGACGCTCTTCCGTTTCCCGGCCCCCATCTTCCCGGCCCTCATCACATCTGCGGCCCCCATGAGACGGGCCCTCCCTTCGACACGGCTGTCTGGATACGTTCTCCAGACTTCCGGCGGGAAGGGGCCGGTTCGTCGCGCCCGAGGGCGAGTTCGGGGGTACTGCCGGGGGTGGCCGGACGGCCGCGTTACTCCCCAGGGAGTATCCGGGGGGTGCCGGGGAGGCGTCAGGAGGGGGTGCGGGCCGCCACCAGGAGCCGGGTCACGTCGTCCGCGCAGATGGTCAGGGCGGCGCCCACCGTCGCGAGGACCTCGCGCTCGGACGGGGTGTACGGGCCGTCCGCCAGGGCGATGCGGGCGCCCTGCAGCAGGATCGATTCTCGTCCTACCGGAGCGAGGTGCGGGGCGAGCGGGTCGAGGGCCTCGTGGAGCTCTATGGCGAGGCCGGCGCCGTACGGCTCGCCGTAGCTGCGGCCGGTGTCGGCGGCGAGGGCCTCGACGAGGGCCGCGAGCTGTTCCTCCGTGCAGTCGGCGAAGCCGGCCGTGCGCACCGCGCCCGCCGCCGCCTCCAGGGCCGTCCGGGCGCAGGCGCCGCCCGCGGACAGCACCGCGAGGGCGACCGTGTGGACGGCGTCGCGGAGCATCGCCGAGAAGCGCACGGTGGTGGGGTGGTCGAGGACGTCGGTGCCGAAGTGGCGGCGGCAGGCCCCGCACTCGACGACCGGGCCGGTCTCGCCGCGCGGCACGACCGGCACGCCGAGGACGGTGAAGCGGCGCTGCCCGGTCAGCCGCTGGTAGTTGCGGTCACCGCCGCAGCCCGGGCAGAAGAACTCGCCGTCGCCCATGGGCGTCCATGCGGTGCGGGTGCCCAGGATGCGCGCACGCCTGGTGACACGGCCGTCTCGTCCCCGTCCTGGCAGCACGTCGCACCTCCGCGTAATGCCGCGGCAACATCGCCGCGTCTGCGTGATGTTAGCCACAGGTAAGACGTGCAGTCAGCACCCTGGACGAGACCTTTCCGTGACCTCCACGGAAGGGTGGCTGATAAACGACGGGGCCCTGACCGCCGTATACAGCGGTCAGGGCCCCTAAACCACCGGTCAGGGCGGTCAGCGGGTCGCGCGGTTGACGGCGGAGACGACCGCCTTCAGCGATGCACGCGTCGTGTTCGCGTCGATGCCGATGCCCCACAGGACCTTGTCGCCGATCGCGCACTCGATGTACGAGGCGGCCTGCGCGGAGGCGCCCTCGCTCATCGTGTGCTCCTGGTAGTCGAGCAGGCGTACGTCGATGCCGACGGACTCCAGCGCGTTGAAGAAGGCCGAGATCGGACCGTTGCCGGTGCCGGTCAGAACCGTGTCCTCGCCGTCGACCGTGGCCTCGACGGTCAGCGTGTCGACGCCGTCGGTGTCGGTCGTCGACTGGCCGGTGCGGACCTGGATGCGGCCCCAGGGGTTCTCCGGGTTCGGCAGGTACTCGTCCTGGAAGACGGCCCAGATGGCGCTGCCGGTGACCTCGCCGCCCTCGGCGTCGGTCTTGGCCTGGATCAGCTTCGAGAACTCGATCTGCATCCGGCGCGGCAGGTCCAGCTTGTGGTCGTTCTTCAGGACGTACGCGATCCCGCCCTTGCCGGACTGCGAGTTGACGCGGATCACGGCCTCGTAGGAGCGGCCGACGTCCTTCGGGTCGATCGGCAGGTAGGGGACCGCCCACTCGATGTCGTCGACCGTGACGCCCTTGGCGGCCGCGTCGGCTTCCATCGCGTCGAAGCCCTTCTTGATGGCGTCCTGGTGGGAGCCGGAGAAGGACGTGTAGACCAGGTCGCCCACGTACGGGTGGCGCGGGTGGACCTCCATCTGGTTGCAGTACTCCCACGTCCGACGGATCTCGTCGATGTCGGAGAAGTCGATCTGCGGGTCGACGCCCTGCGAGAACAGGTTCATGCCCAGGGTGACCAGGTCGACGTTGCCGGTGCGCTCGCCCTGGCCGAACAGACAGCCCTCGACGCGGTCGGCGCCGGCCATCAGCGCCAGCTCGGCCGCCGCGACGGCCGTGCCGCGGTCGTTGTGCGGGTGGACGGAGATCACGACGTGCTCACGGCGCGAGACGTTGCGGCTCATCCACTCGAAGCGGTCGGCGTGGGTGGAGGGCGTGGAGCGCTCGACGGTGGCCGGCAGGTTCAGGATGATCTCGCGGCCCGGACCGGGCTGGTAGACGTCCATCACCGCCTCGCAGACCTCCAGCGCGAAGTCCAGCTCGGTGTCGGTGAAGATCTCGGGGCTGTACTGGTAGCCGAACTCCGTCTCCGGGCCCAGCAGCTTCTCCGCGTACTCCATGACCAGCCGGGTGCCGTCGACGGCGATCTGCTTGATGTCGTCCTTCGAGCCGCGGAAGACGACACGGCGGAAGACCGGGGCGGTGGCGTTGTACAGGTGCACGGTGGCGCGCCTGGCGCCCTTGAGGGACTCCACGGTCCGCTCGATCAGGTCCTCACGGGCCTGGGTCAGCACGGAGATGGTGACGTCGTCCGGGATCGCGCCCTCTTCCTCGATGATCGAGCGCACGAAGTCGAAGTCGGTCTGGCCGGAGGCCGGGAAGCCGACCTCGATCTCCTTGTAGCCCATCTTGACCAGCTGGTCGAACATCCGGCGCTTGCGCTCGGGCGACATGGGGTCGATCAGGGCCTGGTTGCCGTCGCGCAGGTCGGTGGAGAGCCAGCGGGGGGCGACGGTGATCCGGTTGTTCGGCCACGTGCGGTCGGCGATGTCGACCTGCTCGTACTGTCCGTACTTGTGGATCGGCATGTGGCTGGGCTGCTGGCGGTTCGCCATGGTGCGGTGGCTCCTCAGGATGACCGGAAGATGTCCGGACGGAAGGACGGCCGACACGCAACACCAAGCTCCGCGGGGAGGGAGTCGGCCTCGACTACAGGCCCTCGCCGCGGCAGCTAAGGAGAAGCAGCCCGAAACACATAGTGCTCTGCACTGTAGCCGAGCCCCCTGTGCCGCGCGGGTCCGTATCAGTATGCGGGACCACCGGAACCAATGGTGCGAAACGTGCGCCATACCACTCAAAGCCATGGATCGGCCATGTTTGTCACCGTTTTTCACCGATCATGGTTGCCCATGGTGACACCGGGATCACACAGTGCAAGTGTGCCGGGCATGACGACTCACGGGGGCTTCGAGCCCGTCTTCTGCACCGTCGTACCGCCGCACATCCTCGACCGGCTGGCGCGCAGCGACAACCCCGCTCTCGCCGGCCCCGCCCAGCGCACTCTGCTGCGCGACGGCGAACTGCGCACGCTCCGCCAGGTGACCACGGAGTACCGCCTCGCGGCCGTCCCGACCGCGAAGGCGCCGTCGGACCAGCCGCTGCGCACGATCTACGACGCCGAGCACGGCACCTCGCTGCCCGGGACCAAGGTCCGCGGCGAGGGCCAGGACCCCGGCCAGGA
The DNA here is from genome assembly GCF_053592635.1 of Streptomyces sp. NPDC002623. Taxonomy (NCBI): domain Bacteria; kingdom Bacillati; phylum Actinomycetota; class Actinomycetes; order Kitasatosporales; family Streptomycetaceae; genus Streptomyces; species Streptomyces sp. NPDC002623. The sequence continues at coordinate 93,310 of NZ_JBSFWB010000006.1, read as the reverse complement.
CGCCACCGTCAACCGCGCCTACTCCGGTCTGGGCGCCACCTTCGACCTGTTCCTGAAGGCCTACCAGCGCCACTCGATCGACGGCGACGGCCTGCCGCTCGACGCCACCGTGCACTACGACGAGGGCTACAACAACGCCTTCTGGAACGGCGAGCAGATGGTGTTCGGCGACGGCGACGGCGAGATCTTCGTCGACTTCACCAACTCCATCGACGTCATCGGGCACGAGCTCGCCCACGGCGTCACGCAGTACACGGCGAACCTGACCTACAACGGCCAGCCGGGCGCCCTCAACGAGTCGATGTCCGACGTCTTCGGCTCGCTCATCAAGCAGTACTCCCTCGGCCAGACCGCCGCCGAGGCCGACTGGCTGATCGGCGCGGAGCTGCTCGCCCCGGACGTCACCGGCAGCGCCCTGCGCTCCATGAAGGCCCCGGGCACCGCGTACGACGACGACGTCCTCGGGAAGGACCCGCAGCCCGCGACGATGGACGACTACGTCCGCACCGGCCGCGACAACGGCGGCGTCCACATCAACTCGGGCATCCCCAACCACGCGTTCTACCTGGCCGCCACCGCCCTCGGCGGCTACGCCTGGGAGAAGGCCGGACAGATCTGGTACGACGTCCTGACCGGCGGCGAGCTCGGCGAGCGGGCCTTCTTCACCGACTTCGCGGGACTCACGGTGAAGGCCGCGCGCGAGCGCTTCGGCGACGGCGGGGAGGAGCTCCAGGCCGTGCAGAAGGCGTGGGAGCAGGTGGGGGTGCGGATTCTCTGAGTCCGTAATAGACAGGGACCCATGCGTATTCAGGTAGCACGCACGGGCGGGTTCGCGGGCATCGAGCGCAGCGCCGGGGTGGACACCTCGGGGCGGCCCGATGCCCGTGAGTTCGAGTCGCTGGCGGAGCGGGTGCTCGCCGCCGGTCACCGCTCCCGTCCGGTCGGGGTCCCGGACGGGTTCTCGTACGAGATCACGATCGACGGGAAGACGGTGCACGCGGCCGACCCCGGACTCACCGAGGAGCAGCGCAGGCTGATCTCGCGGGTGCTGAAGGAAGGGGCCTGACCGGGTGCCGGGCCGGGCGGGCAACGGGCACTTCCCGCTGGGGCGTTGACTTCCTTACCCATCGGTAAGGATGATCCCGCCCATGGCGAACGATCCGCGCGACGCGGCGCACCCGATCCCCCAGTTCCCGGCCGGCTTCCTGTGGGGTGTGTCCACCTCCGCCCACCAGATCGAGGGCGCGGTCGACGAGCGCGAGCCGTCCGTCTGGGACACGTTCACGGCCGAGCCGGGGCATGTGAAGGACGGCTCGACGGCGGCGGTGGCCTGCGACCACTACCACCGCTACCCCGAGGACGTGGCCCTGCTCAAGGGGCTCGGCGTGGACGCCTACCGCTTCTCGATCTCCTGGCCCCGGGTGAACTCCCCCGGCGGCCTGGACTTCTACGACCGTCTCGTCGACGAACTGCTGGGCGCCGGCGTCCGCCCGGTCCCCACCCTCTTCCACTGGGACCTGCCGGCCCGACTCGACTGGCTGGAGCGGGACACCGCCGCCCGGTTCGCCGAGTACGTGTCGGTGGTCGTCGGCCGCCTCGGCGACCGGGTGAAGAAGTGGATCACGATCAACGAGCCCGCCGAACACACCCTGCTGGGCCACGCCCTCGGCACCCACGCCCCCGGCCGGCAGCTCCTGTTCGACGCGCTCCCGGCCGCCCACCACCAGTTGCTGGGCCACGGCCTCGCCGTCCAGGCCCTGCGCGCGGCCGGCGCCACCGACATCGGCATCGCCAACTCGCACGGCCCGACCTGGCCGGCCTCGCAGGAACCCGCCGACCTGGAGGCGGCCGCGTTCTACGACCTCCTGCTGAACCGGCTGTTCGCGGAGCCCGTCCTGCTCGGCGAATACCCCGACGGGCTCGGCGAGTTGATGCCGGGGGACGTGGCCGCCGACCTGAAGACGATCTCCGAGCCGCTCGACTGGTACGGCGTCAACTACTACGCCCCGACGAAGGTGGGCGCGCCGCAGGGCGCCGAGATCGAGTTCGGCGGGATCACCATCCCGGCCGAACTCCCCTTCTCCGTCCAGCAGATCGAGGGCGTCCCGGTGACGGACTTCGGCTGGCCGGTGGTCCCCGAGGGCCTGACCGAGCTGCTGACGACCTTCAAGGACCGCTACGGCGACCGCCTCCCGCCGGTCGTCATCACGGAGAACGGCTGCTCCTACGAGGGCGTCGACGACCAGCAGCGCATCGCCTATCTGGACGGCCACCTCCGCGCCCTGCACCGGGCGGTCGAGGCGGGCGTCGACGTGCGCGGCTACTTCGTGTGGTCGCTGCTGGACAACTTCGAGTGGGCGGAGGGGTACGCGCGCCGCTTCGGCCTGGTCCACGTCGACTACGAGACGCTCCAGCGCACCCCGAAGGCGTCGTACGCCTGGCTGCGGGACGCCCTCCACGCCCAGGCCCGGCGCTGACGACGGCGGACCCGGGCTACAGCGCCCCCGCGTCCCGGGCCGCCCAGACCGACGGGTAGATCGGCCGGAAGCCCAGGTCGCGGCGGATGCGCTCGGTGGACATGACCCCGAACCACGGGTCGGGGTCGGTCCGGGTGTGCAGGTCGGCGGGCGCCTCGACGCCGTTGAGCAGGTGCAGTTCGAGCGCCGTGACGGGGGCGTCGTCGGCGATGTTGTAGAGCGGGCCGCTCACCGCCGGCGCGTACAGGAGGCGCAGCAGCCCCTGGGCGACGTCGGCGTGGTGGGCCATCTGCAAGCGCTGGACCGACGCCCAGTTCGCCGCCCAGAGCAGGGACTGCGCGAGGTGCGGGTCGCCTTCCCCGTAGACGAAGGGCAGGCGGCCGATCCGTACCTCGATCCCGTCCAGCGCGAGCAGTTCCCGCTCGGCCGTCGCCTTGGACTCGGTGTAGGCGCTCCACATCTCGCCGCCGGGCCGGCTCTCGTCGTCCTCGGTCAGCGGGCGGCCCCTTCCAAGGCCGTACACCAGTCCCGTGCTGACCTGCACGAACCGCTTCACTCCGGAGGCCTGCGCGGCCCGCCCCAGAGCCACCGCCGCATCCCGGTTGACGGCCCACGCCTCCTCGTCCGGCACGCCCCGGAAGGACGCAGCGACGTTCACCACCGCGTCCGCGCCGGCCACCGCCTTGCCGAGCGCCTCCTCGTCCCGCAGATCCCCCACCACGACCTCGGCGCCCAGCTCCGCGAGCCGCTCCCCGCGCTCCGCGTCGCGCACCAGCACCCGCACCGTCTCCCCGGGCGCCGTCTGCGCCAGCAGCCTCGGCGCGAACCGCCTGCCGACCTGTCCTGTCGTACCCGTCACCAGTGTCAACATGATCTTCTCCTCGCGATCCTCGAACCCGATCCGGCGTCTGCAACCCTGGGCGGGATCCGGGGCGACCGGGAGAGACCTGTCGATCGGGGGACCGGCAGACCCTGGATAAGCCGGGCGGACTCCCGCACGCTGGAGGCGTGAACCGACCCGAACTCGCCGACTTCCTGCGCCGCAGCCGCGCCCGGCTGACCCCGCCGGACGTGGGTCTGACGGCCGGCCCCCGGCGCCGTACGCCCGGGTTGCGCCGCGAGGAGGTGGCGCAGCTGGCGGGTCTGTCGGTGGACTACTACACCCGGCTGGAACAGCGCCGGGGCCCGTGCCCGTCCCGTCAGACGCTGACCGCGCTGGCCCGCGCCCTGCGGCTCACCGCCGACGAGCGCGACCATCTGTTCCACCTGGCCGGCGAGGAGCCCCCGCGCCGGGAGACGGCGTCGGCGCATGTCCCGCCCGGTCTGATGCTGATCCTGGACCGGCTGCACGACACCCCGGCGCAGGTGGTGACCGACTGCGCGGAGGTGCTGGCCCAGAACGCGATGGCGCGGGCCCTGACCCTCGACGTGATGTCCCGCCCCCGGCGCGAGCGCAATCTCGCCCGCCGCTACTTCCTCGACCCGGGCGCGCGCGAGCTGTTCCCCGAGGAGGACCGGGCGGAGCACGCCCGCGCGGTCGTCGCCAACCTCCGCGCGGTGACCGCGGCCCGCCCCGACGACCCGGAACCGGCCGCCCTGGTCGCCGAACTACGCGCCGGGAGCCAGGAGTTCGCCCGGCTGTGGGAGGAGCACGAGGTCGCCCTGCGCCACCGGGCGACGAAACGCTTCCTGCACCCCCTGGTGGGCCTGCTGGACCTGGACTGCGAGGTCCTGCTCAGCCATGAACACCACCAGCTCCTGGTCATCCACACGGCCCGCCCGGGCACGGAGGCGCATGAGCGGCTGCAGCTGCTGAGGGTGGTGGGCCTGCAGGACATGTCCCCGCAGGGCGTCTAGGAGGGGGCGGTGGGCTAGAAGCCCAGCTTGCGGAGCTGCTTCGGGTCGCGCTGCCAGTCCTTCGCGACCTTCACATACAGGTCCAGGCTGCACCAACGTGCGGCTACCGCCGCGCGGCAGGCGAGCCGAGCAGCGCCCCGATCCACTTGCAGAACTCGCTGCCGACGCCCCCCGAACCCTAGAAGCCCAGCTTGCGGAGCTGCTTCGGGTCGCGCTGCCAGTCCTTCGCGACCTTCACATGCAGGTCCAGGAAGACAGGCGTGCCGAGGAGCGCCTCGATCTGCTTGCGGGACTTGATGCCGACGTCCTTGAGGCGCTTGCCCTTCGGGCCGATGATGATGCCCTTCTGGCTGGTGCGCTCGATGTAGATGTTCGCGTGGATGTCGAGCAGCGGCCGGTCCGCCGGACGGTCCTCGCGCGGCAGCATCTCCTCGACGACCACCGCGATGGAGTGCGGGAGCTCGTCCCGTACGCCCTCCAGCGCCGCCTCGCGGATCAGCTCGGCGACCATGACCTGCTCGGGCTCGTCCGTCAGATCGCCCTCGGGGTAGAGCGGCGGGCTCTCCGGCAGCATCGGGATCAGCAGGTCGGCCAGCAGTTCGACCTGCTGGTCGCCGACCGCCGAGACCGGCACGATCTCCGCCCACTCGAACCCCAGCTCCTTGCCGAGCTGGTCGAGCGCGATGAGCTGCTCGGCGAGCGTCTTGGAGTCCACCAGGTCGGTCTTGGTGACGACCGCGACCTTCGGGGTCCGCTTGATCCCGGCCAGCTCCTTGGCGATGAACCGGTCGCCGGGGCCCAGCTTCTCGTTGGCCGGCAGGCAGAAGCCGATGACGTCGACCTCGGCCCAGGTGGCGCGCACGACGTCGTTCAGCCGCTCGCCGAGCAGGGTGCGCGGCTTGTGCAGACCCGGGGTGTCGACCAGGATCAGCTGCGCCTCCGGGCGGTGCACGATGCCCCGCACGGTGTGCCGCGTGGTCTGCGGACGGTTCGAGGTGATCGCCACCTTCTTCCCGACCAGAGCGTTCGTGAGGGTGGACTTGCCCGCGTTGGGGCGGCCCACGAAGCAGGCGAAGCCGGCGCGGTGAGGGGCCTCGGCCGGCTGCTCGGATGACTGGTTACGAACGCTCATGCCGCCCATTCTCCCTGATCCACCAAGCCCCGCCGCACACACGAGCGGCAACACCCCCCGCGGTGAGCTCCCGGAAACCTCCACGCAACGAAACGTCACGGAAACACACCTGTACGCGACCGGAAACCAGGACCGGTGACCCTCTGACGAGCCCCCCGCATCGTTGGAGACCCCGTGACTCTGGCCGCCGCCCAAGCGAACACCGGCGACACCGCCTGGCTGCTCGCCGCCACCGCCCTCGTCCTGCTGATGACCCCGGGCCTGGCCCTCTTCTACGGCGGCATGGTCCGCACGAAGAGCGTCCTCAACATGCTCATGATGAGCTTTGTGTCGATCGCGCTGGTCACGGTCGTGTGGCTGACCGCCGGCTACTCCCTCGCCTTCGGCGACGACGCCTTCGGCGGTCTCATCGGCGGCCTGCGGCACGCGGGCATGGCGGACATCGGCCCGGACAGCGTCCAGGGCACGGTCCCCACCCTCCTCTTCGCCACCTTCCAGCTCACCTTCGCGATCATCACGGCCGCGCTGATCAGCGGCGCGATCGCGGACCGGGCGAAATTCGGGGCGTGGCTGGTCTTCGTACCCGTCTGGGCGCTGCTCGTATACGTTCCCGTCGCCCACTGGGTCTGGGGCCCGGGCGGCTGGATCCTGGACGGCCTGGGCGCGCTGGACTTCGCGGGCGGACTGCCGGTCGAGATCACCTCCGGCGCCTCCGGGCTGGCGTTGTGCCTGGTCCTGGGCCCGCGGCTGGGCTTCAAGAAGGATGCGATGCGGCCGCACAACCTGCCCATGGTGATGCTGGGCGCGGGTCTGCTCTGGTTCGGCTGGTTCGGCTTCAACGCGGGCTCGGCCCTCGGCGCGAACGGCCTCGCGGCCGCCGCCTTCCTCAACACCCTCGCCGCCGGCTGCACCGGCCTGCTGGGCTGGCTCTTCGTCGAGCAGCGGCGCGACGGCCACCCGACGACGCTGGGCGCGGCCTCCGGCGCGGTCGCGGGCCTGGTGGCCATCACCCCGTCCTGCGGTTCGGTCTCGCTGCTCGGCGCGCTGGTCGTCGGCCTCGCCGCCGGAGTCGTCTGCTCCTATGCCGTGAGCTGGAAGTTCAAGCTGAACTACGACGACTCCCTGGACGTCGTCGGCGTCCACCTGGTCGGCGGCGTCATCGGCACGCTCCTCATCGGCGTCTTCGCGGTGGACACCATGACGGGCGGCGCGCAGGGCCTCCTCTACGGCGGCGGACTCGCCCAGCTCGGCAAGCAGCTCGTCGCGGTGATCGTCGTCGCCGCGTACGCCTTCCTCGTCACGTACGGCATCGGCAAGCTGCTCGACAGGGCGATCGGCTTCCGGGCGGACGAGGACCACGAGCACACCGGCCTGGACCTTACGGTGCACGCCGAGACGGCATACGATCACGGCGTCCTGGGCCACGGCGCCCCGGTCAGCGCGTCCGTCCTCCCCTCCGCTCAGAAGGTCAAGCCCCAGGCATGAAGCTCATCACCGCGATCGTCAAGCCCTACCGCCTCGACGAGGTCAAGACGGCCCTGCAGGAGCTCGGCGTGCATGGCATGACCGTGACCGAGGCCAGCGGCTACGGCCGCCAGCGCGGCCACACCGAGGTGTACCGGGGCGCGGAGTACCAGGTCGACCTGGTGCCCAAGGTCCGCATCGAGGTCGTCGTGGACGACGCGGACTCCGAGGCGGTCATCGACGCGATCGTCAAGGCCGCACAGACGGGGAAGATCGGCGACGGAAAGGTGTGGGCACTGCCTGTCGAGACGGTCGTCCGGGTCCGGACGGGCGAGCGCGGCCCCGACGCACTCTGACCAGCAGCACCCCCGCCGACCCGCCCGCCACGAACACCACCGTCACCACCAGCCACGGCACCGCCACGAACGACGCCGTCGCCGACTCCTTCGTGTCGGTGGCGGTGGCCGTCAGCTTCACGTCCGCCCAGTCGAGTTGGGGGGCGCCCTGCCAGCGTTCGGTGAGGTGGACCCGTTGGCCCGGAAGCAGCTGGGACGGGATCTTGGTGAGGTCCCGGGTCAGCAGGGTGCGGCCGAAGAGCCCCTGCGCCTTCAGTTCCACCTTCGGTTCGAGGGTGACGTTGCCGGTGTTGTGCAGGGTGTAGGAGATCGTCGCCGTGCTGTCGCCCAGGCCGGGGACCAGCGGCTGGTGGTGGCTGACGCGGACGTCCTCGACGGCGAGCGCGGGGAGCGTGGGACCGCCGACCGAGAGATAGACCCGGGCGGCGACCGCCCGCTGCACCCCGAGTGCGACGCTGCCGCCGCCGTCGGCGACGCGTTCGTCGAGGGCGACGATCGCCCCCGGATGGTCGCCGGGCTCGGCGCCCTCGGGCACCCGGACGGTGAACGGCACGGTGCGCGTCTTGCCGGCGGGCACGGTGACCCGTTCCTCGGGCAGCTCGGCCCACGCGCCCACGCCGAGCATCCGCTCCCCCAGCGACTTCACGGCGAACCCGCCGTCGCGCTCGGTGTTGTAGGCGTCGGCCGCGTACAGCCGGAAGGTGAGGGGCTCGGCCGTCTTGTTGGCGACGACGACCTTGTCCTCGATCGTCTGCCCCGGATCGGCGGAGACATAGAAGTAGGGCCGCGCGGCGACGGCCGAGGAGACCGGGTAGACGGACCAGTTGCCGTTGTCGGCGGCGCGGGCGGAGGGCGCGGCGAACATCAGACACACGAGGAACAGCAGCAGGAGCGGCTGAAGGAGGACGTACGGCTTGCGCATGGGTGCGGACCCCCCGCGTACGGGCTGCGACGGCTTCGGTGGACGGGCGGGTGCGGACCTGTGGGGCGGGCGCCCGGCCACCGGTGGACGTGGTGCTTGCGCTCGGCTGGGTGTGAGGGGTCAGCTGAGCGTGAGGGTGAGAATGCCGGAGTACGTGCCCGCGGGCGTGAACGCCGGTACGTCGAGGGAGAGTCCGGCGTTCGCGGTGAACTCACCGCCGGCGACCGTCGCGTCCGAGGTGGACGCCAGGGTCGCCCCCGAGCCGCCCACGACTCCGGGCGACCCGGCCTGACAGGTGCTCGGGCTGCCCGCCTTGGTGGTGCAGGCAGGCGTCCAGCTCAGCTTGTCGGCGGTGATCTTGGCGCCGGGTCCGCTGAAGTCGGTGACCTTGCCGGTCAGGGACCAGCCCGCGGGTCCGCCACGGAAGTCCTTGACCGTCACCGCGTTGAGCGCACCGGTCGAGGGCTGACCCGAGCCGACGTCCACGGTGGACATCGTCACCGCGTCCCCGGCCTGGGTCATCGACAGGATGCCCGAGCGCACCGCGGTGGTCAGCTTCTGACTGCCCTCGGGTATGGGCTGGTCGTTGATGACCACATAGGCGACCGGACCGGCGCCGACGGCCGAGTCCCAGGCACTGCCCTCGTACGCCACCACACCGGTCGTGGTGAGGTCGCTGACGACGAGCGCGCCCGAGATGTTCCCCTGCGCGTTCGCGACCACGCTCGCCGTGTCCGCGGTCTGGGTCGCCCCGGAACGCCCGGCCAACGTGACCGTCGCACCCGGCGTGAAGCCGCTGCCGGTGACGGCGACGGCCGCGCCCGGCGCCCCGGAGGCCGAACCCAGTGAGATGGCACGGGTGTTGGCCGGCGGGTTGGCGGCCGCGGTGACCGTCTCCGACACCGGGGCGGGCGGGTTGGTCACGGTGCAGGGGGTGTCCAGCTCGAGGATGTAGCTGGTGTGGATGTTGTAGTCGCCGGGCGAGAGGGTGATCGCGCCGGGCGAGGTGACCGTGAACGTGCCGGTCATGGAGAACGACGGGAACGCGCCCAGGCCGGGCACCGGGGGATTGCTCCTCGGTCCCGCGACGGTGACGTTGCCGGTCTGCGCGCCACCGAGGCTGACCATGCCCGTCGGCGTCATGATGTCGGCCGGCAGGTCGAGCGCGGTGGGATTGCTCGCCGCGGGCGTGACCACCGTGTAGGTCACGGCGACGGTGTCGCCGACCTCGGGACTGGTGTTGTCCACCGTGATCCTCGCGGTGGTGGTGCCGTCGATCGGCGGGAGGCCCGCGAGCGGCGGCGGGACACAGTGCGTGGGGAATTCCACGTTGACAGCGGCGCCGGCCGGACCCGCCAGCGCCCCGCCCGCGGTGACCGCGAGCGCGGTGGCCCCGAGCAGCGATGCCCAGCGCCGTCTTCGGGACCTTCGGGGTGAACCCATGTTTTGCCCCCTCCTCCAGGGTGCGGGCGCAGCGGCTCTTCTGCGCCGACAGGGGGCATTGAGATGCGGATCGCGTGAGAAGTCAATGGAGACGGCGGGACGAACTGATGGACCGTCAGCTTCCTGGTCCCGTACGGAAACCGACGGTCCGCGTGCTCAGTTCCCGACCGCTATCAGTCGAACACGAACGGTCCCGGCAACTGCGTCGAGCTCGTCGTACAGGTGACGGTGATCCCGAAGACGACCATCTTCAGGGAGCCCCCGAGGAAGTTCAGCGAGTCACCGGAGGCCACGGTCCCGTTGAGCGGACCGACGGTGATCGGCGAACCGATCGGCATGAGCGGGTTCACGGTACCGGTGAAGACCCTCGCCGATCCGGTGGAGTTCGCCATCGTGAGCGTCGAGGCGATGCTGTTCGCGTTGATCTGGATCGGCGCGGTGACCGCGGTCGAGGTGAAGGTGATCGTGGCCGAGGTTCCGCTCTGGGTGGCCGTGAGGGTGGCGGCTCCGCCGCCGAACAGACCGCAGCTCGCGGTGACGGTCGCCGTCGTCGGTGCGACGGCGGCGGCAGACGGCGCGAACGCCAGCCCGGTGACCGCGAGGGCCCCGGCCAGCATTGCCGCACCTGATCCGATTCGTTTGCCTCTCATGGAGTTTCCGGCTCCTTCTTTGCTGTGGGGAGACGGACGGCCTGGACGGAACGGTGGGTGCGGTCACCGGTGCCGGTGGGGGGTGAATCTGACGGTCCGTCGGAATTTACGGTCCCATTGATGCGTGCGGGACGGGAGGAAGGCAAGGTTGAAAACCGGCCGAAGTAGGTTCGGTGCCGATGTCACCGACCGAGACGGGTGGGAGGGTGGGCGACGGGGGGTCCAGGGGGGCGGAGCCCCCCTGGGACGTCAGCCGGCGGACACGGTGAGCCGCACAGTCCCGTCCAGCGAAGCGACGTGCACCGGGGTCCGCGGGCCGCCGAGATCCCGTACGACGCTCAGATCGGCGTCGCGAACCGCCTCCGCCGAGGTGACCACGGCCGCCGCCTCGAGCGACTCCGCCCCCGAGGCCACCGCCATCGCCACCGCCGTCTGCAACGCGCTCAGGTGCAGCGACGGCAGATCCACCGTCACGGCGACATAGGTACGCCCCGTCTCGTCCCGTACGGCAGCGCCCTCGGGCACACCGTTACGGGCCCGCGCGGAACGGGCCAGGGTGACGATCTTGCGGTCCTCGGGATCGAGCGCATTGCTGTCGGTCATTCCCCGAGCATACGAAAAAAGGAACAGGGGAATATGCCAGAGAATTTTTCACCCATACGTCCTCTTTTGCTCGACCATGTCCCCAAGGAAGATCACACAGGTCCCGCCCGCCCCTTCCCCCGAAACGAACGGGAGCCGCCGTGGCCACCATCGCCGCCAAGCCGATGCCGATCGCCCAGCTGATGGAGACCCCACCCCCCAAGCGCGACCTGGCCTGGATCGAGGCCGCTCTGCAATCCGCCATCGCCTTGGAACTGGCGACGCTGCCGCCCTACCTGTGCGGCATGTGGTCCATCAAGACCCAGGACTCCGAGGCCGAGAGGCTGATCACGAACATCGTCCACGACGAGATGTTCCACATGGGCATGGTGTGCAACATGATGTCCGCGATCGGCGGAACTCCGTACATCATCGCCGCGGCCCCCAAGTACCCGGGCAACCTGCCGGGCAACGTCCGGCCCCAGATCGACGTGTACCTCCAGGGGCTCACCCAGCAGTACGTCCGTGACGTGTTCATGGAAATCGAGATGCCCGAGAACCCGCTCGCGCCCCTCTACGAGGAATGGGTCACGATCGGCAAGTTCTACGACGCGCTGCGGGAGGCGTTCACGACGGTCAACCCGGCCATCGTGGCGGGCCACCAGCTGGCAAGGCAGATCGGCGACAACATGCTGCCGGTGTTCTCGAACGTCGCCGAGATCGTGAAGGCGATCGACGTGATCAAGGAGCAGGGCGAGGGCACCGGCCACGGGCCCGAGGACCCCACCCTCCCCAATGACGGGCAAGGCCTGGGCCCGCTGGCCCACTACTACAGCTTCGGGGAGATCTGGAAGGGGCGGCGGCTGGCCCCCTCGCCCACCGGGCCCATGCCGTTCGACTGGATCGGCGAGCCGGTTCCCTTCCCCGAGACGCACCCCATGGGCAGGCTCGAGGCCGAGCGCTGGCCCAACCCTTCGGCGAACGTGCAGCAGCTCCTCAACGCGTTCAACGAGAAGTACACCGAGATGCTCGGCCACCTGGAACAGGCATGGCACAACGGAGACGACGCCGCGCTCGGCCGTTCCGTCGGTGCGATGTTCGGCCTGAAGTCGCGCGCCCTCGCGTTGATGAACGAGCCCCTGCCCATCGACGACGGCCATCGCTACGGCCCCGAGTTCCTCATCCGCTTCCCCGGCACCGACCAGGGCTGAGCCGGAGTCAGGGCCGGTCGAGTCGCAGTCGCTCGGCCCTCGGCAGGCCGGCGACGACCAGGTCGTACGAGTCCTCGACGAGCTCCCTGACCAGGCGGGCGGGGAGCTCGCCCTCGACGGTCACCGTGTTCCAGTGCCGTTTGTTCATGTGATAGCCCGGGGCGATCAGCCCCGGGTGCTCGCCGCGCAACCGCACCGCGTCGTCCGGGTCGCACTTGAGGTTGACCTTCAAGGGGCGCTGGTCGATCCAGCTCAGCGCGAACATCTTGCCCAGCACCTTGAAGACGGAGATCTCCGGCCGGAAGGGAAAGTCCTCCTCGGCGGCCTCGAAGGACAGGCACAGCGCCCGCAGCTCGTCCGGACTCACTCCGGCTTCTCCCCCGACTGCTCCGCCGGCGTCACCGGCTCCACCAGCACCGTCACGATCTTGTTCCGGCGGCCGGCCGCGGCCTCCGCCGTCAGCCGCAGCCTGCGCCCGTCGGGCAGCTCGACCTCGGACGACGCCCCGGCGATCGGCACCCGGCCCAAGGCCTTGGCGAGCAGCCCGCCGACCGTCTCCACGTCCTCGTCGTCGTACTCCTCCAGGCCGTACAGCTCGCCGAGGTCCGTGATGTCGAGGCGGGCGGTGACCCGGTACCGGTCGTCGCCGAGCTCCTCCACGGGCGGGAGCTCACGGTCGTACTCGTCGGTGATCTCGCCGACGATCTCCTCGAGGATGTCCTCGATGGTGACGATGCCGGCCGTGCCGCCGTACTCGTCGATCACCACCGCGACATGGTTGCGCTCCTGCTGCATCTCCCGCAGCAGATCGCCGGCGTTCTTGGTGTCCGGGACGAAGGCGGCGGGCCGCATCGCCGTCGACACCAGCTCGCTCTCCGCGTCACGGCTGATGTGCGTCTTGCGGACCAGGTCCTTCAGATACACGATCCCCACGATGTCGTCCTCGCTCTCCCCGCTCACGGGTATGCGGGAGAAACCGGAGCGCAGGGCGAGGGTCAGGGCCTGGCGGATGGTCTTGTAGCGCTCGATGACGACGAGGTCGGTCCGCGGGACCATGACCTCCCGGACGAGGGTGTCGCCCAGCTCGAAGACCGAGTGCACCATGCGGCGCTCGTCGTCCTCGATCAGCGACTCCTTCTCGGCGAGGTCGACCAGCGCGCGCAGCTCGGCCTCGGAGGCGAAGGGGCCCCGACGGAAACCCTTGCCGGGCGTGAGCGCGTTGCCGATGAGGATCAGCAGCGAAGGGATCGGGCCCATGATCCGGGCCAGCGGCAGCAGCACGTACGCGGCCGCCGTCGCCGTGTTCAGCGGGTGCTGGCGGCCGATGGTGCGCGGGGAGACGCCCACGGCGACGTACGACACCAGGACCATCACGCCGATCGCGGTGAGCAGCGCCGGGGTCGTGCCGTGGATCTCGTTCAGGCAGGCGTAGGTGACCAGCGCGGCGGCCGCCATCTCGCAGGCGACGCGGACCAGCAGCGCCACGTTGAGATAGCGGGTCGGGTCGGCGGCGATCTGCGCGAGCTTGGCGCTGCCGCGTCGGCCGGACCGCACGGCCTCCTCGGCCCGGAAGCTGGAGACACGCGCGAGGCCCGCCTCCGCGCAGGCGGCGAGCCAGGCGACGACGACCAGGGCGATCGCGCCGGAGACGAGACCGAGGCTCATGACACGGTCGGCGCCGGCGACGCCCCGGTCATGCCCTTCTCACCCCGCCATCCGTCCACGATGGCCGCCTGAAGGCCGAACATCTCGGCCTTCTCGTCGGGCTCCTCGTGGTCGTACCCGAGCAGGTGCAGCACCCCGTGGACGGTGAGCAGTTGGAGCTCCTCGTCCATGGAGTGCTGCGTGGGCGCTTCCTTGCCCTGCCGCTCGGCGACCTCCGGGCACAGCACGATGTCGCCGAGCAGCCCCTGCGGCGGCTCGTCGTCGTCCTTCGACGGCGGACGCAGCTCGTCCATCGGGAAGGACATGACGTCCGTCGGACCGGGCAGGTCCATCCACTGGATGTGGAGCTGCTCCATGGCGTCGGCGTCCACGACGATCACCGAGAGTTCGGAGAGCGGGTGGATGCGCATCCGCGCGAGCGCGTAGCGGGCGATGTCGAGGATCGCCTGCTCGTCGACCTCGGTTCCGGACTCGTTGTTGACGTCGATCGACATGGTGCTGGCTTGTCTACTTCCGCTTGTTCCGGCCGCCCTTGTGGGTGCCGTTCTCCGTACCGTTCTCGCTGTCGTACTTCTCGTACGCGTCGACGATACGGCCGACCAGCTTGTGCCGGACGACATCCTGGGACGACAACCGCGAGAAGTGGACGTCGTCCAGCCCCTCCAGGATCTCCTGCACCTGACGGAGCCCCGACTTGGTGCCGTTCGGCAGGTCCACCTGCGTCACGTCACCCGTGATCACGATCTTCGACTCGAACCCGAGCCGCGTCAGGAACATCTTCATCTGCTCGGGACTCGTGTTCTGAGCCTCATCGAGAATGATGAAGGCGTCGTTCAGAGTCCTACCCCTCATGTACGCCAGCGGCGCGACCTCGATCGTTCCCGCTGCCATCAGCTTCGGGATCGAGTCCGGGTCGAGCATGTCGTGGAGGGCGTCGTAGAGGGGGCGCAGGTACGGGTCGATCTTTTCGTAGAGGGTGCCGGGGAGGAAGCCGAGGCGTTCGCCGGCCTCCACCGCGGGGCGGGTCAGGATGATGCGGGTGACCTGCTTGGCCTGGAGGGCCTGGACCGCCTTGGCCATGGCCAGATAGGTCTTGCCGGTGCCCGCGGGACCGATGCCGAAGACGATCGTGTGCTTGTCGATCGCGTCGACGTACCGCTTCTGGTTGAGGGTCTTGGGGCGGATCGTGCGGCCTCGCGAGGACAGGATGTTCTGTGTGAGCACTTCGGCCGGGGTCTCCTGGCCGTCGCTCGTCCCGTTCTCGCTCGCTCGCAGCATGGCGATCGAGCGTTCCACTGCGTCCTCCGTCATCGGCTGCCCGGTGCGGAGCACCAGCATCATCTCGTCGAACAGGCGCTGGATGAGGGCGACTTCCCGTGGTTCGCCGACTGCGCTTATCTCATTTCCCCGGACGTGGATGTCAGCCGCCGGGAAGGCCGTCTCTATCACGCGCAGGAGGGAGTCTCCGGATCCCAGCACGGTCACCATCGGGTGCTGGGCGGGAACGGTGAACTGTGCTCTCGCCTTGCCCTGCGCGGGCGTGTGAGCTGTCGGTGTCTGAGTCATAGGCCGGCCCGAGGGCCTCTACGTCCTCCCGGATGCGTCTCGCCTGCCACGAGGGCGGCCTGGCGAGTTCTAGCGTACGCCAGGGCACTGACAACGCCGTAGGACTTTTCGCCCGTGCCATGCCCGCCCGCAGGGCTATGCCGAGCGGCCGAAACCGATCGTCGGGACCGCTCTGCGCAGGGGCCACGGGGTGACCTCCTCCGCCGCCGGGACCAGATCCGCCAGGAACGCGTACCGGCGCAGCGCCTCGGGGTCCTGGCCCTCGACCGACTGGACCCTGCGCCACCAGGCCGCGAGCTCGCACCAGCCGGGGGCGGAGAGCGAGCCGCCGAACTCCTGGACGGAGAGGGCCGCCGTGAGGCCGGCGAAGGCGAGCCGGTCGGCGAGCGGCCAGCCGGCCAGGGTGCCGGTGACGAAGCCGGCCACGAAGACGTCCCCGGCGCCGGTGGGGTCGAGGGCCTCGACGGCGATGGCCGGAACCTCGGCGCTCTCGCCCGTCGCACGGTCCACCGCGTACGCGCCCTCCGCACCGAGCGTCACGACCGCGAGCGGTACGTGCTCGGTGAGGGCGTGGGCGGCGGCCCGGGGGCAGGTGGCGCCGGTGTAGTTCATGGCCTCCTCCGCGTTCGGCAGGAAGGCCTCGCAGTGCTCCAGGTCGGCGAGGCCGGCCAGGTCCCAGGCCCCGGTGTCGTCCCAGCCGACGTCGGCGAAGATGCGGGTGCCGCGGCGGGCGGCCTGCTCGATCCAGGGGGCGCGCTTGCCGGGGGTGAGGGAGGCGACGGCGGCGCGGGCGGGCGGGGGGCACTCGGGGGCTTCGTCCGGGACGAGCGCGGCCTCGGGGGGCGGTTCGTGGCCGTGGGAGACCATCGTCCGCTCGCCCTCGTAGGCCATGGAGACGGTGACCGGGGAGTGCCAGCCCGGGACCGAGCGGGAGGTGCTGAGGTCGATGCCCTCGCCCTGTTCGAGGGCGTCCCAGCAGTACTCGCCGTAGTGGTCGTCGCCGAAGGCCGCCGCGAGGGAGGTGCGCAGGCCCAGCCGGGCGAGGGCGGTGGCCATGTTGGCGACGCCGCCGGGGCTCGACCCCATGCCGCGCGCCCAGGACTCGGTCCCGCGTACCGGGGCGGAGTCGAGCCCGGTGAAGATGATGTCGAGGAAGACGGTGCCGGTGAGGTAGACGTCCCACGGCGGATCGTCGGGGGTGCGCAGGGCGGCCAGGGGGTCGACCCGGGCGGCCTGCCGGATCCGGCCCGCCTGGGCACTCTGGCCGCTCCTCGCGGGCTGGCCGGTTCTCACGGGCTGGCCGGTCCTCGCGGGCTGGCGGTGGCGTCCCTCTCCGGTGGACGCGTTGGACGCGGTCACGGTGCGCTCCCTGACGTGGTGCCGATCTGGCCAGTGTGCACCACGCCGCCGACAGCCCGCCGTGCGTCACACGCGCACCGGGGCGCTCAGCCGCCGCGACCTCCCCCTGGAGAGTGAAGCGCGGTCACCAGCGCGGCACCGCCGGGGTGACCCAGTCGGGGTCGACGACGCGCATCGCCGCCGCGTCGTCGCGTTCGCGCAGGGCGCCGTCGTCGTCGAGCCAGCGTCGGTGCAGGAGCGCGAGTCTGTCGTGATCGAGTTCGACGCCGAGGCCCGGCGCGTCCGACACGGTGACCTTGCCGTCCTCGAAGGTCAGCCGCTCGGTGAGGACGTCCTCCGACTGCCAGGGGTAGTGGGAGTCGCAGGCGTGGCGGAGGTCCGGGACGGTGGACGCCACATGGGTCATGGCGGCCAGCGAGATGCCCAGGTGGGTGTTGGAGTGCATGGAGACCGCGACGCCGAACGTCCGGCAGATCGCGGCGAGTTGCTGTGTGTTGCGCAGCCCGCCCCAGTAGTGGTGGTCGGAGAGGACGACCTGGACGGCGTCCCGTGTGAACGCCTCCTTGATCTCGGCGAACGTGGTCACGCACATGTTGGTGGCGAGCGGCACGTCGGTCTTCGCGGCGACCTCGGCCATGGCCGGGGTGCCGAGGGCCGGGTCCTCCAGGTATTCGAGGATGCCGCCGATCTCCTCGGCCACCTTCAGCGAGGTCGCCACGGACCAGGCGCCGTTGGGGTCGAGCCGCAGCGGGTGTCCGGGGAACGCCTCGGCGAGTGCGCGGACGGCGGCGATCTCCTCGTCCGGCGGGAAGACGCCGCCCTTGAGCTTGAAGGAGGTGAAGCCGTAGCGCTCCTTGAAGCGCCGGGCCTGCTCGACGACTCCGGCCGGGTCGACGGCCGCGCCCCAGTCGTCCTGTTCGGCGGCCACGCCCTCGGGATGGTCGGCCCACTTGTAGAAGAGGTAGGCGCTGTACTCGACGGCGTCGCGGACCTTGCCGCCGAGCAGCGCGTGCACGGGCAGGCCGAGCGTCTTGCCGAGGGCGTCGAGGCAGGCGACCTCGAAGGCGGAGACGACGGACAGCCGCAGCTTGTCGGCGGTCTGAACGCCGCGCAGCCCGCCGACGTCCACCTGGCCGGAGATCCGGGAGCTGTCGACGGTCACCTCGTCGGCGATCGTGAACAGCCCGTTCAGGTCGCTGACCTGACGGCCGGTCAGCCTGTCGGCGAAGGGGCGGGCCAGTTCGAGGTACTTGGTGTCGCCGTAGGTCTCGCCGACGCCCGTGACGCCGTCGGCGGTCACCACCTCGACGATCAGTCGGGGGGTGTACGGCTGGTGCACGCCCTGGGTGTTGAGCAGGGGCGGGTCGGCGACCAGGATCGGGGTCAGCCGGACTTCGGCGATCGTGAGGTTCACAGGGCGGCTCCTACGAGGTCGAGACCGGCGGTCAGGAGGGTCTTGAGATCGGCGAGGTCGTCGTCCGACGGGTCGGTGAGCGGGGCGCGCACGGGCCCCACCGGGCGGCCGCGCAGCCGGGCCGCGGCCTTGACCAGCGACACGGCGTATCCGGGGACGCGGTCGCGGAGTTCGACGAGCGGGACGTAGAAATCGCGCAGCAGCTTCTCGACCGTGCCGTCGCCGTCACCATCACCGTCGCCGCCGCCGTCGCCGCCGGTCTTCAGCGCCGTGAAGAAGGCGTTCGCGATCTCGGGGGCGAAGGCGTGGACGGCGGAGGAGTAGGCGGGGACGCCGACGGCGGCGTAGGAGCGGGCCTGGATCTCGGCGGTGGCGGCGCCGTTGAAGAAGAGGAAGCCCTCGGGGGCGGCGAGCGTGAGGCGCTGGAGGCGGTCGAGGTCGCTGTGGCCGTCCTTGAGGCCGATGACGGTCGGGATGGCGGCGATGCGCCTCAACGAGGCTGCGGTGAAGGCGACCTGGCCGCGCTGGTAGGCGATGAGCGGTAGCCGGGTGCGGGCCGCGATGTGCTCCAGCTGGGCGACCAGGCCGTCCTGCGGGGCGGCGACCAGGTAGTGCGGGAGGACGAGGAGGGCGTCGGCGCCGGCCTCTTCCGCGATGCGGGCGAAGCGGGCGGCCTGCGCCCAGCCGTAGCCGATCCCGGCGACGACCGGGAGCCGGCCGGCCGCCTCCTCGACGGCGATCGTGACCACCTGGCGGTACTCGTCCTCGTCGAGGGAGAAGAACTCGCCGGTCCCGCAGGCGGGGAAGATCGCGCCGGGGGCGGTCGCGATCTGGGCCGCCGCGTGCGCCCGGAAGCCGTCGGGGTCGAGGGAGCCGTCGGCGTGGAAGCTCGTGAGCGGGAAGGAGAGCACGCCGTGTGCCATGCCCTCCCGCAGTCGGCGGACCGTGTCCCTGTCGAGACTCACCCTCATTCATCTCCCCATGTAGATGTCATCCACGTATGAAGATGGAGGTTAGATATACGAACGCCGATCGTCAACGGCCCGGTCCGCCCCGATTACGATCGGCCCATGTCGGATACAGGCGGCGTCCGCGAGGTGAAGTCCGCGGCGCGCACGGTCGAGCTGCTGGAACTTCTCGCGGCGCGCGGCGACCGTCCGGCCCGGCTGCAGGAACTGGCGGACGAGCTGGGCGTGCCGCGCAGCTCGATGTACGCGCTGCTGCAGACCCTGATCGACCGGGGCTGGGTCCGCACGGACGTCACCGGCTCCCTCTACGGCATCGGCATCCACGCCCTGCTGACCGGCACCGGCTACCTCGACTCCGACCCGCGCGTCCGACTGGTGCGGCCCTGTCTCGACGAGGCCTCCGAGGCGCTGGGCGAGACCATCCACCTCGGACGGCTGGACGGCCGGGGCGTGGCGTATCTGGCGACGCGCGAGTCGCACGAATACCTGCGCACGATCAGCCGGGTCGGGCGGCGGCTGCCCGCGCACGTCGGCGCGCTCGGCAAGGCGCTGCTGGCGGAGCGGCCCGACGAGGAGCTGCCCGAGGGCCCGTACGAGGCGTTGACCCCCAGGTCGCACACCAGCCGGGCGGCGCTGCTCGCCGACCTCGTCGAGGTGCGGGCGCGCGGGTACTCGGTGGACCGTGAGGAGGGCGTGACCGGCATCGCCGGCTTCGGCTTCGCCCTGCGCTACGACACTCCGGCGCAGGACGCGATCAGCTGCTCGGTGCCGGTGGCGCGGCTGACGCCGGAGCACGAGGAGCGGATCGTGGCGGTGATGCGGGAGATCAGGGCGAAGATCGAGGCGCTTGCGCCCGGCGCCGGCGGGTCCGGCGGCACCGTGAACTGGCGTTAGAAGGCGCTAGAAGGCGTTGGAGGCGCGGCGTTTACCCGGCATCTCCCGCTGTAAACAATAGGTGACCCAGATCACACACCCCGCGCTTTTGCGCGCACCACGTGCTTGATACAAATTGCCCGCGCGTTCCTGTCCGTCGACGGCCTGCGCCCCACCCTCCCGAGCCGCTCATCCCGCATGCCTTGGAACGCCCGTGTTCGCCCGTCGCACCCCCCTGCCCCGGCCCCTCCTCGCCCTGTTCACGGCCGGGTATCTCGCTCCGTATCTGCTGCCGACGGTGGTCGGCCGGCTGGAGTCCGGACTTCCGCTGACCGCCACCGAGGCGGGCGCCGTCGGCAGCGCGCTGCTGCTGAGTTCGGCGTCGGCCGGCTTCCTGCTGGCCTCCCGGGTGGAGCGGATCGGCGCCCGGACGCTGGCCCGGACCGGGCTCGCGCTCGCCGCGCTCGGCTACGGCGGGGCCGCCCTCGCCGGTGACGTACCGGCCGTCGTAGCCGGCGCGATCCTGGGCGGCTTCGGCTCCGGTACGGCCACCACGGTCGCCGCGACCCGCATCGCCGCCGAGCCCGACCCGCACCGCACCTCCACGCTGGGCCTGCTCTGGGTGTCCGCGGTCGCCGGCGTCGTCTATCTGACGGTTCCGCACCTGGGCGCGGGCCATGGACAGCCGCTGGCCGCCATAGCGCTGGCCTCGCTCGCCGTCTGGCCGCTGACGGCGCGGCTGCCCGGCCGTACGGCATCCGCCGCCCGGCGCCGGGAACGCGCCGCGCTGCCCAACCTGCGGGCGGGGCTCGTGCTCGCCGCCGCCATGCCCTGCTGGTCCCTCGTGCAGAACTCCCTCTGGGGAGTGAGCGGGCGGATCGGGCTGACGCAGGCGGGGCTCAGCGAGGCCGCCGTCGGCGCGGTGTTCGCGGTGGCGCTGGGGGCCGGGCTCATGGGCGTGCTGGGCGCGAGGGCGCTCGGGGCGCGGCTGGGGCGGGCGGTGCCGATCGGCGCCGGGACCGTCCTGATCGCCGGATGTGTGGTGGCCAGCGCCTCGGCCACCGGGCCGGTGAGCTTCACGACCGGTGAGATCGCCTGGAACGTGCTCTACCCGGTCGTCCTGTCGTATCTGATCGGGCTGGCCGCCTCGCTGGACCCGCGCGGGCGCTGGGCGGTGCTCGTCGGGGCGGCGGGCTCGCTGGGCACGGCGGCCGGACCGCTGACCGGGAGCGTGCTGTCGGCCTGGGCCGGGTTCCCGGTGATGGGCCTGGTGCTGGGAGCGGCGCTGCTCGTGGTCGCCGTGCCGATGACCGGGGTCGCGCTGCACGCGAGCGGCCGCCTGGTACTGGCCGGGGCCGTGCGGCAGCCCGCCGTCGAGGTGATCGAGGTGGACGTCCGGGCGGTGTCCGCACCGGACGCCTACGACACGGCAGGACCCCGGCAGGCGGGCGCCTCGCCGGGGTCCGGTGACTAGGACGGCTCCCAGGGGTCTAGCGGGTGGCCTGGGCCGTCTTCGCCCGTCGGTGGACGTACCAGCCCGCCGCCGTGAGCAGCAGGGCCAGGCCCGCCGCCGTGCCGACGGTCGCGCCGGTGGAGGCGAGGCTGCCGGCGGAGGAGCCGGCAGTCGTGCCGCCGGTGCCGCCGGAGGCGGTCGTGGAGCCGGAGGTCGAGCCCGAGGTCGAGCCGCCCGTCGTGCCCGAGGTCGAGCCGCCGTCCGTGCCGCCGGTGTCGCCCCCGTCGTCGTCCGTGTCCACCGGGTCCTGGCCGACGAAGGCGACCGGGACCTTCACGTCCTGGGAGCGGTCGCCGGAGAGGGTGTGGTCGGCGCGGGTGGCCAGCACACAGGTCGCCTTGAAGCAGTCGGTGAACTCGTCCTTGGCGTCCACGGTCAGCTCCACCGAGAAGGTGCCGCCGGCGCCGTACGGGGTCGCCAACTCCTCGCCGTAGTCGGGCGGGTTGGAGGAGATCCACGCCGAGCTGTGCGAGCCGCCGGTCATGTCGACGCCGCCGACACAGGGGGTGGGCAGTTCGCCGGCGCCGTTGTCGACGCACAGGGCGACGTAGATGCCCTTGTCGACGTCGTAGCCGGTACCGGTGACCTTGAGGACCTGGTCCTCGGTGGCCAGGTCGTTCACCGGGGTGACGGTGAGCTTCTGGCCCTCCGTGCCGGTGACGGTCCTCGTTCCGGAGGGTGTCTGGTCGCCGTCGCCGTCACCGCCGTCGTCGTCGGCCGCCTCGACCGTCAGCGTGAACTCCGAGGTGCGGGTCGTGCCGGAGGTGTTGGTGAAGGCCACCCGGTAGCGGTAGCCGTCGTGCGCGGCGCGCGCGGTGAACGTGTAGGTGTTGCTCTGCGGGGCGCTGGTGACGGCGCTCCAGGTCTGGCCGTCGTCGGGGCTGACCTCCCATTTCGGGGTGGGCGCCGGGATGCCCTCGGCCGCCGCGACGAAGGTGACCGTGTCGCCGACGGCGACGGTCCGGTCGGTGGGGGTCTGGGTGACCTTCGGGGAGACCCGGCGGTCGTACTTGAGGATCTTGCCCTCGGCGCCGTCCGTCAGGTAGACCGAGCCGCCGCCCGGGGTGACCGCGATGCCCGCGTAGGCGTTGGTGCGGTTGCCCGGCAGGGGCGACGGCGTGGCCGCCTGCGCGAAGGTGGCGCTGTCGTAGACCTCCAGGAGGCCCTTCTGGTCGGCGCCGTCCTCCTCGTTGCCGTAGTCCTCGCGCAGGACGTACGCCTCGTGGGTGGTGGCGTCGAAGGCGATGGCCGTGGGCATGTCCGTGCCCTTGAGCTCGGCCAGGGACTTGCCGTCCTTGTCGAACACGTGCACCGAGTAGCCGGAGCCCACCCAGACGTTGCCGGTCGCCGGGTCCACGGCGGTGACGAAGGCCGTGCCCTTGGGCAGGTCGTAGGTGCCGGTGAGTGCCAGGGTCGTGGAGCCGGCGGTGCTCACCCGGAACAGCTTGCCGTTGACGGCGTCGGAGACCCAGGCGAGGTCCCGGGCGGTGTCCACGCCGAGGTGGCCGCCGCTGCTGGGCAGCGTGGTCGTCCGGATGAGCGCTCCGGTGGCGTACGCGACCTCGGAGACGACCGCGCCCTGGGCGATCAGGACGGTCTGGTCGGTGGTGCCGGGGCCGGTGCCGGTGATGGGGTTGCCGCCCGGCCACGCGCCCTTCGCGGAGGTGTCGCCGGCCTTGGCGGTGCCGATGCCGCGCACGGGGTAGTGGAAGACGACGCCGTCGCCCGGCAGCGGCTCGACGATGCGCTGGACGACGCGCTGCGCCAGGGTGGTGCCGTTGGAGCCGGGCGCCTGCGGGATGTAGCCGACGAGCTTGCCGTCCTCGGGTTCGAGGACGTACAGACCGGACTCGTTGACGCTCCCGGTGTCGACGATGTTGCCCGAGCCGACGTACAGCTTCTTGGAGTCGGGGTGCAGCAGCAGGGCGAGCGGCATGCCGGCGTTGGTGAACTCGGCCGAGCGCACATGGCTGACGGTGCCCGGCGGCACGGTCTCGCCCTCGCCGCCGTCGTCCCCGCCGCTGTCCTGGCCCTTGAAGAACACGGGGATGCGGATGTCCTGGGAGCGGTCGCCGGTGCCGTTGTGGTCGACGCGGGTGACGACCGAGCAGGCGACCTCGGCGCAGTCCAGGCCGTTGTCCTTCATCCTGACGCCGAGTTCGACGTCGAAGGTGCCGCCCGCGCCCCACTCCTCGGCGACCCCGGCGGGCGCCTCCGTGGACCCCGCAGGGACGATCCACTTCGAGGCTCCGCTGCCGCCGGTCTGGTCGGCGCCGCCGAGACACGGGGTCGGGATGCGGTTGTCGCCGTTGTCCTTGCAGAGGGCGACGTAGACGCCCTTGGTGACGTCGTAGCCCGCGCCGGTGACGCGGATGGTGTCGCCGGCCGGGTCGAGGTCGGCGGAGGCGGACACGGTGAGGGTCTGGCCCTGCGCGCCGAGGCCGGTCCTCGGTGTGTCGGCGGCCTGCGCGGCCGGCCCCACCGTGACGGCCGTGGCCGCGGCGGCCACCAGGGTGACGGCGCCCAGCAGCGCCGGAGTCCGTCTCGGCCGGAGCCGGGCCCTCCGTCCCGGCCGCCGCCGGGCCGTCGTGTCGTCTGTCATGAGGTCTTCCTCGTCTGTCGGGTGCGCACCGGACACCCCACCGGGGCGGCCGGAACGGGCCGGCCGCGAAGGCCGGCCCGTGGTACCGCTCGGAGCGACGGGCGTCTACTGGAAGGTGATCGGGACGTGGACGTCGTACTTGCGGTCGTTGGTGTCGAAGTGGTCGGCCCGCGTGACGATCGCGCAGGTCACGTCCTCGCCGCAGACGCTGCCGTCCTCGAGGGTGGCCTGGACGTAGATCTGCACGCTGAAGGTGCCGCCGGTGCCGAACTTGGAGCTGTTGGCGAACAGGCCGCCGAAGACGTTGTTGATCCAGTGCGAGGCGCCGGTGGCGCCGGTCTCGTCCTGGCCGCCGAGGCAGGGGGTGGGCTTGTTGGCGCCCGCGGCGCCGTCGACGACGCACAGGCCGACGTAGATGCCCTGGCTCGTGTTGTACCCGGAGCCGGTGACGGTGATGACCTGGCCGGCCGCGGCGGCGGTGTCGGGGGCCGTCAGCGACAGGTTGTACGTGGTGCTGCCGTCGACGATCGTGCGGGTCGAGGTGGCGGCGGAGGCGGAGGTGGCCAGGCCCAGCGTCAGGGCGGCGGAGGCGGCGACGGCGAGACCGGCGCGAGCGACGGAGACTCTCACGGTGGTTCCTCTCAGAAAGGGAGATGAACTTAGGTAAGGCTTACCTAACTATGATCTTCCGAGGTTTGTCAATGGACGGTAAAGTCGACAGCGACAACCTGCTGTTCGCCGCCCACTTGGGTCAGCTCGACGGTGTGCGCGCCCTCGACCGCCGTGGCGTACACGGGGAACGAGCGGGCGAGACGGCCCTGCGCGTCGGCCACGTCCTGGTAGCGCGTGTCTCCGTCGATCGCGACGAGCACGACCGCGCCGGGGGCGAACCCCGTTGCGCTCACGGTCTGTTCGGTGCCGGGTGCGAGGGCGGAGCGGGCCACGGCAGCCGCTGCCGCCTCCCGCGCGTCGGCGGTCGGCCCGGCGGCCTGCCCGGCAGACCCGTCGACAGGCGTCGGGGACGCCTGAGGGGACTCGACGGCCGCCTCCGGCAGCGTCACGTCGAACTCGCCCAGCGCCGCGCCCGCCACGAACTCCGTGCCGCTCCAGGACGACAGCAGCGCCGCGCCCTCCTCGGTGAGCGAGGCGCGCGACCCGGCCACCTCGGCCAGGGCCAGCTCGCGGGCCCGGCCGTCGACGACCGTACGGGCATACAGCTCACCCTCGTCACCGGTCAGCCGCAGCCGCAGTCCGGCGAGCACGAGCGGCTGCCGCGCCGCGGTGTCGAGGCGGGCCGCGCCGCCCAACTCCAGCTCGGTGACGCCGGTTCCGGAGTCCGTGCCGCCGTCGAGGGCGGGGAACGAGGCGCTGCCGTCGGCGGTGCGCACGGCCGGTGCGGTGACGCCGAGCGAGACGCCCGGGGCGGTCAGGGTCCACTCCGCGCGCGCCCCTTCGGGCAGTTCCCGGACGGCAGCCGAGGCCGGGGCGCCGAGCGCGAACAGGGCGCCGGCCACCAGGGCGACGGCACCGGTTCTCTTCGCCATATTCTGTTCTCCCATGCGGATATGAGGGGGTGTCAGGTTCGGCGGCGCCGTGCCCAGAACCAGGCGCCGGACCCGGCCGCGACCAGCGCGGCGGCGGTCAGGCCGACCGGCAGCGCCGGCTCTGATCCGGTGCTCGCCATGGAGCCGTCGGCCGCCTTGTCGCCGGCCGACTTCGCCGACGCGCTCGCACTCGGCGTCGAGGTCGACGCCCCCGTGGAGCCCGCCGTGGAGCCCGCCGTCGAGGACGACGCCGCGCCGAACGTCACCGGGATGCGCACCGTCTGGGTCTGGTCCCCGCCCCGGGTGTGGTCGTTGCGGGTGATGACGGCGCAGGTCACACCGGCGGCGGTGCAGTCGGTGTTGGCGTCCTTGGCACGCACCTTGAGCGTCACGCTGAAGGTGCCCTTGTGCGCGCTGCCGCCGTACGGCTTGGCCAGGCCCTCGCCGTAGGAGGGCGGGTTCGAGGAGATCCACACCGACGCGCCCGACTCGCCGGACATGTCGACGCCGCCGACGCACGGCGTGGGCGTTTTCCCGGCGCCGTTGTCGACGCAGAAGGCGACGTAGATGCCCTTCTCGGTGTTGTAGCCGGAGCCGGTCACCGTGACCGTCTCGCCCGCCGCGGCGAGGCCGGACGACTTCGAGACGGTGAGTTTCTGCCCCTCCGGGCCGGTCGCCGATCCGCCCGCCGCTTCAGCGGCCGTGGCCGCCGGGATCAGCAGGGCGGACGCCGAGGCGACCGCGAGAAGAGCGCGAACTCCGTTGGCACGCAGGCCACTTGGCCTCGCCATGGATACACCCCCACCAGGTGAAACTAAGGGAAGGCTAACCTAAACTACTCTTCAGCTTTGCACCAGCCGACAGGACGACAGGAAAGGAAAACAATGCGCCCATCGGGGAGACGTCTCACCGTCCTCGCTCTGGCCCTTGCCCTGCTGACGGGGGCCTGCGGAGGAAACGGCACGGGCAACGGCGCAGGAAGCGCAGGAGGCTCGGACGCCACACCGGCGTCCGCGAGCGCACGGGCCGCGGCCGCCCAGAAACAGCTCGCCAAAAACACCCTCGTCCCCCTCGAAGGACCGGCGCCCACCCCGAAACTGCCCGTGACCGTCGACTCCTCCGACGGACGCCAGGTCACCGTGACGGACGCCGCGCGCATCCTGCCCCTCAACGGCGGCGTCGCGGAGATCGTGTTCACGCTCGGGCTCGGCAGCCGGGTCGTCGGCCGGGACATCACGGCCACGTTCGCGGAGGCGAAGAAGCTCCCCCAGGTCACCAAGGCGCACGACGTCAGCGCGGAGAGCGTGCTGTCACTGCGGCCGACGGTGGTGCTGGCCGACACGGACACCGGCCCCAAGGAGGCGATCGAGCAGATCCGCGACGCCGGCGTCCCGATCGTCGTCCTCGACCCGGCGACGAAACTCGCCGACGTCACTGCCCGCACCACCCGCATCGCCGAGGCCCTCGGCGTCCCGGCGGCCGGCCAGGCGCTCAACGCGCGGATGAGCACCGACCTCGCCGCCGCACGCGCGGGCGTGCCCGAGGGCAGCAAGCCCAAGGTCGCGTTCCTCTACATGCGCGGCAGCGCGGCCGTCTATCTGATCGGCGGCACGGGCTCCGGCGCGGACTCCCTGCTGGCGGCGGCGGGCGCGGTGGACGCGGGCACGGAAGCCGGATTGGACAAGCCCTTCACCCCCATCACCACCGAGGCCCTCGCCCAGGCCCAGCCGGACGTCATCCTGATGATGACCAAGGGCCTGGACTCGGTCGGCGGCCTCGACGGCCTCCTCCAGATCCCCGGCATCGCCCAGACCCCGGCGGGCATGAACCGCAGGGTCGTCGACATGGAGGACGGCGTGCTGCTGAGCTTCGGCCCACGCACGCCGCTCGTCATCGACATCCTGGTGGACCGGATCCACCAGAGCGCCTAGAACCGATAGTCGTCCACCTCGGCGAGATACCGCGCCCGCCGCTCCTCGTCGTCCTCCAGGAAGGAGGCGACGAAGGAGTTGCGGGCCAGTTCGCGCAGCCGCTCCTCGCCCAGGCCGAGGGCGGTGCGCACGGCGTCGAAGTTGTCGCCCGCGTAGCCGCCGAAGTAGGCGGGGTCGTCGGAGTTGACCGTGCACAGCAGCCCGGCGTCCAGCATCGCGGGCAGCGGGTGGTCGGCGAGGACGTCGACGGTCCGCAGCCGTACGTTGGACAGCGGGCACAGCGTCAGCGGGATCCGCTCCCGCACCAGCCGCTCGACCAGCGCCGGGTCCTCCATGCAGCGCAGCCCGTGGTCGACGCGCTCCACGCCGAGGACGTCGAGGGCCTGCGTGATGTACTCCGGCGGCCCCTCCTCACCGGCGTGCGCGACCCGGCGCAGCCCGAGGGCGGCCGCGGCCTCGTACACCTCGCGGAACTTCACCGGCGGATGCCCGACCTCGGCGGAGTCCAGTCCGACGCCGGTGATCCGGTCGAGGTAGGGCTTCGCGGCCTCCAGCGTCTCGAGCGCCGACTCGGCGGACTCGTCGCGCAGGAAGCAGAGGATGAGGCGGGTGGAGACCCCGTGGTCGGCCTCGCTCCTGCCCAGCGCCCGCCACAGCCCCTCGACCACCGTGCCCATCGACACGCCCCGGGCGAGGTGGGCCTGCGGGTCGAAGAAGATCTCCGCGTGCCGTACGCCCTGCGCGGCGGCGCGGGCGAGGTAGGCGTTCGCGAGGTCCTCGAAGTCCCGCTCGGTGCGCAGGACCGCCATCAGCTCGTAGTACAGGTTCAGGAAGGACTGCAGGTCGTCGAAGGCGTAGGCCTTGCGGAGCGCTTCCGTGTCGGCGTAGGGCAGCGCCACCCCGTTGCGGGCGGCCAGTTCGAAGGCCAGCTCCGGCTCCAGGGTGCCTTCGATGTGCAGGTGCAGTTCAGCTTTGGGGAGGGACATCAAAGCATCGTACGGCCGCTTTACCGGCGTTTCGGAACCGGCACTCGCAGCAGGTCGTGCGCCACGGTCAGCTCACCGTCGAACCCGGCCGCCCGCGCCTGCCGCTCGAACTCTCCCCCAGACTCCGTCCGGGAGGTGCCCCCAGGCTCGGAGTAACGCTGGCTGAAGTGGGTGAGGACGAGATGCCGCACGCCGCCGTCCCGCGCGACCCGAGCAGCCTGACCGGCCGTCAGATGCCCGTGGTCGACGGCGAGTTGTTCGTCCTCGTCGAGGAAGGTCGACTCGATGACGAGCATGTCGGCGCCGTCGGCCAGCGCGTGCACCCCCTCGCACAGCCGGGTGTCCATGACGAACGCGAACCGCTGCCCGCGGCGCACCTCGCTGACGTCGTCGAGGGAGACGCCGTCGAGGGACCCCTCCCGCTGGATCCGGCCGACGTCCGGCCCCTTGACGCCGTGCTCGGCGAGCCGCTCGGGCAGCATGCGGCGGCCGTCGGGCTCGACGATCCGGTAGCCGTAGGACTCGACCGGGTGCGAGAGCCTGGCGGCTTCCAGCCGGTAGGACGGGCCGGTGGCGAGCAGTCCGTCCGCGTCGACCGGGGCCTCGGTGACGCCGACGGTCTCGCGGTAGGCGGTGGAGTAGCGCAGCCGCTCGAAGAACCGCTGCCCGGAGCGCGGGTAGTGCGCGGTGACCGGGTGCGGGACCTGGTCCAGGTTGATGCGCTGGATGACGCCGGCGAGGCCGAGGGAGTGGTCGCCGTGGAAGTGGGTGACGCAGATCCGGTTGAGGTCGTGCGCGGCCACCCCGGCACGCAGCATCTGGCGCTGGGTGCCCTCGCCGGGATCGAAGAGGATGCCTTCGCCGTCCCAGCGCAGCAGGTAGCCGTTGTGGTTGCGGTGCCGGGTCGGGACCTGGCTGGCGGTGCCGAGGACCACGAGTTCGCGTACGGACACGACGGCCTATCCGGGGGGCCAGTGCAGACCGCGGCCGCCGAGGACGTGCGCGTGGGCGTGGAACACGGTCTGGCCCGCGCCGGCGCCGGTGTTGAAGACGATGCGGTAGCTCTCCAGCTTGTCCTCGTCGGCGACGGTCTGGGCCTCGCGCAGCACGTCCGCGGCGATGACGGGTTCGGCGACGGCGAGGGCGGCGGCGGTCGGGTAGTGCACCTTCGGGATCACCAGGACGTGCGTGGGCGCCTGGGGGTTGATGTCCCGGAACGCGACGGTCGTCTCCGTCTCGCGGACGATCGTCGCGGGGATGTGCCCCTCGGCGATCTTGCAGAACAGACAGTCGTCCTGCGGTTCCCCTGCCATGCGGTCCCCTCGGTAGTGCGGGTGAGTGTGCGCATCGTAGCGTCGTCGGGTGCGGGTTCGGTGGGGGCTGGTCGCGCCCCGCGGCGGAGCCGCATATCGATACAGCCCCGCGCCCCTTGGTCGGACCCGGTGCCCCTTGTCACATCGGCAGCGTCGGCGGGATCTTCGCAGGTGCCGTCTCCAGCGCCTCCAGCGCGATCCGTACCGCCTCGTCCAGTTGCACGTCACGGCCCGCCGCGTAGTCCTGCGGAGCGCAGACCACCTCCACGTCCGGGTCGACGCCGTGGTTCTCGACGCCCCAGCCGTAACCCTCCAGCCAGATCGCGTACTTGGGCTGGGTGACGAGCGTCCCGTCGATCAACCGGTACCGGCTGTCGATCCCGATCGTCCCGCCCCAGGTGCGCGTGCCCACCACCGGGCCGATCCCGAGCGCCTTGATCGCCGCGTTGACGATGTCCCCGTCCGACCCGGAGAACTCGTTGGCGACGGCGACGACCGGCCCGCGGGGCGCGTCCTCCGGATAGCTGGACGCCCGCATGCCGCGCGGCACGTCCCAGCCGACGATCCGCCGCGCGAGCTTCTCGACGACGAGCTGGGAGGTGTGCCCGCCGCGGTTCTCCCGGACGTCCACGATCAGCCCCTCCCGGGCCACCTCGACCCGCAGGTCACGGTGGATCTGGGCCCAGCCCGGCGCCTGCATGTCGGGCACGTGCAGATAGCCCAGCCGCCCGCCCGACGCCTCGTGCACATACGCCCGCCGGTCCGCGACCCACGCGTGGTAGCGCAGCGCCTCCTCGTCCGCGACCGGGACGACGACCGCATGCCGCGGCTCGCCCCCGCCGGACGGCGAGATCGTCAGCTCGACGACCTTGCCCGCCGTCCCGACGAGCAGCGGTCCGGGCCCGGTGACCGGGTCCACCGGCTGTCCGCCGACGGCGACCACCGCGTCACCGGCCCGCACCGCCACGCCGGGCGCGGCGAGCGGGGAACGGGCGTCGGGGTCGGAGGTCTCCGAGGGCAGGACGCGGTCGATGCGCCAACTGCCGTCCTCGTGCCGGGAGACGTCCGCGCCGAGCAGCCCCTGCCGGGCGCCGCCGCCCCCGCCGCCGCGCGGCATGACATAGGCGTGCGAGGTGCCGAGTTCGCCGTGCACCTCCCACAGCAGGTCGACGAGGTCGTCGTGGGTCGCGACCCGGTCGAGCACGGGCCGGTAGCGGTCGAGGACGCCGTCCCAGTCGACGCCGCCCAGATCGGGCCGCCAGAAGTTGTCCCGCATGATCCGGCCGGTCTCGTCGTACATCTGCCGCCACTCCGCGGCCGGGTCGACGATGCGGCGGATCCGGCTGAGGTCGACGGTGATGTTGCTGTCGCTGTCCTCGTCGCCGGAGGCCCGCCGGTCGCTGGGGACGACCTTGAGCTTGCCGTCGGTCCACAGCAGCAGCCGCTTGCCGTCGCCGCTGACCTCGAAGCCGTCGGCGTCGGCGCAGAGGTGTTCGAGGCGCTGTTGGGCGAGGTCGTAACGTTCCAGCTCGGTGTCGGGATCGGGGTCGTCCGGAGTGGCGCGGGACGCGCCGAGGACACCGCGCACGGGGTGCCGCAGCCACAGCACGCCGTCCTTCGCCGCGGCCAGCCCCGAGTAGCGGCCGGCCTCGACGGGGAAGGGCACTATCCGGTCGGCGAGGCCCTCCAGGTCGATCCGGGTGGTCGGGGTGCCCTCGCTGTCGGGCGTCTCCTCCTTCTCCGACGCCTCGAACGGCTTGCCGTGCCGCTGCGGTCCGAAGGGGGACGGCGTCGTCGCCGCGAGGGTGATGAGGTGCGGGCGGGCGCCGGCCACGAAGGAGAGGTCGAAGACGTGCTGGTCGTAGACCGGGTCGAAGGCGCGGGTGGAGAGGAACGCGAGGTGTTTGCCGTCGAGGGTGAACGTGGGCGCGTAGTCGCGGAAGCGCAGCGGGGTCGCCTCGGTGACCGACAGGTCGGTGACGTTGGCGAGCTTGAGCTGGCTGAGCGGGCGCGGCCCGGGGTGCGACCAGGCCAGCCATGCCGAGTCCGGTGAGAAGACCAGGTCGGACACCTCGCCGTCGGGGCTGCTGTCGACCTCGCGGACCTCGCCGGTCTCCCGCTCGACGAGCAGCAGCCGTCCGTCGTGCGCGGCGACGGCGGCCCGGCTGCCGTCGGGCGCCATGGCGAGCTCCAGGACCCGCCCGAGCCGTCCGGCGGCGAGCCGGCGCGGGGTGGCGCCGGGGGCCGGTCCGGTGGCCGGGGCGAAC
This sequence comes from Streptomyces sp. NPDC002623, assembly GCF_053592635.1. Classification (NCBI taxonomy): domain Bacteria; kingdom Bacillati; phylum Actinomycetota; class Actinomycetes; order Kitasatosporales; family Streptomycetaceae; genus Streptomyces; species Streptomyces sp. NPDC002623. Next base: position 61,215 of record NZ_JBSFWB010000006.1, on the reverse strand, counting down.
TCCAGGGCGTCCTCGCCCTCGGCGTCCGTCACCCACACCGCCCACTCCTCGCCCTCCGTGCGGAAGGTGCGCGGCAGCCTCGCCCGGACGCCGGGTTCGGCGGCGAGCGCGCGGGCGGGTCCGGCGCGGTGGGTGACCCAGTGGACGGCGCCGCGCACCTCCACGGCGCTGCCGCGCGCGGTGTGGTCGGGCGCGGCCCCGCCCAGCCAGCGGGCGGCGGTCACCGGGTAGGGGCGGCGGTCGGTGCGCTGGCCGCCGAGGCGGATGTCGAGGCGGCGGGGTTCGGCGCCGTCCAGGTCGTCCAGCAGCCACAGCTCGCCCGCGGACATGTACACGACCCGAGTGCCGTCACCGGCGGCCTGCCGGGCGTAGAAACCGTCCAAGGGCGTGTGGCGGCGCAGGTCGGAGCCGTCGGCGAGCGACGAGTACAGGGCGCCCGTGCCCTCGTGGTCGGACAGGAACGCGAGCCGGTCCCCCGCCCACACCGGGTACTCGATGTTGCCGTCCAGCTCCTGGTGCAGCCGGACGAACTCGCCGTCGCCCTCCCGGTCGATCCACAGCTTGCCCGCGGTGCCGCCCCGGTAGCGCTTCCAGTGGGCGGCCTCGCGGCCCATCGGCGCGGACAGCAGCACGGTGTGCGGGCCGTAGGCGACCGTGCCGACGGGCCCGTACGGCAGGGTCGTCGGCGGTCCGCCGTCCACCGGGACGGCACGGGCCCAACTGCGGCGCAGGCTCGCCTGGTCGTGGCTGCCGACGGCGAGGACCCGGCCCTCCGGGGTCCAGCCGCGCACCCGGGTCTGCGAACTCCCCCAGTACGTCAGCCGGGTCGACGGGCCTCCGTCGACGGGGGCGATGTGCACCTCGGGGGCGCCGTCCCGGGTGGAGGTCCAGGCGACGGTGGTGCCGTCGGGCGAGATGCGCGGGAGGGAGACCGGCATGTTGTCGGCGCTGACCCGCCAGGCGCGGCCGCCGTCGAGGGGCGCGAGCCACACGTCGTCCTCGGCGGCGAAGGCCACCAACTCGCCGTGCAGGTGCGGGAATCTGAGATACGCAGCAGGCGTCGCGGGCTGTGTCACCGGATCACTGTATGCAACGGCGAGGCCGCTGGTCAGGGGTTTCGCTCACTTGCCTGCACCATTGCCGCCGCCGCGGACCGTCTCGGTGACCGTCACCGTCACGGTGACCGTCGGCCGGCCGCCGGGCTGTGTGGAGCCGGACGGTTTGACGGGCGACGGCGTCGCGGACTTGCAGTCGCCGAGCCCGGTCACCCGGAACAGCTGCTTCTTCCCGACGACGGCGGTCAGGTCACCGCGCACACACGCCCCGTCGACCGCCCGGGAGACCGACCCGGTGACGGTGATGTCCTGTCCGTCGCCGGTCTCCCCCTGGCAGTCGACGGAGGCGACGGTCCCCGCCTTCTCCGGGTCCTTGTACTGAGCCGTGCAGGTCAGCCAGCGCACGTCCACGTCCCGCCGCCCGAGCTCGGCGGTCGCCGCCTCGTCGGTGGTGTACGCCACGGACATGCTGCTCAGCCCGCCCGGATCACAGGCCGTCACGCCGCCCGCCAGCACGGCCGCGCCCACCAGAAGCCAAATCCGCCTCAATGCCCCCATGGAGGGCAGCGTGCCACTCGGCCGGGCGGTGCGGAAGCCCGTATGCGGCCACGATCGGGACCGCGCTCACGGTCGGGAGGGTCAGTGCCTGTGTCAGGACCAGCGGCCGGTTCTGCCCAGGAGCAGGGCGGCGGCGGCCGTGCCGGCGGTCGAGGTGCGCAGGACGCTCCGCCCGAGCCGGTACGCCTTCGCGCCCGCCTCCTCGAAGAGCGCCAACTCGTCCGGGGACACGCCCCCTTCGGGTCCCACGACGAGCACGATCTCGCCCTCGGCAGGGAGTTGGGCGACGGCGAGCGGCTCGCTCGGGTAGTCGCGGTCCTCGTGCAGGACGGCGGCGAAGTCGGCCCGCGCCAGAAGTGCCGCCACCTGCTTGCTCGTCGACGCCTCGGCGACCTCGGGGAAGCGGACCCGGCGGGACTGCTTGCCGGCCTCGCGGGCGGTGGCCCGCCACTTGGCGAGCGCCTTCGCTCCGCGCTCGCCCCTCCACTGGGTGACGCAGCGCGAGGCCGCCCACGGCACGATCGCGTCGACGCCGGTCTCGGTCATCGTCTCGACGGCCAGCTCGCCCCGGTCGCCCTTGGGCAGCGCCTGGACGACGGTGATCCGGGGCGTTTCGACGGGCTCCTCGGTCACCTCCGCGAGGCGCACGACCAGCCGGTCCTTGCCCTCGGCGGCGACGACCTCGCCCTGCGCCCAGCGTCCGGCGCCGTCGGTGAGGACGACCTCCTCGCCGGCGCGCAGCCGCTTCACGGAGACGGCGTGCCGGCCCTCGGGGCCGTCCAGCACGAACTCGGCGCGGCCGGCGGGCAGTTCGTCGACGACGAAGACGGGCGCGGTCATCGGTCGCCGCCGTCCTCGTCCGCCGGAGCGTCCAGGGCGAGCTCCGACAACGCTGTCCGGGCCTCGACGAGTTCGGCCAGCAGGACCTCCACCAGCTGCCCGGCGGGCAGTTCGCGGGCCAGCCGGTGGCCCTGGCCCGCCCACAGGGCCATGCCCTGCGCGTCGCCCGCCTTGGCGGCCGCCTTGCGCAGCGGCGAGGTGAGGTGGTGGACCTCCGGATAGGCGGCGGGCGCGTACGGGCCGTGCTCGCGCAGGAAGCGGTTGACCAGGCCGCGGGCCGGGCGTCCGGAGAAGGCGCGGGTCAGCTCGGTGCGCACGAACAGGGGGTTGGTCAGCGCCTGCTTGTGCACGGCGTGCGCGCCGGACTCGGGCGTGGCGAGGAACGCGGTGCCCAGCTGGGCCGCGCTCGCGCCGGCCGCGAGGACCGCGGCGATCTGGCTGCCGCGCATCAGGCCGCCCGCGGCGACGATCGGCAGGCCGACGGTCGCGCGGACCTGGGCGAGCAGGGAGAGCAGGCCGATGCCGGCGCGGTCGTTCTCCGGGTTGTCCCGGTGGGTGCCCTGGTGGCCGCCGGCCTCCACGCCCTGCACGATCACCGCGTCGGCCCCGGCCCGCTCCACCGCGAGGGCCTCGTCGACGGTGGTCGCCGTGACCAGGGTGAACGTTCCCGCGCTGCGCAGGGAGTCCAGTGCCTCGCGGCTCGGGACGCCGAAGTGGAACGACACGACCGGCACCGGGTTGTCGAGCAGGACGGCGAGCTTGGCGTCGTAGCCGTCGTCGCGGCCGCTGTCGGGGTCGCCGAGCTCGGTCTCGTACCAGGCGGCCTCCCCGGCCAGCTGGTGGGCGTAGACCTCGACGGCCCCCGTCTCCGCATATTCGGGCTGCGGCATGAAGAGGTTCACGCCGAAGGGGCGGCCGGTGAGACTCCGCAGCTGCTTGATCTCCTGGTACATGCCGTCGGCCGTCTTGTACCCGGCGGCGAGGAACCCGAGCCCGCCCGCCTCGGCCACGGCCGCGACGAGCTGCGGGACGGAGACACCGCCCGCCATCGGGGCCTGCACGATCGGATGAGGGAAGAGATCGGTCAGTGCGGAGGACATGACGGCATGTTGTCACGTCCTCCGAACAAGTCCGAATCCGGCCGTCCATCGGCATAGGCCACCGGCACGAGTGCCGGTGGCCGGTACCTTCCGGTCGCCCTTGGGGCTGACCTTTCGGTGCCTTTCGGTTGGCTTTCGGTTGCCTTTCGGTGGGCTCAGCGCCCGTTGAAGGCGTCCTTCAGCCGCGAGAACAGGCCCTGTTGACCGGGCTGGAACTGACCTGTGGGCCGCTCCTCGCCGCGCAGCTTCGCGAACTCGCGCAGCAGCCGCTCCTGCTCGGGGTCGAGCTTGGTCGGCGTCTGTACCTCGACGTGCACGATGAGGTCGCCGCGTCCGCCGCCCCGCAGATGCGTGACGCCCCGGCCGTGCAGCGGGATCGACTGGCCGGACTGGGTGCCGGGCCGGATGTCGACCTCCTCCAGACCGTCCAGCGTCTCCAGCGGCACCTTCGTGCCGAGCGAGGCCGCCGTCATGGGGAGGGTGACCGTGCAGTGCAGATCGTCGCCGCGGCGCTGGAACATCGCGTGCGGCAGCTCGTGGATCTCCACGTACAGATCGCCCGCGGGACCGCCGCCGGGGCCGACCTCGCCCTCGCCCGCCAGCTGGATCCGGGTGCCGTTGTCGACACCGGCCGGGATCTTCACCGTGAGCGTGCGGCGGGAGCGGACACGGCCGTCACCGGCGCACTCCGGGCAGGGCGTGGGAACCACGGTTCCGAAGCCCTGGCACTGCGGACACGGCCGCGAGGTCATGACCTGGCCCAGGAAGGACCGCGTCACCTGCGACACCTCACCGCGACCGCGGCACATGTCACACGTCTGGGCGGTCGTGCCCGGGGCCGCGCCCTCACCGCTGCAGGTGGCACAGACGATCGCCGTGTCGACCTGGATGTCCTTCGTCGTGCCGAAGGCGGCCTCCTCGAGGTCGACCTCCAGCCGGATCATCGCGTCCTGGCCGCGCCGGGTGCGCGAGCGCGGCCCGCGCTGCGACGCCGTCCCGAAGAACGCGTCCATGATGTCCGAGAAGTTGCCGAAGCCACCGGCCCCGAAGCCGCCCGCGGCTCCGCCGCCCGCCTGGGACAGCGGATCGCCGCCCAGGTCGTAGACCTGCTTCTTCTGCGGGTCCGACAACACCTCGTAAGCGGCGTTGATCTCCTTGAACCGCTCCTGGGTCTTCGGATCCGGGTTGACGTCCGGGTGCAGCTCGCGAGCGAGCCGCCGGAAGGCCTTCTTGATCTCTTCCTGCGACGCATCGCGGCGCACGCCGAGAACGGCGTAGTAGTCCGTGGCCACTTACGACTCCGCCAGGATCTGTCCGACGTACCGTGCCACCGCTCGTACCGCTCCCATCGTTCCCGGGTAATCCATGCGGGTCGGTCCGACCACGCCGAGCTTGGCGACTGCCTCGCCGCCCGAACCGTAGCCGACCGACACCACTGAAGTGGAGTTGAGTCCCTCATAGGCGTTCTCGTGACCGATGCGTACGGTCATGCCCGAATCTCCCGCCTCGCCAAGGAGCTTGAGGAGCACGACCTGCTCCTCCAAGGCCTCCAGGACGGGCCGGATGGTGAGGGGAAAGTCATGTCCGAAGCGGGTGAGATTGGCGGTTCCGCCGATCATCAGCCGCTCCTCGTTCTCCTCGACGAGCGTCTCCAGCAGGGTGGAGAGCACCGTCGTGACCGTGCCGCGGTCCTCCGCCTCGAAGGCTTCCGGCAGGTCCTCGACCAGCTGCGGCACGTCCGCGAAGCGGCGGCCCGCGACCCGGCTGTTGAGCCGCGCGCGTAGATCCGCCAGAGACGTCTCCCCGAAGGGGGCCGGGCAGTCCACGAGCCGCTGCTCGACCCGCCCGGTGTCCGTGATCAGCACGAGCATCAGGCGCGCGGGCGCGAGCGAGAGAAGCTCCACGTGCCGCACGGTCGAGCGGGTCAGCGACGGGTACTGCACGACGGCGACCTGCCGGGTGAGCTGCGCGAGCAGCCGAACGGTCCGGGCCACCACATCGTCGAGGTCGACGGCGCCGTCGAGGAAGTTCTGGATGGCCCGGCGCTCCGGACCGGTCATCGGCTTGACGCCGGCCAGCTTGTCGACGAACAGCCGGTAGCCCTTGTCCGTGGGGATCCGCCCGGCACTGGTGTGCGGCTGGGCGATGAACCCCTCGTCCTCCAGGGCGGCCATGTCGTTGCGGACCGTCGCCGGGGACACACCGAGGTTGTGCCGCTCGGTGAGCGCCTTGGAACCGACCGGCTCCTCGGTGCCGACGTAGTCCTGGACGATGGCGCGCAGCACCTGGAGCCTGCGTTCACTCAGCAACCGCGCACACCTCCAGAAGTCGTCCCCGGTCCGCTGGGCGTCCGCCCCGGCACCTGCCCTGACACTGTCCCTGGCACTCTTCACTTCCGAGTGCCAGCGTTCCCCGGCCCAGTGTACGGCTGTGGGGTACACCCGGGGCAAGGTCGGCCGACGGCAGGCGGTCGGGCGGGGGCGATATGGGGCTAGCGTCGCGGTATGACGGTGACTTGGGAAGAGCTCGGGTGGGAGCGGGTGGCGCCAGGGGTCGGACGATGCCGGCTGCCGGGCTGGGACTGCACGGCCGGGCTGGTCGTCGGGGCGGGCGCGGTGCTGATGGTCGACGCGGGGTCGAGCCTCGCGGAGGGAGCCCGGCTGCGGGCGCAGGCCGAGGAGCTCACCGGCGGGCGTGTGACCCATCTCGCGCTCACCCATCCCCACTTCGACCATGTCTTCGGGGCAGCCGCGTTCGCCGGCGCGGAGGTCTTCGCAGCGGTGGGCGTGGATTCCGTGTCGGCCGAGGAACTGCGGGCGGACGCGGTGCGCAACGGCCTGGACGAGACCGCGGCGACGGAGGCCGTGGACACGCTCGTCCGGCCCCGCCACCTGGTCTGCGGCGAGTGGACCCTGGACCTGGGCGACGGCCGCCAGGTCCTGCTGGCGAACGTGGGCCCGGGCCACACGGCCCACGACCTGGCGATCCTGGTCCCCGCCGCCCCCGGCTCACCGGAGGTGGTCTTCTGCGGCGACCTGGTCGAGGAGTCCGGCGAACCGCAGGCGGGCCCGGACGCCGTCCCCTCCCACTGGCCCGCCGCCCTCGACCGGCTCCTGGACCTCGGCGGCGAGGACGCGCTGTACGTGCCGGGGCACGGGGCGGTGGTGGACGCGGCGTTCGTGCGGGCGCAGCGGGACGCGCTGGCGGCACGATTCGGCGTGTCGTAGTCATCCGGTCACGGCTTCTCCTATCGTCATCCGAATGCGCCAGTACTCCGCCGATCTGACCCCGCCCTGGAAGAAGCCCCGGCCCGTCCCCGAGGTCGCGGCGGAGCCCGGCCTGGTGGTGGAGGAGCCCGGCACCGGCTTCTGCGGCGCGGTGATCCGCTGCGAGGCGGGCACGGTGACCCTGGAGGACCGCTTCGGCAAGCACCGCGTGTTCCCGCTGGAGCCCCGCGGCTTCCTGCTGGAGGGCCGCGTCGTCACGCTCGTACGCCCGTCAGCCGGTCCCGTACGCCCCACCCGCACCGCCTCCGGCTCGGTCGCCGTCCCCGGCGCACGCGCGCGTGTGGCCCGCGCCGGCCGCATCTACGTCGAGGGCCGGCACGACGCCGAGCTGGTCGAGAAGGTCTGGGGCGACGACCTGCGCGTGGAGGGCGTGGTCGTGGAGTACCTGGAGGGCGTGGACGACCTCCCGAAGATCGTCGCCGACTTCGCGCCGGGCCCGGACGCGAAGCTGGGCATCCTGGTGGACCACCTCGTCCCCGGCACGAAGGAATGGCGTATCGCCCGGTCGGTCACCAGCGAGCACGCCCTGGTCGTGGGCCACCCGTACATCGACGTCTGGGAGGCGGTGAAGCCGTCGTCCGTGGGCATCGAGGCATGGCCCCGCGTCCCCCACGGCCAGGACTGGAAGACAGGTGTCTGCCGCGCGCTGGGCTGGCCGCCGGAGAACACGGGGGCGGTGTGGCAGGCGATCCTGGCGCGGGTGAGCTCGTACCGGGACCTGGAGCCGGAGCTGCTGGGCAGGGTCGAGGAACTGATCGACTTCGTGACTGCCACCAGCCCGTCCGGCGCTTGAGGACGAGGCCGTCCAGGCCGAAAGCGGGGGTCTGGGGGCGCAGCCCCCAGGGACGGGACGGGAAGGGGCGGCGGGGGCGAAAACCCTCAGTCCACCAGATCCCGCACCACCGCGTCCGCCAGCAACCGCCCGCGCAGCGTCAGCACGGCTCGGCCCTCGTCATACGGCTCCGCGGCCAGCAGTCCCTCCGTCAGCGCCCGTCGGGAGGCCGCCAGGCCGTCCTCCTTCAGCAGGGCCAGCGGCACGCCCTCCCGCAGCCGCAGCTCCAGCAGGATCCGCTCGACCCGCCGGTCCTCGTCGGACAGAAGCTCCCGCCCCGCGCCCGGCGAGCGCCCAGCGGCCAGCGCCGCCGCATACGCCCCCGGGTGCTTGACGTTCCACCAGCGCACCCCGCCGACATGGGAGTGGGCGCCCGGCCCCGCGCCCCACCAGTCGGCGCCGCGCCAGTACAGCTCGTTGTGCAGGCAGCGCCCGGCGGCGGAGGTCGCCCAGTTGGAGACCTCGTACCAGTCGAAGCCCGCGGCGGACATCACCTCGTCCGCGATCAGATACCGGTCGGCGTGGACGTCGTCGTCGGTCATCGGAACCTCGCCGCGCCGGATCCGGCGCGCAAGCTGCGTGCCCTCCTCGACGATCAGGGCGTAGGCCGAGACATGGTCCGGGCCCGCGCCCAGCGCCGCGTCCAGCGAGGCCCGCCAGTCGTCGTCCGACTCGCCGGGGGTGCCGTAGATCAGGTCCAGGTTGACGTGCTCGAAGCCGGCCGCGCGGGCCTCCGCCACGCACGCTTCGGGGCGGCCCGGCGTGTGGGTCCGGTCCAGCACGCGCAGCACATGCTGCTTCGCGCTCTGCATGCCGAAGGAGATCCGGTTGAAGCCGCCTCGGCGAAGGGTGGCCAGATAAGCGGGGTCGACGGACTCCGGGTTGGCCTCCGTCGTCACCTCCGCGTCCGCCGCGAGCCCGAACTCGTCGCGGATCGCGCCCAGCATCCGTACGAGGTCGGACACGGGCAGCAGGGTCGGCGTGCCGCCGCCGACGAAGACCGTGCGGACCTTGCGCGGGTCGTCGCCGAGGACCTTGCGGGCCAGGCGGACCTCGTCGATCAGGGTGTCGGCGTAGTTCTCGCGGGAGGCGAGGACACCGCCCGTGCCGCGCAGCTCTGTGGCGGTGTACGTGTTGAAGTCGCAGTAGCCGCAGCGGGTCGCGCAGTACGGGACGTGCAGATAGAACCCGAGGGGGCGGTCGGCGGCGCCGGCGAGCGCGTGCGCGGGCAGTGCACCGTCGGTGGGGACGGGCTCACCGTCGGGGAGTGCGGAAGGCATGGGGTCCATTGTCCCGCACGTCCGCACCGTTCCCGGTTCTGCCAGCTCAGCCCGGCGGTCCGGCGGTCCGCCAGCCCGGCGGTCCGGCGGTCCGGCGGCCCGCCAGCCCGGCCGCTCGCAGTCCGGCCGCTCGCAGTCCGGCCGCTCAGCCGAGCAGCTCCGCCCCCAGCGGCCGTCCCGGACGTGCCCCCGGCAGGACGTACGCCACCGCCGAGCCCCGGGCCTCGCTGAACCTGCTCAGCTCGTCCCGCGCGGCCATCCGCCGCTGCACCCGGGTGAACAGCGCCGGGTCCCGCATGAAGGCGAGGAACAGCAGGCCCTGGTCGGTGGGGCCGTCGGCGTAGGAGTAGCCGCGGCGCAGCATCCGGGCGCCGGCGTCGAGGCCGGGATCGGCGGCGCGGACATGGGAGTGCGGCGGGACGACGTCCCGGCCGCCGTCCACACCGCCGCCGTCCACGCCGTCCATGCCGTCCACGCCGTCCAGCGGGCCGCCGGTCTCGCGGCGACGGCCGATGATCTCTTCCTGGCGGTGCACGGGGAGCCGCGCGAAGTCCTCGACGCTGAGGTGGACGCGCCGGACGACGAGGTAGGTGGCGTCGCCCGTCCAGACCCAGCGTTCGCACTCCTCGGCGGTGGGGTTGGCGCTGCCGTTCTTGAAGCCGAGCAGGTCGCGAGGGGTGCCGCCGCCGTCCGGGGACGGCGGCAGGAAGCCGGCCTGCCGCCAGCGCGGGCGCAGGGTGTCCCCGGCCAGCCGGGTCAGGGTCGCGGCGGCCGCCTCGGTGGCGTCGGCGCTGTCGGCACACAGCTGTACGAGCACGTCGCCGCCGCAGCGGGCGGGGTCGAGACGCTCGCCGGGGAAGGGCGGCAGCTCGCGCAGGGCGGCGGGGACGGGGACGCCGAGGCGGCCGGGCAGGCGGGGGCCGATGCCGACGGTGGCGGTGAGACGGACCGCACCGGAACTCCCGAGGGCGTGGGTCCACGCGCCGAGCACCGCCTTGAGCGCACGGACGCCCGCCGCGCCGCGCAGTTCGGGATCGAGGTCGTACGCGAGCAGTAGCGCGGTGGCCTGCTGCGGGGTGGTCACCCCGGCCTGGCGCATGCCGTGGAGGGCGGGTCCAGGGGCGCCCTGCGGCGGATCGGCGTCACGGGTACAGGCGGTCACGGTCAGCCCGATCCCCACGCCGGCGATCAGGACGCGTCGGCGGGTGGGCGCATCAAATACGGCATTCTTCGCCATCGGCACGAACGGGACGATACATCCGTCGGTGCGACCGCCCCGTCTCCCCCGCCCGGGCCGGTCCCCCGCACTCTCAGTCCGCCTGCAGCACCAGCAGCGCCAGATCGTCCTCCGGTGGCTGCTCGCCGAACTCGTGCACGAGCCGCCGGATCCGCTCCGCGATCAGCTCCGCGTCGAGCCCGGCGCAGCCGGCGAGCGCGGTCGCCAGGCCGTCGCCGTCGTCGAACTGACGGGAGCCCGACCGCCGTTCCGTGACCCCGTCGGTGACGCACAGCAGGCTGTCGCCGGTCCGCAGCTCCAGGCTGTCGCTGGTGTACGTGACGTCCTCGATGACCCCGAGGAGGGTCTGCGGGCGCCCGGCCGTGGCCACCGAGCCGTCCGGTGCGAGCAGCAGCGGCAGCGGGTGTCCGGCGGAGGCGAGGGTGCAGCGGACGCCGCCCTCGAAGGGGGCCAGTTCGCCGTAGAGGAGGGAGAGGAAGCGGGTCTGCGGGCCCTCGCCCGGTCCGGCGGGGCCGACGAAGGCGCGGGCGGCGGCGTCGGCGGCCTCGGTCGCGTCGTCGAGGAGGAGCTGGTTGAGGCGGTCCAGGACGTCGGCGACGCGGTAGCCCTCGCGGGCCAGCAGCCGCAGCCAGGGCCGGGCGAGGCCGATGACGACGGCCGCCTCCGGGCCCTTGCCCTGTACGTCGCCCACCGCGAAGCACCAGCGGCCGTCGCCCGCCGGGAACAGGTCGTAGAAGTCGCCGCTCGGCCCGCCCTGCTCGCGCGGCTCGTAGACGAGGGCGCTGCGCATGCCGGGGATCTCGGCGACCGCGCCGGGCAGCAGCCCGCGCTGCAGGACGGCGCTGATGGTGGCCTGGCGGGCGTACTGACGGGCCGCGCCGATCGCGAGCGCCACCCGGCGGCCGAGGTCCTCGACGAGGCCGGTGACCTCGTCGGGAAAGGCGGTCGGCCCGGCCCGGCCGATGACCAGGGTGCCCAGCGGGCGGCCGCCGGCGATCAGCCGGTAGGCGAGCGACGCGCCGCGCGGGCCGAGCACCGTGCCGGGCCAGGGGAAGGGCTCGGGTCCGGACTGCGGACCGCCGTCGGGCGGACACGGCGGGTCCTTCTCCAGGGCCCGGCGCAGTTCCTCGATGAGGTGCTCGCCGCCGTGCCAGACCCGGGCCAGCCGCGGGCCGGGCCCGCCGGCCCAGTCGCCGCGTCCGCCGACCTCGTCCTCCAGCCACACCGCGCACCAGTCGGCGAGCCGCGGCACGAGAAGCTGGCCGGTCAGCGCGGCCACCAGGTCCTCGTCGAGCTGTCCGGCGAGCAGGTCGGAGGCCTCGGCGAGGAAGGAGAGGGCGCCGCGGTTGAGCCAGTCCGGGTCGCCGCGTCCGACGGGCTGCGGCTCGGGGGCGAGGGCTGCGAGGAGACCCGGGGCGGGGCCGTCGGCCGGATCGAGGTCATGGGGCTCGGCGTTCGGCGTCAGTCGCGCCCACACCGTCTTCGTCCCCCTGCGGTACGTCACTCCCCAGGCTTCGGCGAGCGCGGCGACCAGGCGCAGGCCCCGGCCGTACTCCGGCATCTCGTACGGCGTCCCACCGTCCGACGGCGTCTCGTACGAGTCGTACGACCCGTACGACTCATACGCCGATGTCTGGTTCGGCGGTTCGGCGGCGCCGTCGCGTGGGGCGCGGGAGGGGTGGTGGTCGGAGACCTCGACGACGACCGCGAGGCAGCCGTCGGGGTGCCCGGGCTCGTCCTCCAGCCGGCAGACCAGCTCGACGTCGGTGCCGGCGTGGACGACGGCGTTCGTGACGAGCTCACTGACGACGAGTATCGCGTCCTGCGCGCACCGCTCGCCGAGTTCTCCGGGACCGGGTGCGCCGGCGCCGACCCACTCCGTGAGCGCGGCGCGGACCAAGGCGCGGGCGGCGCCGGGCGCCAAGGGGCCGCCGGTCAGGGTCGTACGGGTGTGCGGGAGCCCGCCTGAGTGCGCGGGCGCGCCGTTGGCACGGGAGACGGTCTCCCGTTGGGTCGGAATGGCCCCCATGCGCAGCTCCCCGGACGGTTTCGGATGCCCTCAGCGTGACAGACCGATCCCGGCCATGAGCGCTGGGTTACCGAAGTGGGCCGTCATGAGCGAGAAGCGTGCTGCGCAGATGCACACCCGTGTACGCGCGTGCTCGATGACGCACGGTTGAGGGGCGGAATCCGAGCATTCGGACTCCGCCCCCACCCCGCGCACTGGCCTAATACGGGTGGTGCGTCACGCCTCGCGCGCTCCGGCGTACATCTCGTCGATGAGGTGCTTGTACTCCCGCTCCACGACGGGTCGCTTCAGCTTCAGGCTCGGCGTGATCTCGCCGTGCTCGACGTCGAGGTCCCGGGGCAGCAGCCGGAACTTCTTGACGGTCTGCCAGCGCTGGAGGCCCTCGTTGAGCTGCTTGACGTAGCCGTCGATGAGCTCGACCGTCGCGGGCGCGGCGACGACGTCCGCGTACGACTTTCCGGCCAGTCCGTTCTCCTTCGCCCAGTCCATGAGCGAGATCTCGTCGAGGGCGATGAGCGCGGTGCAGAAGTTCCGGTCGGCGCCGTGCACGAGGATGTTGGAGACGTACGGGCACACCGCCTTGAACTGTCCCTCGACCTCGGCGGGCGCGATGTACTTGCCGCCGGAGGTTTTGATCAGGTCCTTCTTGCGGTCGGTGATGCGCAGATAGCCGTCGGGCGAGAGCTCGCCGATGTCGCCGGTGTGGAACCAGCCGTCGGCCTCCAGCACCTCGGCGGTCTTCTCGGGGAGCCCGTGGTAGCCCTCCATGATGCCGGGGCCGCGCAGCAGGATCTCGCCGTCCTCGGCGATGCGCACCTCGGTGCCGGGCAGCGGCTTGCCGACCGTGCCGGTGCGGTAGGCCTCGCCGGGGTTCACGAAGGAGGCCGCGGAGGACTCCGTCAGGCCGTAGCCCTCGAGGATGTGGATGCCCGCGCCGGCGAAGAAGTAGCCGATCTCGGGCGCGAGGGCCGCCGAGCCGGACACGCACGCGCGCAGGTTCCCGCCGAAGGCCTCGCGGATCTTGGCGTAGACGAGCGCGTCGGCGACCTTGTGCTTGGCGCCGAGCCCGAAGGGGACGGCGGCGCTGCCGGTGCGGCGGAAGTTGTCCTGTGCGGCCTTGGCGTACTCGCGGGAGACCCCGACGGCCCACTGGAAGATCTTGTACTTGGCCCCGCCGCCCGCGCGGGCCTTGGCGGCGACCCCGTTGTAGACCTTCTCGAAGATGCGCGGCACGGCCGCCATGTACGTCGGCCGGACGATCGGCAGATTCTCGATGATCTTGTCGACGCGGCCGTCGACGGCGGTGACGTGCCCGACCTCGATCTGTCCGGAGGTGAGCACCTTGCCGAAGACGTGCGCGAGCGGCAGCCACAGGTACTGCACGTCCTCGGCGCTGATCAGCCCGGTCGCGGCGATCGCCTTGGCCATGTACGACCAGTTGTCGTGCGGGAGGCGCACGCCCTTGGGGCGGCCGGTGGTGCCGGAGGTGTAGATGAGGGTGGCGAGCTGGTCGGAGGTGATCGCGGCGACCCGGTCCTTGATCAGTCCGGGCTCCTGCGCCAGCCGGGCGGCGCCGCGCTTCTCCAGCTCGTCGAGGGTGAGGATCCAGTCCTCGCCGGTCTCGACGCCGGCCGGGTCGATGACGACGACGTGGGTGAGAGCGGGCAGCTCGGCGCGCTTCTCGATCGCCTTGGCGAGCTGGGCTGCGTCCTCGGCGATCAGCACCCTGCTCTCGGAGTCCGAGAGGATGAACGCCGACTCGTCGGCATTGGTCTGCGGGTAGACGGTGGTCGTGGCGGCCCCGGCGCACATGATGCCGAGGTCGGCCAGGATCCACTCGTACCGGGTGGAGGAGGCGAGCGCGACGCGCTGCTCCGCCTGCACGCCGAGCTCGATGAGGCCGGCCGCGATCGCGTAGACCCGCTCGGCGGCCTGCGCCCAGCTCAGCGACTTCCATTCGTCGGGGCCCGCGCCGGACGCGGCCGGCACCGGGTACCGGTACGCCTCCACGTCGGGCGTGGCCGCCACGCGCTCCAGGAAGAGGCCCGCGACCGACGGCGGACGGTTCTCGATCAGTGTCTGTGTGTCGCTCACGACATCCTCCGGCGCCCGCGGCGTTGCTGGCTCAATGCGGCTGGTGGCTGACTGCTGTTGTTTAACTCACGAGTAACTATTGAGCAGGCATCAGAGTAAGCGGCGACTGGCCAGCGCGTAAGGGGCTCCGGGTGATCGATTTCCACCAGGACGGCCCACACGAGCACCACAGGACGCACCCGGGGCCCGCCGCGCTCTCGCGTGACGGGCCCCGGAGGATCGGCGTTCCGGGCGGCTACTTCTTGCCCTTGCCGGATCCCGCGTTCTCGTCGCTGCTCAGAACGGCGATGAAGGCCTCCTGCGGAACCTCCACGGAACCCACCATCTTCATCCGCTTCTTGCCTTCCTTCTGCTTCTCCAGCAGCTTGCGCTTCCGGGAGATGTCACCGCCGTAGCACTTGGCGAGGACGTCCTTGCGGATGGCGCGGATGGTCTCTCGGGCGATGACCCGGGAACCGATGGCCGCCTGGATGGGCACCTCGAAGGCCTGCCGCGGGATCAGCTCGCGCAGCTTGGCGACGAGCCGCACACCGTAGGCGTAGGCCGCGTCCTTGTGGGTGACGGCGGAGAACGCGTCGACCTTGTCGCCGTGCAGCAGGATGTCGACCTTGACCAGGCTGGAGGCCTGCTCGCCGGTGGGCTCGTAGTCGAGCGAGGCGTAGCCGCGGGTCTTGGACTTCAGCTGGTCGAAGAAGTCGAAGACGATCTCCGCGAGCGGGAGCGTGTAGCGGATCTCGACCCGGTCCTCGGAGAGGTAGTCCATGCCGAGCAGGGTGCCGCGCCGGGTCTGGCACAGCTCCATGATCGACCCGATGAACTCGGAGGGCGCGAGGATCGTGGCGCGTACGACAGGCTCGTACACGTCGTCGATCTTCCCCTCGGGGAACTCGCTCGGGTTGGTGACCGTGTGCTCGGTGCGGTCCTCCATGACGACGCGGTAGACCACGTTGGGCGCGGTGGCGATCAGATCGAGCCCGAACTCGCGCTCCAGCCGCTCCCGGATCACGTCGAGGTGCAGGAGCCCGAGGAAACCGACGCGGAAACCGAAGCCCAGAGCCGCCGAGGTCTCCGGCTCGTACACCAGCGCGGCATCGTTGAGCTGGAGCTTGTCGAGGGCGTCGCGCAACTCGGGGTAGTCGGAGCCGTCCAGCGGATACAGGCCCGAGAAGACCATCGGCTTCGGGTCCTTGTAGCCGCCGAGCGCCTCGGTGGCCCCCTTGTGCAGGGTGGTGATGGTGTCACCGACCTTGGACTGACGGACGTCCTTCACACCGGTGATGAGATAGCCCACCTCACCGACGCCGAGCCCGTCGGCCGACTTCATCTCCGGGGACGAGACGCCGATCTCCAGCAGCTCGTGCGTGGCGCCCGTGGACATCATCCGGATCCGCTCACGCTTGTTGAGCTGCCCGTCGATGACACGTACGTACGTCACGACACCGCGATAGGAGTCGTACACCGAGTCGAAGATCATGGCGCGCGCCGGAGCGTCCTGGACGCCGACCGGTGCGGGGACCTCGGCGACGACCTTGTCCAGCAGCGCCTCGACGCCCAGACCCGTCTTGGCGGAGACCTTGAGGACGTCATCGGGGTCGCAGCCGATGAGGTTGGCGAGCTCCTCGGAGAACTTCTCGGGCTGCGCGGCCGGCAGGTCGATCTTGTTCAGCACCGGGATGATCTTAAGGTCGTTCTCCATCGCCAGGTAGAGGTTGGCGAGGGTCTGGGCCTCGATGCCCTGAGCGGCGTCGACGAGGAGAACGGTCCCCTCGCAGGCCGCGAGCGACCGCGAGACCTCGTAGGTGAAGTCGACGTGCCCGGGGGTGTCGATCATGTTGAGGATGTGCGTCTTGCCCGGATCCTGAGTCGGGGCCCAGGGCAGACGCACGGCCTGGGACTTGATCGTGATGCCGCGCTCGCGCTCGATGTCCATGCGGTCGAGGTACTGAGCACGCATCTGCCGCTGGTCGACCACGCCGGTCAGCTGGAGCATGCGGTCGGCGAGCGTGGACTTGCCGTGGTCGATGTGCGCGATGATGCAGAAATTGCGGATCAGAGCCGGGGCGGTACGGCTCGGCTCGGGCACATTCTTAGGGGTCGCGGGCACGCAGGGTCCTGATTCTTGAGGTATCCGCAGGGTCAGCGGCTCGGGTCGGATCTATACGTAGGCTCCATGGTCCCATGGGCGGCGACCGGGGGCCGGTTTGGGCCGTTCTCGCGTCCACTGGTAACGTGGGCAGCTGTGTCTCATGCCCTCTCAGCGCGGGGCACATTCGAAACCAGGAAATAGAAGAGGCTTACTTCGTGGCGAACATCAAGTCCCAGATCAAGCGGATCAAGACCAACGAGAAGGCTCGGCTGCGCAACAAGGCCGTCAAGTCCTCCCTGAAGACCGCGATCCGCAAGGCCCGCGAGGCCGCTGCCGCGGGTGACGTCGAGAAGGCCACCGAGTACCAGCGCGCTGCCGCGCGTCAGCTCGACAAGGCCGTCTCGAAGGGCGTCATCCACAAGAACCAGGCCGCCAACAAGAAGTCGGCGCTTGCTTCCAAGGTCGAGACCCTCAAGGGCTGAACCCTTATCTGATCTGATCGCCGGAAGGACTCGGGCGGGCCCTCTCTCATCCGCCCCCGACCGGCACCCACGGGTCCGCGCACGGCCTGCGTTCGCCACGCGGGCGCGGATCCAACAGCTTGATCGGCTTGAACCGAAGGCCCCGGCACTCGTCCTTCCCCAGGACGGCAGCCGGGGCCTTCGGCATGCCCACGACCAGAAGGCTCACGAGCCAGAAGGCTCACAACGAGAAGGCTCACGACCAGAAGTCGTTGCTCTTGTCGATGCTCTCCAGGCACTCGTCGAGGTCGGTGATCTTGTCGCCGACGATCCGGAAGACGATGCAGCCGTTCTCGTCGATGTGCTTGCCGTTGCGGTCGGCGGTGAAGCGGTGCATGGCGACGGCGTGTCCACGGCCGTCGACAAGGATGCTCTTCACCTCGACCCGCATCGAGCCGCCCGTCTCCGAGAAGAGCCGACCGTACATGTCGATGATCGCGTCGGTGCCCTTGAAGTCCCCCGAGAGGGGGTGGGAACCGGGCACATGGTGTGTACAGTCCCCGGTCATCATGCCTCTGAGGGCGTCCATGTCGCCCCGCATGAAGGCTTCGTACCCCTTGCGGACGAGCATCGCGTGCGGGTGTTCGGCCATGTCGATCGCCACCTTTCCTGACACGTCCGATTCTCCTCCCCGACGGGGGAAGGGCTACTGGATCACATAGCTCGCATCGGGGTCCGGAGGGGCGGATCCGGGGCTGGAGGGGGAGGCGGCTTGCGGGGAGCCGGAGGTGGAGGCGTGTTCGGGGATCCCGGAGGACGGATCCCGGAGGGGCGGCTAGCCTCGGCCGCCGGAGCGGGCCGCCCGCGCGATCGTCACGACGGCCTTCTCCAAGGCGTACTCGGGATCGTCACCGCCGCCCTTCACTCCCGCGTCGGCCTCGGCCACCGCCCGCAGCGCGACGGCCACCCCGTCCGGTGTCCACCCCCGCATCTGCTGTCTGACCCGGTCGATCTTCCAGGGCGGCATACCGAGCTCCCGGGCGAGGTCGGCCGGCCGGCCGCCGCGCGCGGAGGACAGCTTGCCGATGGCCCGCACGCCCTGGGCGAGCGCGCTGGTGATCAGCACGGGCGCGACGCCGGTGGCCAGCGACCAGCGCAACGCCTCCAGCGCCTCCGCCGCCCGCCCCTCCACCGCCCGGTCGGCGACGGTGAAGCTCGACGCCTCGGCCCGCCCGGTGTAGTACCGCCCGACGACCGCCTCGTCGATGGTCCCCTCGACATCCGCGACCAGCTGGGAGACGGCGGACGCCAGCTCCCGCAGATCGCTGCCGATCGCGTCGACGAGCGCCTGGCACGCCTCGGGCGTGGCCGACCGGCCGGTCACCCGGAACTCCTGTCTGACGAAGGCCAGCCGGTCCGCCGGCTTCGTCATCTTCGGGCAGGCCACCTCCCGCGCCCCCGCCTTGCGCGCGGCGTCCAGCAGCCCCTTGCCCTTGACCCCGCCGGCGTGCAGCAGCACGAGCGTGATCTCCTCGGCGGGAGCCCCGAGGTACGCCTTGACGTCCTTGATCGTGTCGGCGGACAGGTCATGCGCGTTGCGTACGACCACGACCTTGCGCTCCGCGAAGAGCGACGGACTGGTCAGCTCGGCGAGCGTGCCGGGCTGCAGCTGGTCCGAGGACAGGTCACGTACGTCCGTGTCGGCGTCGGCGGCCTTGGCGGCGGCCACCACCTCCTGCACGGCACGGTCGAGCAGGAGGTCCTCCTGGCCCACGGCAAGGGTCACCGGGGCGAGAGGGTCGTCGTTTGCAGTCTTCCTGGCCATCTCCGAAAGCATCCCACGAGCCACTGACAACGCGGTCGAGGTCCGACGTGTACGACCGCGGCCGACGCGTGCCACTGCGGCCGACGTGTACGACCGCGGCCGACATGCGCGACTGCGGCCGAGGCCGGCTACGGCTCCTCGCGCCAGCCGTCCCACTCCCCCGCGAACTCGTCGAGCGCGCCCGCGTCGAGCCGCTCGTCCTCGTCCCCGACCAGGACGAGCCACTGCGCGTCCTCCGCGTCGTCCTCCCCGGCCAGGGCGTCCCGGACGATCCTCGGCTCCTCGCCCAGCCCGAACCGCTCCCCGAGCGCTCGGGCCACTTCCTCAGCGGCCTCACGATCGGGCAGCACCAGCACATGTCTCACATCACTCACGGGCCCCATTTTCCGGCACGCGGGTCGGCAGCCGTACCGCAGGTCGGCCGGTCGGCACGGTCGGGCGTTAGGCGTGGTCAGGCCTTGGGCGTGGTCAGGCCTTGGGCGTGGTCTGCACGATCTGCACGTCCAGCTCGATGCTGATGCTGGGGCCGACCACCGCGATGCCCCGCGTCAGCATCGTCTGCCAGCTGACGGTGAAGTCGTCCCGGTGCAGTTCGGTCCGCGCCCGGCAGGCCGCCCGCACCTCGCCGCCCATGCCGTTGCCGACCCCGAGGTACTCCGTGTCGAGCGTGACCGTCCGCGTCACACCGTGCAGCGACAACGCCCCGGTGACCGCCCACCGGCTGCCGCCCTTGTGCACGAACCGCTCGCTGTAGAACTCGAGCGTCGGGAACCGCATCACGTCCAGGAAGTCCGCGGACCGCAGATGGTCGTCCCGCATCCTGACGTTCGTGTCGATGGACGCCGCGTCGATCACCACATGCATCGCCGACTGCTCCATCCGCTCGGCGATCCGCACCGCCCCCGCGAAGGAGTTGAACCGCCCGTGGATCCGGGCGAGCCCGATGTGCCGCGCGGTGAACCCGATCGACGAATGCGTCGGCTCGATCTCCCAGTCCCCCGGCGTCGGCAGCTCCGGAGGCCGCGCGACCTGGAGGGTCACATCGCCGAGCGAGGCCAGCGCGTTCTCCCCGACCGTCGCCGTCGCCCGATAGGGCGTGTACCCCTCGGCGGACACCGCGAGCCGGTACTCCCCCGCCGGCACGGTCGTCATGAACGCCCCGAAGGGATCCGTGCCGCCGCTGACGACGTTGCGTCCCATCGCATCGCTCACCGCGAACTCCGCATGCGGCACCGGTTCGTTGACCGGGTCGAGGATCCGACAGCTCAGCACTCCGGCGTTCGGCGGAGTGTGGACCGCCGCGAGGGGACTCGTCCGCTGCACGCGGTTCGTACGGTTTCCCAGCCAACGGCCGAACATCTACGACACCCCTGCGCGACTTGACATCACTTGTTGTCGAAGAAGCATTCGATCACCGATGCGGCTTTCGAGGCAAGACGAGCCCACATCGCGGGAAACCAGCGCATGTGCTGGCACTACGCACGAGTAGCCCCGTGTGACCGGAATCTACCCCTCCGATCGCAGGCTTCCCTCAGCCGGCTCCTCAGCCCGTCTCTCCGCCGGCCCCTCTGTCGGCCTCTCTGCCGGCCTCTCCGCCGCCCGTACCGTCGGCACCCGCTCCAACTCGATCCCGAACCGCTCCCGATATACCGCCAACACCGCCTCGTCGCCCGTCAGTTCACTCTCCTCACGCACTCCGTCGACGGATGTCGCCTTGAACCGGCGTCCGCTGAGCGTGATCCTCCCTCCGTCCTCCGTGACCCGTGAGCAGATCAGCGACTTCGTGAAATGCGACTCCGGCGAGGTGCTGTGCCACCAGGCTCCCGCCACGAAGTCCCCCAACACCCGGGGCCGCACCTCCAGTCGGTACACCCGCACCCCGTCGCACACGACGTCCAGGTCCCGCGTCTGCGCCGCACCGGTGCCGCCCCTGGCCGGATCCGGGCCGTCCCGATCCGCCTCGACGATCCGGAACACCCCGCCGGGATCCCTCTGTTCATCACGGTCCCCCCACCGGAGCGGGTAGTGGCTGTGCGCCCCGAACCCGACGTCGGCCAGCCACTCGCCCGCGTCCGCCGTCCCCACCAGCAGCGCGAGATGGTCGTACGGAATCCCTAGCCGCCCCTCCTCCCCGTACACCCGCGCCGCCATCAGCGTGACCTCGAACCCCAGCGCCGCGAGCAGCGCACCGAACGCCCCGTTCAGCTCGTAACAGAACCCTCCCCGCCGCGCCCCGACGACCTTCTCGACAAGCCTCCTCTCCTCCAGCACGATCTCCTCCCCCAGATGAACCGACAGGTTCTCGAAGGGCACCGTCCGCAAGTGCCGCAGATGCAACTCACGCAGCAGATCGACGGTGGCAGTGGCGGTGGCGACAGGGGCAGTGGTACCGGTGACAGGGGCAGTGGCACCGGGGGTGGTGGCGCGGACGACGGGAGCGGTGGCGGCGCGGGCGACGGGAGCGGTGGCGGCGACGGGAGTGGCGGGCCGTGCCGGGGGCTCGACGCCGATGCGGCGCAGATAGGCATCGACCAGTCGAGCGTCGAGCCCAGCGACGGAGGGCTGGGGCGGTTCTTCCTCGGCCTGTGCGGGATTCATGCCCTCAGTCTCGCGCCACCCCCAGTTCCCCGCCCACGCCCGCGACCACCGCCACCGCGCCGTCCCGGTCCGTCCGGAACACCGCCGCGCCTCCCGCACGCAGCGCCGCCACCGTGCTGGGCGCGGGATGCCCGTACGAGTTGCCCGCACCGCACGAGATCAGCGCCAGCCGTGGTGCCACTGCGCGTATGAGGTCCGGATCCTGGTAGGCCGAGCCATGATGCGCCACCTTGAGGACGTCCACTCCCCGCACCAGCGCGGCCGCCGGTGATCGCACCAGTGCCTGTTGCGCCGGGGGTTCGAGGTCTCCGAGCAGCAGCATCCGCAGCCCGGCCGACCGCACGAGCAGCGTCACGCTCGCGTCGTTCGGACCGTCCGGTTCCGGCACCGGGTTCGGCGGCGGCCACAGCACCTCCCAGTCGAGCGCCCCGATCCGCCTCCGCTCCCCGGCCACGGCCCGCACCAGCGGAACGCCCCGCGCCGCCGCCTCCTTCCGTACGAAGTCCACCTGGTCCACTGGCTCCTCGAACCCCGTCGTCTGGATCTCGCCCACCGCCCGGCCACGCAGCACCCCCGGCAGCCCGGCGACGTGGTCGGCGTGAAAGTGGGTGAGCACGACGAGCGGCACCCGGGTGATTCCGAGCGAGCGCAGACAACGATCGACCAGTCTCGGATCCGGCCCGGCGTCCACCACGACCCCGGCGCCGTCGCCCGCTGCGAGGACGGTCGCGTCGCCCTGTCCCACATCGCACATGGCCAGCCGCCACCCCGGCGGCGGCCAGCCCGTGAGCACTCTGGTCAGCGGCGGCGGTTGCACCACCACGAGCAGGAGCAGCACCCCGCAGAGCCCGCACAGCCAGGGGTGCCTCAACAGTCGCCGCCCGAGCAGCACCGCCCCTCCCGTGACAAGCGCGAGCAACAGGGCTCCGCCCCAGCTCCCCGGCCAGTCCACTCCCCCGCCGGGCAGCGCCGCCCCGGCCCGCGCCACACCCGCGATCCACCCGGCCGGCCAACTCGCGCACCAAGCCAACGCCTTGGCCACCGGCATCGCCATCGGTGCCGTCGCCAGCACCGCGAAACCCAGCACCGTCGCCGGCGCGACCGCGAACTCCACGAGGAGGTTGCAGGGCACCGCCACCAGACTGACCCGCGCCGACAGCACGGCGACGACCGGCGCGCACAGTGCCTGCGCGGCTCCCGCGGCCGCCAACGCCTCCGCGAGCCGCGGGGGTACCCGGTGCCGCCGCAGCGCGGCGCTCCACCGCGGCGCCAGCGTCAACAGGGCCCCGGTGGCCAGGACGGACAGCAGGAACCCGTAACTCCGGGCCAGCCACGGGTCGTACAGCACCAGCAGCAGTACCGCCGTCGCCAGCGCCGGGATGAGCGATCTGCGGCGGCCGGTCGCCAGGGCGAGCAGCACGATCGCCCCGCAGGCCGCGGCGCGCAGCACACTGGGGTCGGGCCGGCACACGACCACGAATCCGAGGGTGAGCGCTCCGCCGAGCAGCGCGGTCGTCCGGAGGGGGACGCCGAGCCGGGGCGCCAGGCCGCGGCGCTCCACCTGCTGGGCCAGCCCGGGCGGTCCGAGGAGGAGGGCGAGGATGATCGTGAGGTTGCTCCCGGAGACGGCGAGGGTGTGTGCCAGATCCGTCTCCTTGAAGGCTTCGTCCAGTTCGGGAGTGATCCGCGAGGTGTCCCCGACGACCAGCCCGGGCAGCAGCGCCCTCGCGTCCGTCGGCAGTCCCTCGGTAGCCGCCCGCAGTCCTGTCCGCAGCCGCCCCGCCAACCGCTGCGCGGCCGACGGTTCCTCCACCACCGACGGCGCCGCACGATCCCGGACCCGCAGCACAGCCGCGATCCGGTCCCCTCGAGCCAGCGCGGGCGCCAACCGCCCGGTCACCCGCACCCGAGTGGACGGCAACAACCCGAGCCACGACGCCCTGGACGTCACCCCGGATCCCGGCACACCCCCGGGCCCCGCCCGGCCGGCAGTCTCAGCGGGCCGCGCACCCCCGGACGGACCCCGGTCATCGAACCCCGCACGCGGACCATCCGCACCCATGTCCATGTCCATGCCGGTGCCGGTGCCGGTGCCGGTGCCGGTGCTTCTACCTGCGCCTGAGCCCGACCCGACGTCCAGGATCACCAGCACCGGGGCCCGCGTCGCCACCGCCGTCCGGTCCGCACCCTCGACTCTGCGGACCTCGCCCTCGATCAGAACGGAGTCCGGAGTCACGTGGTCCCCGCTGACTCTGGGCCGGGTGAGCCGTGGATCGGAGGTGATCTCGACCTCGGCGGTGACGGTCGCGTACTCCTGTGCCAGCGCCGGCACCGGCCCCCGGCGCAGATCGGCCCCGTGCAACCCGGCCGACGCGGCAGCCGCGCCCACGCAGAGCAACGATGCGGCGACGGTGACCCGGGGCCAGACGCTCCGCCCACCCACGCCTTGGTCACTCCGCCCGACCGCGCCCCCGTCGCTCTCCCTACCGCTCTCCCGACCGGCAGGGCGGACGCCCCACGTGCCCGGAGTCCGGTAGCCGCGAACTCCGCACCGCGCCCGCGCCCGCCGCCGCCTCACGACCAGCAAGGCGCCGGCGGTCATCAGGCAGACGACCACGATGCCGCCCACCAGCCCTGGCGACGCGTCCAGCGTCAGCGCGGCCGTCGCCCAGGCCGCGAGCGCGGGCGGCACGAGCCGTAGATCCACCGGCCCTTCCTGGCGCGGGTTGGCGTCGCCCAACCGCCTACCGGATTCCGCGTGCACGGCGCGGCGAGCGCGGGAGCCAGGCACGCCCCGGACTCCGATGCCGTCGGCAGCACCCCTGGCCCTGGTTCCAGGGTCCCCGTCTCCGGCAACGGCAACGGCAACGGCATGCTCAGCGTCTTCACGCCTCATGGCTGCACGAGATTCCGCAGGTCGGCGAAGCGTCGCTCGCCGATGCCGTTGACCTCGCGCAACTCGTCCACCGATCGGAAACCGCCGTGCTGTGCCCGGTAGTCGACGATGTGCTGCGCCAACACGGGGCCGACGCCGGGCAGGGTGTCGAGCTGATCCACCGTGGCCGTGTTGAGAGAGACAGGGGACGGGGGCCCGGCTCCTGCCCCCGCACCGGCGGAACCTCCCGCCCCCGCCCCGACGGCCCCGGCCGGCGCGGGTCCGCCGACGACGACCTGCTCCCCGTCCACGAGGAAGCGCGCGCGATTGAGACCGTCGGTGTTGGTGCCGGGCCGGACTCCACCGGCCGCGCCCAACGCGTCGACGACACGTGAACCGGCCGGGAGCCGGTGGATACCGGGCTTTCGCACCTTGCCGCTGACGTCCACGACGATCTCGGCCCCTGCCGTACTCCCCATGCCCGCCGGCGGGCCGGCGGAAGCGGGATGCTCGGCCGCCGAGCTCTGTTCATCTGTCGGGTAGGGAGCCGCGGCTCGCACCACTTCCGGCGCCCTCACCGGCTCGGCCCGTCCTGCCCAGAAGTGCTGTACGGCGAAGGCAGCAGCGGCGACCAGCAGTACCGTGAGCGCAACCACGCTCCTGCGCTCCAGTCCGCAGCGCGCCTGCAGCCACACAGGCATCCGCTCCCGCAGCGCAAACCCTGCCCGCGTCTGCCAAGCCTCTGCGCCACGAGAGGCTGTCCCCTCACCCCCCTCGTCGACGTCGTCAGGCCGCACACCCACACCGCCGGACCCATCGCCGGACCCACTACCGTCCGACGCATCGGCCCCCCGCGAGGCATCCAAAGCCCCCGCCGTTCCCGACGCCCCCGCAGCTCCCGCAACTCCCGAACCCGCCACCGTCTCCGGAGCCACCACCGCCTCCGACACGACCGCCGTTCCCGACGCCCCCGCCATTCCCACCATTCCCACCGCCGGCGACGCCCCCGCAGCCACCGGCGTCTCCACCGCCCCCCGGACACCCGCCCCTCCGACGGGCACGGCGCCCCCGTCCGGCGGGGGCCCCAGCCCCATCTCCATCTCCCGTCGGATTCGGGCCCGTTCGGCGAACAACGCCTCCGCCCGGCGACGGATCTCCTCCGCCGAGGCGTCACGGTGTCCGGCCCGGCCGCCGCCAGGTGAGCGGAGTCGGCGGGAACGGCCGTCGGAGCCGGGGCCCCGTCCAGGGCCGCTGGTCGCATTCGTGCTGTGCGAGCGTGAGTGTGAGCGTGATCGAAGTGCCATGCGACGAGGATCGGACACTTCGCCGAACCGCGATGATCTTGCTCAATTTCCGTGGATCACCGCACAGTTGTGGATAACTCCACCACTCGCCCGAGTGAGGGAAGTCCTCAGCGCGGCGAGACCACGACCCCGAGCAGCCCCGGCCCGGTATGCGCCCCGATCACCGCTCCGACCTCGCTCACGTGCAGGTCGGCGAGCCCGGGCACGCGTGAGCGCAGACGGTCCGCGAGAGCGGAGGCCCGGTCGGGGGCGGCGAGATGGTGCACGGCGATGTCGACGGACGCGCTGCCCGCCCGGTCGGCCCCGAGTTCCTCCAGGCGGGCGATCGCCCGCGACGCCGTCCGCACCTTCTCCAGAAGGTCGATGCGCCCGCCCTCCAGCTGGAGGAGCGGCTTCACCGCGAGCGCGGAGCCCAACAGGGCCTGCGCGGCGCCGATCCGGCCGCCACGGCGCAGGTAGTCCAGGGTGTCGACGTAGAAGTAGGCGGACGTCCCGGCCGCCCGCTTCTCCGCCGCGGTGACCGCCTCGTCGACCGTGCCGCCCGCCTCGGCGACCTCGGCCGCCGCGAGCGCGCAGAAGCCGAGCGCCATGGCGACCATGCCGGTGTCCACCACCCGTACCGGTACCGGCGCCTCGCGCGCCGCGACGACCGCCGCGTCATACGTGCCGGACAGTTCGGCGGAGAGATGGAGGGAGACGATGCCGGTCGCGCCGGACTCGGCGACCTTGCGATACGTCTCGGCGAAGAGCTGCGGGCTGGGGCGCGAGGTGGTGACGGGTCGTCGCTTCTGCAACGCCTGCGCGAGGGAACGGGTCGAGATCTCGCTGCCCTCTTCAAGGGCCTGGTCGCCGAGGACGACGGTCAGGGGCACCGCTGTGATGCCATGGCGCTCCATCGTCCGCTGCGGCAAGTAGGCCGTTGAATCCGTGACGATCGCGACATGGCGGGACATGACCTGGAGGTTACCTGGCGTAGCCCCCGTACGGCAGCCCGGCCCCTCGCAGCTGGGCCGCCCTTGACCGAATCAAGTACCAGTCGAACAGCACCCGCCCCGGGGTCACCTCAGGTGGTGCTCTCAGGGCGCGGCTTCTTCTGCCACGGGTAGGTGGGACGCGTTCCCGGAGGGGTGATGGCGGCCTGCGTCGGCTCCTCCGCGGTGCGTGCGCCGGGTGTCTCCGGCCACGTCTGCCCCGCTGCCGGGCTGTCGGCGGCAGGCGCCTCGGGCCACGAGGGCGGCGTCTGGGCGGATTCCGGTGTGGTCCAGTGCCGCAGGGCACCGGTCTCGACGTCGATCTGGGCGCTCAGGGAGTCGAGGTCGTCGTCCGCGAAGCGGTGGGCACGGTCCCGGGCCGCCCAGCGCAGCGAGTCCGCCGATCCCGTGATGCGCTCGGTGCGCTCCCGCAGCGAGGGCAGCCGCTCGGTCAGCGTCGCCCGGTCCGGCTCGGACTCCAGGCGCTTGAGCTCGTCGTCCAGTTCCCGGCCGTGCGCGCTGAGTCTCTGGAAGAGACCGAGCGACTCCTTGAGGGACTCGTCCTCGGCGACGCCCGCGTGCAGCGCGTCCTGGGTGGCCCGCATCGATGTGCGCAGCTTGAGCCGCAGCTGGGCGATCTCGCCGGCCGGTCCGAGCTGGGCGAAGGACTTGGCCCGCAGGGTGTGGTCCTCGACCGTGCGGCGGGCCTGGGTGATGGTGCGGTCGACGCCCCGCTTGGCGGCGCCGATCGCCTTCACCGTGGCGTAGACGCCGAGCGCCAGGAACAGCACGAAGAGCAGGGCTACCACTGTGATCACTGCTTCCACGAGCTCCTCCTGCGGCCGGCCACGACACATCCGGCGCCACACATGGCGCGCCGCACTCAAAACGGTAAACGACGCGGGCAGGTTCGGAGTTCCAGAAGAACCCCGAACCTGCCCGCACGAAACCCTTAGGGGACGGCCGTGGCCGGTCCCGGCCCGTTACGCCGGAACGATGTTCACCAGCTTCGGCGCCCGCACGATGACCTTGCGGATCCCGGCGCCGCCCAGCGCGTTCACCACGGCCTCGTCGGCCAGCGCCACCTTCTCCAGCTCCTCGTCGGAGATGGCCGGGGAGACCTCCAGGCGTGCCTTGACCTTGCCCTTGATCTGCACGACGCAGGTCACGCTCTCGTCCACGACGTACGCCGGGTCGGCGACCGGCAGGTCCTGGTGGACGACCGAGTCGGTGTGGCCCAGCCGGCGCCACAGCTCCTCGGCGATGTGCGGGGCCAGCGGGGCGACCAGCAGCACCAGGGCCTCGGCGACCGGGCGCGGCAGCGCGCCGCCCGCCTTGGTCAGGTGGTTGTTCAGCTCGGTGATCTTGGCGATGGCGGTGTTGAAGCGCAGGCCCTCCAGGTCCTGGCGCACTCCGTCGATCGCCTTGTGCAGGGCCCGCAGGGTGTCCACGTCGATGTCGGCGTCCTCGACGTCGACGACGGTCACCTCGCCGGTGGTCTCGTCGACGACGTTGCGCCACAGCCGCTGCAGCAGGCGGTACTGGCCGACCACGGCGCGCGTGTCCCACGGGCGCGAGACGTCCAGCGGGCCCATCGCCATCTCGTACAGGCGCAGCGTGTCGGCGCCGTACTCGGCGCAGATCTCGTCCGGGGTGACCGCGTTCTTCAGGGACTTGCCCATCTTGCCCAGCAGCTTGGAGACCTTCTCGCCCTGGTAGTAGAACGCGCCGTCGCGCTCCTCCACCTCGGCGGCAGGCACCGCGATGCCGCGGCTGTCGCGGTAGACGAAGGCCTGGATCATGCCCTGGTTGAACAGCTTGTGGAACGGCTCCACGGAGGAGACGTGCCCCAGGTCGAACAGGACCTTGGACCAGAAACGCGCGTACAGCAGGTGCAGCACGGCGTGCTCGGCGCCGCCGACGTACAGGTCGACGCCACCGTGCGGCTGGCCCTCGCGGGGGCCCATCCAGTACTGCTCGATCTCCGGGTCGACCAGCTTCTGGCTGTTGTGCGGGTCCAGGTAGCGCAGTTCGTACCAGCAGGAGCCGGCCCAGTTGGGCATGGTGTTGGTCTCGCGGCGGTACTTCTTGGGGCCGTCGCCCAGGTCCAGGGTGACGTCGACCCAGTCCTCGTTGCGGGACAGCGGCGTCTCCGGGGAGGTGTTCGCGTCGTCCGGGTCGAAGGTGCGCGGCGAGTAGTCCTCGACCTCCGGCAGTTCCAGGGGCAGCATCGACTCGGGCAGCGAGTGGGCGACGCCGTCCTCGTCGTAGACGATCGGGAAGGGCTCGCCCCAGTAGCGCTGGCGGCTGAACAGCCAGTCACGCAGCCGGAAGTTGACGGTGCCCTCGCCGATCCCCTTGCGGGCCAGCCACTCGGTGATGCGCGCCTTGGCGTCGGCGACGCTCAGGCCGTCCAGGGCGATCTCGTCGTTGGACGAGTTGATGATCTTCGCGTCGTACGACCCGAAGGCGCTCTCCCAGGTCGACGGGTCGGTGCCGCGGTCGTCGGTGGGCTCGACGATGCAGCGGATCGGCAGCTCGAAGGCGCGCGCGAACTCGAAGTCGCGCTGGTCGCCCGCGGGGACGGCCATGATCGCGCCGGTGCCGTAGCCCATCAGGACGTAGTCGGCGATGAAGACGGGGACCTGGTCGCCGTTGACCGGGTTGGTCGCGTACACGCCGGTGAAGACGCCGGTCTTGTCCTTGGCCTCGGCCTGGCGCTCGACGTCGGACTTCGAGGCGGCCTGCGCGCGGTACGCGGCGACGGCCTCGGCCGGGGTCGCGTGGCCGCCGGTCCAGATGTCGTGCGTGCCCTCGGGCCACGCGTCCGGGGTGAACTTGTCGACCAGCGGGTGCTCGGGCGCCAGCACCATGTAGGTCGCGCCGAACAGGGTGTCCGGGCGCGTGGTGAAGACGGTGATCCGCTCGCCGTCCACGGGGAAGTCGACGCGCGCGCCCTCGGAGCGGCCGATCCAGTTGCGCTGCTGCAGCTTGATGGCCTCGGGCCAGTCCAGCGCGTCCAGGTCGTTCAGCAGGCGGTCCGCGTAGGCGGTGATGCGCATGTTCCACTGGCGCAGCTTGGCCTTGAAGACGGGGAAGTTGCCGCGCTCGGAGCGGCCGTCGGCGGTGACCTCCTCGTTGGCCAGCACGGTGCCCAGGCCCGGACACCAGTTGACCGGCGCGTCGGAGGCGTAGGCCAGGCGGAACTCGCCCAGGACGTCGGCGCGTTCGATGGCGGTCAGCTCGTGCCACGCGCGCGTGTGCCCCGGTACGGCACGCTCACCGGACTCGAACTGGGCGATCAGCTCGGCGATCGGGCGGGCCTTGTCCGCCTCGTCGTCGTACCAGGAGTTGAAGATCTGCAGGAAGATCCACTGGGTCCACTTGTAGTAGTCCGGGTCGATCGTGGCGAACGATCGACGCCGGTCGTGGCCCAGGCCCAGGCGGCGCAGCTGGACCTTCATGTTCTCGATGTTGGCCTCGGTGGACACACGCGGGTGCGTGCCGGTCTGCACGGCGTACTGCTCGGCGGGCAGGCCGAAGGCGTCGAAGCCCAGGGTGTGCAGGACGTTGTGGCCGGTCATCCGCTGGTAGCGCGCGAAGACGTCGGTCGCGATGTAGCCCAGGGGGTGGCCGACGTGCAGGCCCGCACCGGAGGGGTACGGGAACATGTCCATGATGAACTTCTTGGGCCGGGCGACCAGCTCGGGGTCACCGGCCAGGTCACCCTTCGGGTTCGGGGCGGCGTACGTGCCCTCGGCGTCCCAGAAGTCCTGCCAGCGTGCCTCGATCTCGCCGGCCATGGCGGCCGTGTAGCGGTGCGGCGCGGCCTCTGCCGGGACAGCGGCGGCAGCGGGGTTCGTCTCGCTCATGGTCCTCAAAGCTCCATCGATCGTCTCTGCCAGCGGCGTGTCGTCCAGGAAACGAAAAATCCCCTCGCACAGGAGGGGACGCCGCGCCGATTCCGAACCGTCCGTTCACCGGCGGTCGGGACTGATCAGCGCGGCTCGCTAAGCAGAAGGCGTACAGCACGCATGGCGCTAGGGTACCGCAGGCCTTGAGCACGCCGCGACGCGCTTACGTATGCATGGTCGCGACAACGTTGCTGCAACCAGAATGGGCGGGCCGGAACTGAATCAAGGTCAAGGGTTACTTCGCGTAACAGTAGCTAAGGGACATCACAACAGCCACATCGTCGTTTCATAACAACGCAATAACTCAAACCTCGTACCCATCGGTATGGAGCCACTTAGAGTTCGGCAGCGGGACCGCTTTCCCGAAACTGCTCGGAGTTGCCCCCATGAACCCTCGTCGTAACAGCTCGCTCCCCAAGCCGGGTCGGTCGGCCTATGGGGCGGCGACTGCTGTCGTCCTGCTCCTCATACCCGTAGTCGTGCTGGTCGGAGGTGACCAGTTCCAAGCCTTCCTGAACTTCGGCGCGGGCGTGTTGTCCCTCGTCTCCCTCAGCTGCTCGGTGATCTGGGGCCTGGTCGCCCAGGACCGGATCTTCCTCAACACCCGCCAGCGGATCATCGGCCAGGCGGTGCACCGGACGACGGCGGTCGGCTCGATCGCGTTCCTGCTGCTGCACATCACCACGAAGATCGCACTCGACCACACCCAGCTCATCGCCGCGATCATCCCGTTCTCGCTCGGCATCACCGGGAGCGCCGGCCTCATCGGCCTCGGCTCCCTGGCCGGCCTGCTGATGATCTTCGTCGGCATCACGGGCGCGCTGCGCAGCAACTTCGCCGCGCCCGCCGAGGTCGCCGCCCGCTGGCGTGCCATGCACATGCTGGCCTACCCGGCCTGGTGCGCCGCGCTGGTCCACGGCCTCTACGCGGGTCGCCAGGCCAAGCCGATCTTCACGATCCTGTACAGCCTGTGCCTGCTGGGCGTCATGGCCGCCCTGGCGCTGCGCGCCGCCCCGCGCCCCTTCAAGCGCCAGGTCGCCGACCAGCTCGGATCGGTCTTCGGCGGCGCCGAGGACCGCTCCGCGATGGACGGCCTCGAGGCTTCACGCGCGCGCGTGGGCGAGACGGGCTCCTCCGCGCTGCCCGGCTACGAGGGCCGCTCGGGCCGCTCGTCCGACACGATGGGCTCCACGCGGATGGCCCCGCCGACGTCGCCGCTGTACGACACGCCCGCCACCCCGGAGCCGGCGAACGGCTTCGCGGCCGCCTACCGCGCCGTCAACACACCGCAGCGCGGCCAGCAGCAGCCCTATGCGGCCGACCAGACGGCCCGCATGAACATGCCGTTCGACGTGCAGCCCACACAGGCGATGCCGCGGGTCGACAACGGCGGCAGCACCTCGGGCAGTTGGCCGATCCCGTCCCCGCCGCCGGTCGGCGAGGCACCTCCGTCGGTCTACGACCCGCTCCAGGACACGGGATTCAACATCCCGGTCTATGGCAATTCGGGCACTCCGGGGCCCGCCGGACGTGATGTGTACAACACCGGTGAGACGAACCCCGCGTACGGCACGTACAACCAGAACGACACGTACAACAGCGGTCCCGCCAATGAACCATCGCCCGGCGCGTCCTTCGACGCACCGGGTTCGGGCGAACCTTGGAACATGCCTTCCGGAGGCTATAGGTGAACGAGGCCCTGCCCGACGTCCCAGAAGTCCGCGTGGTCGGACTTCCGCAGCTCACGTCGGGCTTCGACCTTGTCGAACGACTCGATCTGCCCATGCACCTGAAGGTGCATGGGCCGCTCGAACCCCTGGGCGGAGAAGCCCTCGCGAAGCTCTCCGAGAACATCAACCTCAAGGGCCGCGGCGGCGCGGGCTTCCCGTTCCACAAGAAGCTGCGCTCGGTCGCCGAGGCCGCGATCAAGCGCGGCGTCCGGCCGGTCGTCGTCGTCAACGGCAGTGAGGACGAACCGGCCTGCCGCAAGGACACGGTGCTCATCAACCGTGCCCCGCACCTCATCCTGGACGGCGCGCTGCTGGTCGCGGAGGCGCTGGGTGCCCGCACGCTCGTGGTGGGGGTCACCCGTGAGTCGACGCAGCGCTCCATGGAGGCCGCGCTCTCCGAACGCGGCCTCAGCAACGGCCGTAGATCGGCCCTGAAGGCGTTCGTCCAGCGCAACCCGATCCGCATGGTCACCGGTGCCGCCGCATCGCTGATCCGCTCCATCGACGGCGGTCCGCCGATCCCGCCCGGCCGCAAGGTCAGCGCCTCGCAGAACGGCGTCGGCGGCGCGCCCACCCTGCTGTCCAACGCCGAGACGTTCGCCCAGCTGGCCATCGCCGCCCGCATCGGCCCTGAGCGCTACGGCAACACCGGCCTGTACGACGAGCCGGGCACCGTCATGCTGACGGTCTCCGGCGCGGTCGCCCGCCCGATGGTGATCGAGGTCCCCACGGGCGTGCCGCTGCGTTACGTCCTTCAGCTCGCCGGCGCCCCGCCGGTGCCCCAGGGCGTGCTGACCGGCGGCTACCACGGCAAGTGGATCGACGCGGCGACGGTCAACGAGGCGATCGTCTCCCGCAACTCCCTGGACGCGGTGGGCGGGGCGCTCGGCGCCGGCGCGATCCTGCCGATCAGCCAGGAGACCTGCCCGCTGGGCGAGTCGCTGCGGGTGGCCCAGTGGCTGGCCGACGAGAGCGCGGGACAGTGCGGTCCCTGCTACCTCGGCCTGCCGGCCGCCGCGCGCGGCATGGAGGACATCATCAACGGCGGCGGCCCGGCCGCCCTGGAGGCGCTCAAGCAGGTCGCCAAGAACGTCAAGCGGCGCGGTGCGTGCTCGCATCCGGACGGCTCCGCGATGTTCCTCGAGTCGACCATCAAGGCGTTCACCGACGACCTGGCCGCCCATGTCCTCGGCAATGGCTGCGGACGGCCCGTGGAGGGCGTTCTGCCGCTCTTCGAGGCCGGCATGGCCCCGGCGGCCATCACGAGCGGCATCGCGCCGGAGGACAGCGGCTCGAGCCGCCAGAAGATCTTCGTCGACTGGACGCTGTGCCGCGGCCACGGCCTCTGCGCCGACATCCTCCCGGAGGTCTTCCAACTGGGCGCCGACGGCTTCCCGACGGTCGCACAGGCGAAGGTGCCGCAGAACGCGGAGGCCAAGGCGCTGCGCGCGGTACGCCGCTGCCCGGCCCTCGCCCTGCGCGTCGAGGAGGACACCCGCCCGCAGGCCCCCGCCCGCAATCTCCCGGTCCTCTCCCAGGGCCGCGGCCGCCGCGCCCTCGGCCGCTGAGCCACACGACGACGACAAGGGCCGCCCGTCCTCGGGCGGCCCTTCGCGTTTTCGCCTCGGAACACGACAAGTCCGGAGACGACAAAAAGATCCCGCTGGATCGAATCCGATCCAGCGGGATCTGCTGTGGAGCTAAGGAGAATTGAACTCCTGACCTCCTGCATGCCATGCAGGCGCTCTACCAACTGAGCTATAGCCCCTTGTGGTGTTCCGCGGGTCTCCCCGGCGGCGACGCCAACATTACCGGCCCGGGGGGTGGACCACCAAATCGTTTCCGCCCTGTCCGGTTTGAGCCGGTATGACGGGTCAAGCGGTGACGAACGAATAGAACCGCTTGAGCGTGCAGTGCTCCTCGAGGAGCCGGCCGTAGATCGGCTCGCCCTCCAGCTCACGGTAGGTCTCGATCGGGTCGCCTTTTATGATCAGCGCCCGCGCGCATTCCTCGCACCAGTACTGGTAGTCGGCGTTGACCGGCTCCATGTCACGGACGATCGGGGTGCCGCTGCCGCACCAGTCGCACTTTCGCCTGTGTGCACCCATCGATCAGCTCCAGCTGTGGCCGCAGGCCGTGCACACGTAGGAAATCCCGCCGTTGTCACCGAGTACCTGGGCCACATGGCCGGAACCGCAGGAGGGGCAGCTGAGCCGCGTGGCCTTGTCCCGTGTCAACGCCGCTTCGGAGAGGTGGCCGACCTCTCCGAGGATGCTCGCAGGCATCGCTACTCCCTCCCGTCGGGCCGCGCCCCCTTCCGGCCGTTTGATTCTGCCACGGCCGGGCCAATACGGTCAGCGACGCCTTAGTACCAGTCCGGACACGGCACCCAAGGCGGCTGTCGTAGCGAGCGCGAACATGCATGTGAGAAGCGCTTCCGAAGAGGTATACGCCTCTGGGGCCCCAAGTGACTCAAGCCGGTTGAAGAACAGTGTGCCGAAGACCGCCACCCCGATCAGCTGCCCGAGCTGGGTGACCGTGGCGAGCAACCCGCTGGCGTCCGCCGCGTCCTCGGGCCGCACCGTCGCCAGCGCCCCGGTGAGCGTCGGGCTGAAGGCGAGAGCGAGCCCGACGCCCACCCCGGCGTATGCCGCGTACAGCCACACGCCCCCGTGGCCGCCGCCGTCGAAGGCCAGCCCGACACCCGCCACGGACAGCGCGGTGACCGCGAACCCGGCCGGGATCAGGGACCGTTGCCAGGTCGCGGGCCACTTGCGCCAGGTCAGTCCGACCGCCCCGAAGACGACCGCGGTCGGCGCGAAGGTGAGGCCGGCGCGCAGTGCGCTGTAGCCGAGGCCGCCCTGGACGTGCAGGGTCAGCACGAACAGGAAGCCGCCGTTGACCGCCATCACGGCCATGACGCGCACGACCGCGAGCCCCATCCCGGGGTGACGCAACACACGTGGCGCGATCAGCGGGGAGCCGCCGCGACGGGCCAGTCGGGCCTCGTAGACGCAGAACAGGACGAACACCAGCGCGCCGACCGCCAGCGACAGCCAGGACCACCACGGCCAGCCCTCCTCCTGCCCGAGCACGAGCGGCACCGTGACCAGCGAGACAGCCGCGCCCAGAAGCACAAGCCCCGGCCAGTCCAGCCCGCGCGCCCCGGCACGCGCCCCTGCCACCGTGTCCTGCCGTTGCACGCCCCCGCCCCGCGGCAGGACGCGCCTGCCGACGACCAGAAGAACGAGGCCCACCGGCACGTTGACGAGGAACACCGGACGCCAGCCGGTGCCCAGCAGGTCGGCGCTGACCAGAACGCCGCCCACCACCTGCCCGGCCGCCGCGCCGACCGCGAGGACCGCCGCGTAGGCGCCCAGCGCGCGCATCCGGGCGTCGCCGGTGAACGTGCGCTGGATCAGGCTGAGCACCTGCGGGATCATCACCGCCGACCCGGCGCCCTGCACCAGCCGGAACACGATCAACTCGGCGCTGCCCTGAGCTAGACCGCAGGCCAGCGAGGCCACCGTGAACAGGGCGAGCCCGACGAGGTAGACCCGCCCGTGCCCGAACCGGTCGCCGAGACGCGCGCCGGTGATCAGCAGCACGGAGTACGTGATGGCGTATCCGGCGACGACCAGTTGGAGGTCCGCGCCGGAGGCGTTCAGGTCGGAACCGATCGTGGGGGCCGCGACGTTCACGATGAAGACGTCGAGCAGTGCCATGAACTGGGCTGCGAGCAGCACCGCGAGCAGCTGCCGAGGCCGATTGTCAGTGCCAGGGTCTTTACTGGCAGCAGGAGTTGAAGCGGGTGGGCCGGGCGTGGGGACCGGGCTCGTCCGGGGTGTCGTCGTCATGCCGACGAGCGTGCAGGGGATCCGGTACGGGTGCCGAGAGCCCGCTGATGCTGGTACTGACAGCACCTGGCAGGGGACGGGTGAGGGATCGACCATGGGGGACGTGACGATGGGGGACGTGACGATGGACACACGAGTCGGCGAGCAGAAAAGGGCAGCGGCCGAGGCGACAGCGAGGAAAGAGCCCGGGCCGGGGGCGACGCATCGGCGTCGGCCCGAACTGGCGGCCTTCCTGCGCAGCAGGCGGGCCCGGGTGACACCGGGCGACGTCGGAATGCCGCCCGGGCTGCGGCGGCGCACTCCGGGGCTGCGGCGCGAGGAGGTCGCCCAGCTCTCGGGCGTGGGCGTCACCTGGTACACGTGGCTGGAGCAGGGTCGGCCGATCAACGCCTCCGCGCAGGTCCTGGACGCCGTGGCGCGCACGCTGCGGCTGGACCCGCCGGAACGGGAGCATCTGTACCACCTGGCGGAGGTGCCCTGCACCTCCGCGCCGGAAGCCCTGGCGCAGAGCGTGGGCCCGGAGATCCAGGACATCATCGACGCCCTGGCGCCCCGGCCGGCGGTGGTCTACAACTCGCGCTACGACATCCTCGCCGCCAACCCCGTCTACCACGACCTGTTCATCGCTCCGGCGGCCGAGCTCGCCTCCCGGGTGCCGTCCAACGCCCTGTGGCGGCTGTTCACGGTGCGGGAGGAGGACAGCCCGCTGGTGTTCCGGGACAAGGAGCTGCCTGTGATGGTGGCGAACCTGCGGGCGTCGTACGGACTGCGGGCCGGCGAGCCCGTCTGGGAGGACTTCATACGCAGGCTGTCGGAGGCGAGCCCGCTGTTCGCGCGGCTGTGGGCGTCCGGTGACGTGGCGGAGCCCGGCAGCCGTGTGAAGGTCTTCCGGCACGCGGCGGTGGGCGAACTGAGGATGACGTCCACGTCGCTGTCGATCAACGGGATGCCGGAGTGCCGGATCGTCGTCTACACGCCGAACGACGAGGAGACGGAGCGACGCACGGCCCGGCTGCGAACGGAGGCAACAAAAAATCCCGCCCCCTGAGGGACGGGATCTTCTTGACAAGATCTCAACCGATGTCAACCGACCTCAACCGATCTTTGACAACTCAACAGAGTGTCGACCGACCAGACGATCAGTGGAGCTAAGGAGAATTGAACTCCTGACCTCCTGCATGCCATGCAGGCGCTCTACCAACTGAGCTATAGCCCCTTGTGCCATGCGGCCGAAGCCGTATGGTGTTTCGCCCCGCTCGGCGGGGCGAACAAGAAGAACTTTAGCCTGCGACCTGCCGGAAAGTGAAATCCGGGTCCCGGCGGCCGCCCGGCGCTCAGTCGTCGTCGCCGAGCACCGGCTCGGGCAGGGTGCCGGCGTTGTGCTCGAGCAGCCGCCACCCTCGAGCGCCCTCGCCGAGGACGGACCAGCAGCAGTTGGAGAGGCCGCCCAGGCTCTCCCAGTTGTGGGCCTCCAGGCCGAGGAGACGGCCGATGGTGGTCCGGATGGTGCCGCCGTGGCTGACCACGACCAGCGTGCCGTCCTCGGGCAGCTTCTCGACGTGCCGCACCACGACGGGGGCGGCCCGGTCGGCCACCTCCGACTCCAGTTCGCCGCCGCCGCGGCGGACCGGCTCGCCGCGCTTCCACGCGGTGTACTCGTCGCCGTGGCGGGCGATGATCTCGTCGTGCGTCAGCCCCTGCCAGACGCCCGCGTACGTCTCGCGCAGGGCCTCGTCGTGGGTCACCTCCAGGCCGGTGAGCACGGAGAGCTCGGCGGCCGTGTTCGCGGCCCGCGACAGGTCCGAGGCGACGATCGCGTCGGGCTGGAGCGAGGCGAGCAGCCGGGCGGCGCGGCGGGCCTGGGCCACGCCGGTCTCGGTCAGCTCGACGTCCGTCGTGCCCTGGAAGCGGCGCTCCACGTTCCAGGCGGTCTGGCCGTGCCTCCAGAGGATGACGCGACGGCCACGGCCCGGCTCACGGGCGGCGGCGGTCTCCGCGGGGGTGGTCATCGCAGCTCCCCGTATCCGGCGGCGTCTTCCTCCTCGGCCTGCAGCTTGGCGTGCTCCTGGGCCTTGCCGCGGGTGGCCTTGGCGTCGGCGGGCAGCTCCAGCTCGGGGCAGTCCTTCCACAGGCGTTCCAGGGCGTAGAAGACACGCTCCTCGCTGTGCTGGACGTGGACGACGATGTCGACGTAGTCGAGCAGGATCCAGCGGGCGTCGCGGTCGCCCTCTCGGCGGACGGGCTTGGTGCCGAGCTCCTTCTGGAGGCGCTCCTCGATCTCGTCGACGATCGACTTGACCTGGCGGTCGTTGGGCGCGGAGGCCAGCAGGAAGGCGTCCGTGATCGACAGCACGTCGCTGACGTCGTAGGCGATGATGTCGTGCGCGAGCTTGTCGGCGGCCGCCTGTGCGGCGGCGGTGATGAGCTCGATGGAGCGGTCGGTGGCGGTCACTACGTGGCTTTCCCTAGGCGGACACTTGTCCTCAAGGGTCTCACGGACCGCCGACGGCACCCCACGTGATTGAGGGATCACACGCGGGGGCCGCTTCCGACCGGCCCCCGCGAGTCCTCCCCACCCCGGTCACCGGGGTCACCCGGGTCACTCGGCCGAGGTGGGCTCGTAGTCCTCGCCCAGGACGACCGCCACGTCGGCGTTCGCGGAGACGGTGCCCTTCTTCACAACGCTGGCGTCCAGGCCCAGGGTCTTGGCGACCTCGGTGGCGTTCTCCTTCTCGGCGGCGTCGGCGTAGAGCACCTGCGAGGTGGCCTTCGTGCTCGCCGGCGTGCCGGCCTCCAGGAAGGTGAAGCCGCCGTTGAGGAGCACCACGCGCGCGTCCTCGGTGCTGGCCTTGGTGCCGCTGGCGTTCTGGACGGAGACACTGACGGCCGCGTCCTTGTCGGGGCTCTTCGCGGCGCCGCCGAGGACGTCCTTGACGACGCTCGCGCTCGACTCGGCGCTGAGCGTGCCGTCGCTCTGGACGGGCAGCAGGGCGGTCTTGTAGTCGCCGCCCTTGGCCAGGTCGGCGAGCTTGGCGAGGAAGGCGCCGAGATCCTTGTCGGTCAGCGACGGGTCCAGGATCTGCGCCAGGGTCTGCACGGTGACGGTGGCGCCCTGCGCATCGGAGGACACCTTGCGCAGCACGCCCTGCATGACCTGGCCGAACCGCTGCAGCTGGGCGTTCTGGGCCTCGCCCGCGGCACGGTAGGTGGCGTAGGCGACGGCCATCTTGCCGCTGAGGGTCTGGTCCTGGCCCTTGTTGACGAGTGCGGCCGCGCCCTTCTTGGCGTCCGGGTCGGGCACGGCGGTGTCGGTGTCGACCTCGATGTTGCCGACGAGGTCGACGAGGTTCTGCAGGTACGGCGTGTCGAGCCGCCAGGTGCCCTCGATGTCGGTGCCGAGAACCGTGTCCAGCGAGTCGCGCGTCCCGGCGGAGCCGTCGTCGTCGACGGACTTGGCGAGGGTCGCCGTGGTGCCGTCGTCGTCCGTGAGGACGAGGGAGTTGGGCAGCAGGACCGTGGTGGCCTGCTTGGTCGTGGTGTTGTCCACGAGCAGCACCGTGGAGGTGCCTCCGGCGGCGGTGTCGTGCAGGTGGACGACGACCACGTCACGCTTCTGTGCGGCGGTGGCGGTCGTGGCGCCCTTGTCGGAGTCGGAGGACGAGGACGACAGGCCGGGCAGCTTCCCGGCGTACCAGAGGTAGCCCACTCCGCCGACCGCGACCAGCGCCAGGACCACGCCGAGGGCGACGATGCGGCTGCGGGCCCGGCGCTTGGCCTCCTCGCGGCGCTCGGTGCGGTTCTCGGTGAAGTTCAGCCAGTCGATGACGTCCTCGGAGTCGCCGTCGGGCTCCTCCACGAACGCGAACTGCTCGGTGTGGTACTCCCGTTGGGGCTGCCCGGAGGCGCCGGACGCGGCGCGCGCGTCGGCCGCCGCGTCACCGCCGTCGAGGCCCGCCCCGACTCCGGACCCGGCCCCGGACCCGGGCTCGACCGGACCGGCCTGCTGCGGGATGTAGGCGGTCTGCTCGGCGACGCGGGGCTGCTCGCCCCGGGGCTGCTGTCCGCCGACGGCGGTCTGCCCGTAGGGGTCGTACGGGGCCTGGGTCGCGGTGCCGTAGGGGTCGTAGCCGACGGGAGCCTGCGGGCCGGTGTCGTACGCGGGGGTGGGCGGCTGCTGACCCGTGTCGTACGGGTCATAGCCGGGCTGCTGCTGCCCGCCCGTGTCGTACGGGTCGTAGCCATACCCCTGCCGGCCCTGCCCCTGCCCCTGGTACGGCTGGTCCTGGTGCTGCTGCCCGCCCTGCTGTCCGTACGGGTCGTAGGGCTGCTGCGGCACCTGCTGGGGCGGGACCTGGACCTGCCGGTAGACGGGCTGCCCGTACTCGTCATAGCCGACGAGTTCGTACTGGTCGGCCCCGTACCCCGCGTCGTATCGGTCGTTCACCGGTACCCCTCTCGGCTCACTCGCCGCGGTACAGCTCGCGCTTGTCGATGTAGCGCACGACTCCGTCGGGCACCAGGTACCAGACGGGGTCTCCCTTGGCGACTCTCGCACGACAGTCCGTCGAGGAGATGGCGAGAGCGGGAACCTCGACGAGCGAGACACCGCCCTCGGGCAGACCGGGATCCGTGAGGTTGTGCCCGGGCCGGGTGACGCCGACGAAGTGCGAGAGGGAGAACAACTCCTCGCTGTCCCGCCAGGTCAGGATCTGCCCCAGGGCGTCGGCGCCCGTGATGAAGAAGAGGTCGGTGTCGGGGTTGAGGGCCCGCAGATCGCGCAGGGTGTCCACGGTGTACGTGGGACCGCCGCGGTCGATGTCGATACGACTGACCGAGAACTGGGGGTTCTCGGCGGTCGCGATGACCGTCATCAGGTAGCGGTCCTCGGCCGGGGAGACACTGCGGTGCGTCTTCTGCCACGGCTGACCGGTCGGGACGAACACGACCTCGTCCAGGTGGAACTGCGCGGCGACCTCACTGGCCGCCACGAGGTGTCCGTGGTGGATCGGATCGAACGTCCCGCCCATGACGCCGAGGCGGCGCTTGCCCGGGTTCCGTGGGCCGGTAGGCATGTCCTGCTCTCCCATGCGTGCAGACCCTACCGGCCGGGTCCAGGGGCCCCGGCCGGTGATTGCCCGGAGCGTCCCGCTATGCCGGACTGGCCGTCGGTGAACACGTGATGTCTGAAGCGGTCGTGATGACTCAGCGGTCGCGGTTGAAGCGGGTGGTGATCCACAGCAGAAGCAGCAGGATGAGGAAGGCGCTGCCGCCGGTGACCCACGGTTCGAGGCTCTCGTGGTTGCCACCGTGCTCTTCGCCCTCGGCGGCGAGGGTGACCAACTGGGCGGCGGCGCTGTGAAGGCTCATCTTCGGCAGTACCTATTCGGTGAGGGCGGGATAAAGACGTCGGCCCATCGTATGCGGGAGGCTCGGCGGCGATCACGCCGACTCCGCCATTGGGAACCTTCCCGCCGGCTCAGTCGTCCTTCCGCTTGTAGCCCCGCAACAGGAACCACGCGGTGAAAACACAGCCCAGAACCATCACGATCAGTACGACGCGGAGCAGATTCCCCGCCCCCTGTTGCTGGGCGGCGGCTTCGGTGAGCCAGGCGGCTGCGGGGTGGTGCTCCATGGCGCGGGACTCCTTCGGTGTAGTGCCCGTCCAAGGTAACTCCGCCTAGGCTGGGCTCTGCTTCGGGGGCGCAAAGGACCGCACAAGGTCCGTAAAG
Organism: Streptomyces sp. NPDC002623; assembly: GCF_053592635.1. Classification (NCBI taxonomy): domain Bacteria; kingdom Bacillati; phylum Actinomycetota; class Actinomycetes; order Kitasatosporales; family Streptomycetaceae; genus Streptomyces; species Streptomyces sp. NPDC002623. Next base: position 19,553 of record NZ_JBSFWB010000006.1, on the reverse strand, counting down.
GGTCATGTAAAGGCCACAGAGACGCACATGGGGGAAGACATGTCCGACGACGGCCACGAGCAGGACGACACCGCTCACGAGAACGTGCCGAGCAGGCAGCGCAGGCGCTTCCCGGGAATCTCCTCCCGTGCGTACGAGCACCCGGCCGACCGCTCCGCCCTGGTGGCGCTGCGCAAGCTGAGCGGCTTCGACACGGTGTTCAAGGCGCTCAGCGCGCTGCTGCCCGAGCGCAGCCTCCGGCTGCTGTTCCTGTCCGACTCGGTACGGGTCTCCGACCAGCAGTTCACGCACCTCAACGACATGCTGCGGGACGCCTGTCACATCCTGGACCTGAAGAAGGTCCCGCCGATGTACGTCAACCAGGACCCGCAGCCCAACGCGATGTGCATCGGCCTGGACGAGCCGATCATCGTGGTCACCACCGGGCTCGTCGAGCTGCTCGACGAGGAGGAGATGCGCGCGGTCATCGGCCACGAGGTGGGCCATGCGCTGTCCGGGCACGCCGTGTACCGCACGATCCTGCTGTTCCTGACGAACCTGGCGATCCGGGTCGCCTGGATCCCGCTGGGCAACCTCGCGATCATGGCGATCGTGACGGCGCTGCGCGAGTGGTTCCGCAAGTCGGAGCTGTCCGCCGACCGCGCGGGTCTCCTCGTCGGCCAGGACCTGAAGGCCTCGATGCGCGGCCTGATGAAGATCGCCGGCGGCAACCACCTGCACGAGATGAACGTGGACGCGTTCCTGCAGCAGGCGGAGGAGTACGAGGCCGGCGGCGACCTGCGCGACTCGGTGCTGAAGATCCTCAACGTGCTGCCCCGTACCCATCCCTTCACCACCGTGCGCGCGGCCGAGCTGAAGAAGTGGGCCGAGTCCCGCGACCACCAGCGGATCATGGACGGGCACTACCCGCGGCGCACCGAGGACAAGGACACCTCGGTCACGGACTCCTTCCGCGAGTCGGCCACCCACTACGCGACGAGCGTCAAGAGCTCCAAGGACCCGCTGATGAAGCTGGTCAGCGACATCGCGGGCGGTGCCGGCGACCTGGGCGGCCGGGTGCGACGCGGCTTCGGCGGCTTCACGGCTTCGGCTCCGCCTCAGGACGAGTCGCCGCGGAACGGCTCCGACCCGGACGGCCCGACGGACACGCCCCCGTCCGACAAGAGCTGACCGCTTCCCCCCAGGCCGCCGGGGCTCACACCTTCGGTTGGGCGCTCGTGGCCAGGGCTCCGCACAGGGACGCCGCGCCGTCGGTCGCGTAGGGGTCCGTGCCGGCCGGGCCGCCCGCTTTCGCGGTCTCGCCGGCGAGCAGGGGGCGCAGATGGTTCGTGGAGTCCTCGGCGCAGGAGAGCGGGCCGGCCTGGACGTAGGACACGATCAGCTGGACCTGGTGGGTGCGCAGGTCCTCACGGTCGAAGCGGAAGTGCAGCTCGCGGCGGACGGTGAAGAGGGAGGCCGGGGCGTCGGCGGCGGTGCCGGTGGGCCGCAGGGCGTACACGAAGGTGTGGTCCGCGGTGACCTCGAGGGTCGAGGAGTCGGTCTCGGCGGCCTCCAGCGTGCCCTGGACGCGGATCTTGCTGTCGGCCAGCTGAGCCTGGGCGGGGTCGAAGCGGACCAGCCAGCCGGTCGGCGCGTGCCGCCCGTCGGCGGCCGGGTGGCTGAAGCTGTCGTCGAACTGGTCGAGCTGATCGGCGTCGATCAGAGCGCGCACGGGCCGCACCTGCTGGCCGGTGAGCACCTCCGGGTAGAGGGAGGAGTGCACGATGTAGTCCTTGGCCGTGGTCAGGGCGGCGACGACCTGGCTGTCGGAGAAGTGCGCGGTGCGCCGGGAGGCGGGCAGCGGAATGCCCTCGGCGCCGATGCGGAACTGCGCGGCGGGGCTGCGCGCGAACAGCGACTCGGGGTCGGCGGCCCCGGGCACCACGCCCTGCGGGGAGAGCGGGATGACGGTCATCCGCAGGGGCTCGGCGGGCCGGCGCGCGGCCGGGCTCTGGTAGGGGTTGCGCAGGCCCATGTAGACGGCCGTGCCGAAGGCGACGGCGATCAGCACGACCAGGAGCAGGGCCTGCCGGGACAGGCCCCGGCCTCGGCGCAGGGGCGGACGGGTGCGGACGGCGGGCGCATGATCGGCCATGCGCTCCTGCGCGGAGTACTCCTGGATACGGGCAGCGCGGACGAACGATTCGTCGAAGACGACGGATCGGTACTCGTCCTCTCCACCTCCGGGAGCGCCCTCGGGTGTCCCCTCCGGTGGGTCTCCAGGCCCGGCCATACTTTCAGAGTAGGTCGCACGGAGCCCAGGTAAACGCCCTGCTGTACGACAAGTTCTGACAGGTTCTCACCAGCTTCGGCCCCGCTCGCGGAGCCCTCGCACACCCCTGCGCCGCGCAGGCGTTCAGGGCGTGCGCGGGACCGCCGAGACGGGTGGCTGAGAATAGTCGGCGGAGGCGGACGGCGGCGGCACGGTCGCCTGTTCGAGGCCGGTCGTGGCGGGCGGCGGCACCTGGTCCCGGCTGCTCGAGGACGCGCCCCGGTAGACCGCGGCGAAGGCCAGCGCCACCATGCCGACGCCCATGATGAGGGCGAGGATCCAGGCCACCGGGCGATGCCAGCGGACCTGCTTGCCGTAGGTCCCTGGGGCGCCGTAGCGGCGTTCCCAGGCTTCGGGGAGGTCGCCGTCGTCCAGGTCGTCGAAGTCCGGATCATGGCCGAAATCGCCGGGTCCGTCGGGGCCGTAGGCGTCGTCGTAGCGGTCGCCTCTGGCGCGGGTTCGGCGGGCTTCGGCCTCGGAGGCCTCGGCTCTCGCTTCCGCGGCGGCAAGGAGGCGTTCGACGGCGGTCGGCTCGTGCACCACGGCCGCCTGTACGAAGGCCTCGTCGAAGACCACGGAGGCGAACTCTTCGTCCGACACCCCGCGGTCGTGATCGTCGTCGGGCTCCCAGCCGTCAGGGAACGGCATACCCCCCACGTCCTCCGGCACGAATCCAGAGTAGACCTGGGGGGTCAATTTGGGCAGACGGTAGGGAAATTCATCCGCCGGATGAGACGCCTCTCACGGCGTCGCCGAGGGGGGCTCAGCGCCGTACGTGGCCGTCGCCCGTGACGATGTACTTGGTGCTGGTCAGCTCCGGGAGGCCCATCGGGCCCCTGGCGTGCAGCTTCTGGGTGGAGATGCCGATCTCCGCGCCGAAGCCGAACTGACCGCCGTCGGTGAAGCGGGTGGAGGCGTTCACGGCCACCGTGGTGGAGTCGACCAACTGGGTGAAGCGGCGGGCGGCCTGCTGGGAGGTGGTGACGATGGCCTCGGTGTGGCCGGAGGTCCACAGCCGGATGTGCTCGACGGCCTTGTCCAGCGAGTCGACCACGGCGGCGGCGATGTCGTAGGAGAGGTACTCGGTCTCCCAGTCCTCCGGGGTCGCCTCCACGACGGTCGCGCTGGAGTCCTTGGCGTACGCCAGCACGCGCTCGTCGGCGTGCACCGTCACCCCCGCCTCGGCGAGGGCGTCCAGGGCGCGAGGCAGGAACTCGGGGGCGATGTCCTGGTGGACGAGGAGGGTCTCGGCGGCGTTGCAGACGCTGACCCGGTGCGCCTTGGAGTTGATCAGGATGTCGATCGCCATGTCGAGGTCGGCGTGGGCGTCGACGTAGACGTGGCAGTTGCCGGTGCCGGTCTCGATGACCGGGACGGTGGACTCGGTGACGACGGTCTGGATGAGGGAGGCGCCGCCGCGCGGGATGAGGACGTCGACCAGCCCGCGGGAGCGCATCAGCTCGCGCACGCTGTCGCGGCCCTCGCCGGGCACCAGCTGTACGGCGTCGGCGGGCAGTCCGGCCCCGCCGACCGCGTCACGGATCACCCGGACGAGGGCGGTGTTCGACTCGTAGGCGGAGGACGAGCCGCGCAGCAGGACCGCGTTGCCGGACTTCAGGCAGAGGGCGGCGGCGTCCACGGTGACGTTCGGTCGGGCCTCGTAGATGATGCCGACGACGCCCAGCGGGACGCGGACCTGGCGCAGGTCGATGCCGTTGGGAAGAGTGGAGCCGCGGACGACCTCGCCGACCGGGTCGGGCAGCGCGACGACGTCCCGCACGTCCGAGGCGATGGCCCGGACCCGCTCCGGGGTGAGGGTCAGCCGGTCGATCACCGATTCGGCGGTGCCGGCCTCGCGGGCCTTGGCGATGTCCTTGGCGTTGGCCTCGACGATTTCGCTCGTACGGACCTCCAGCGCGTCCGCGATGGCGAGGAGCGCGTCGTCCTTGGCGGCCCGGGGCAGCGGCGCGAGGTCGGCGGCGGCCGCCTTGGCGCGGTAGGCGGCACGGGTGACCGGGGACATGGAGTCGTACGGGGAGAGCGTGGTCATAAGGGAAGGGTAGTGCGCCGCACCGGCCCCTTCACCGCTCGTTCCACACCCCGAGACCGGCGCCTGAGACCGGCAACCCGGCAACCCGGCGACCGTCGCCCCGAGACCGTCAGTAGGGGTGAACCCCGACGGGGGTCGCCGGGGCCGGGCCGTAGCCCTCGGCGATGCGCTGGTGGTAGGTCTGGCGGTCGATGACCTCCAGGCCGACGATCTCCCAGGGCGGCAGCCCGGCCGTCTGGCGGTGCTCGCCCCACAGGCGCAGGGCGACGGCGGCCGCGTCGTGCAGGTCGCGGGCCTCCTCCCAGTACCGGATCTCGGCATGGTCGCCCGCGTATCTGCTGGTCAGGAGGAAGGGGTGGTCGTGGGCGAGCTGTTCGAGAGCGCGCCGGACCTCCTTCAGCGGGGCCTCCTCGCCGGAGACGCTGAGGGTGACGTGCCACAGCCGGGGGACGTCCACGGGCCGGCCGCCCTTCGACTCGGCGACCTCCTGGGCCCGGTATCGCTCACCGGCCGCCACACTGGTCAGGGCGCGCTCCTCGCCCGGCGCACGCGACGCCGAGCCCGCGACGCGTGACGAAGCCGAACCGGCGGCCGCACGTGAGGACGACGTCGAACCGGTCGTATGCGACGACGTCGAGCCGCTGTCACCGGTACTCTCGTCGGTACTCCCACGGGCCGCTGCCACCCCAGGGCGCACTCGTCTCACGACGGCCTCCTTTACGCAGCGCTCGTGCGGAACCCGTCCCGCGGTGGCCCGCCGGACTCCCGCAGCCGGTGTCCCTGAGACAAAGTTGAGCAGGCCGCACGGCTCCGTGGGGCGGTTTCACGGAACGTCCCCCACCGGTACGGACCGTTCGAGCGTGTTTACGGGTGCAGGATCACCAGGTCGTCCCGGTGGACGACCTCGCGCTCGTACTCCGCGCCCAGTTCCCGCGCCAGTTCCCTGGTCGACCGGCCGATCAGCTGGGGGATCTCCTTGGCGTCGAAGTTGACGAGACCGCGGGCCACCGCGTGCCCCGAGGCGTCCCGCAGCTCGACGGGGTCGCCCGCGCTGAAGTCGCCCTCGACGGCCGCGATCCCGGCCGGCAGCAGCGACTTGCGCCGCTCGACGACCGCGCGCACCGCGCCGTCGTCCAGGGTCAGCGACCCCTGCGGGGTGGACGCGTGCTGCAGCCACAGCAGCCGGTCGGCGGAGCGCTTGCCCGTGGAGTGGAAGTACGTGCCGGTGTCCCCGCCGGCGAAGGCGTCGGCCGCGTGGACGGCGCTGGTGAGGACCACAGGGATGCCGGCGGCGGCGGCGATCCGGGCGGCCTCGACCTTGGTGACCATGCCGCCGGTGCCGACGCCCGCCTTGCCGGCGCTGCCGATCTCGACGTGCCCGAGATCCTGCGGGCCGTGCACCTCGGCGATCCGCGCGGTGCCCGGCTTGCCGGGGTCGCCGTCGTAGACGCCGTCGATGTCCGACAGCAGGACGAGCAGGTCGGCGTGGACGAGATGGGCGACGAGCGCGGCGAGCCGGTCGTTGTCGCCGAACCGGATCTCGTCGGTGGCGACGGTGTCGTTCTCGTTGACGATCGGGAACGCGCCCATCGCGAGCAGTTTGTCGAGCGTGCGGGAGGCGTTGCGGTGGTGGGCGCGCCGGCTCATGTCGTCGCTGGTCAGCAGCACCTGGCCGACGCGGACGCCGTAGCGGGCGAAGGAGGCGGTGTAGCGGGCCACCAGCAGGCCCTGGCCGACGCTGGCGGCGGCCTGCTGACGGGCGAGGTCCTTGGGGCGACGGCGCAGGCCAAGCGGGGCGAGCCCCGCGGCGATGGCTCCCGAGGAGACGAGGACGATCTCCTTCTCTCCCCCGCTGCGGCTCTTGGCGAGGACGTCGACGAGCGCGTCGACCCGGTCCGCGTCGAGCCCGCCGGAGGCGGTGGTCAGCGACGAGGAGCCGACCTTGACGACGATCCTGCGGGCCTCGCCCACGGCCTGCCTTGCCCCTGCCACCTTGTTGTTCGCCCCTTGCGTAGGTCCGGCTGCCGGTTTGGCAATCTACGCGAACGGGGCGCAGGCCGCGCCGGGGTTTCACGTCGCGGACAGACCGGGCGGCGTAGCCGTTCGCTCACGCTTTGCATACGGCAAAGCGGTCGTATCGGTTCCCCATAGGATTTGAAGAGAACACAAATTTATTTTGAAGTTTGTGTCACCTACAGTTCGCCCTGTGAAGCGCATACTCCTCAGATCGGGGAAGAGCCCCTTCGACGTGGTCCCCGTCGAGGAAGCCCTCCACCGCGACGTGATCGCCACCAACGCCGGCAACCTGATCTTCAGCGACGCCGCGCACAAGATCCTCACCACGCCGGGCACCGAGGTCTTCTCGAACGGCATGCGGACCGACGTGAAGGCCGCGTCCCAGATCAACGAGGAGTACGACGCCTTCGTCGTGCCTCTGGCCAACGCCTTCCGGCCGACCTTCGAGCCGGGGCTGCAGCGCCTGACCCGGCTCATCGGGAAGCTGAAGATCCCGGTCGTGGTGCTGGGCGTCGGCGCGCAGTTCGGCGTGACCTACAGCCCGGAGCGGCTGAAGCCCATGGAAGGCAGCGTGCGCGCGTTCTGCGCGGCGGTGCTGGAGCACAGCGCCTCCATAGGCGTGCGGGGCGAGTTCACCGAGCGCTACCTCAACGACCTGGGCTTCCGGGACGTCGAGGTCATCGGCTGCCCGTCGATGTTCCTGCACGGCGACCGGCTGCCCGTGGAGAAGAAGGCGGCGACGCTGACCGCCGAGTCGCGGATCAGCGTCAACGGCTCGCACACGGCGGTGCGCGGCGGCGGTCTGCACAAGGTGATCGCCCGCGCCCACCAGCGCTATCCGAACCTGCTCTACATAGGCCAGAACCTCAGCGACGCCAAGCAGCTGTACTGGCGGGACGTGGACTCCGTGGGCGGCCGGGTGGTCGAGATGCCGACCCACCCCGACCACCCGATGTACCGGGAGGGCAAGGCGCGGGTCTACATCGACCCGGTCACCTGGATGGACGACCTGCGGGAGTTCGACTACTCGTTCGGTTCGCGCATCCACGGCAACATCGCGGCCCTGCTGGCCGGTACGCCCGCGACCGTGCTGGCCTTCGACTCGCGCACGCTGGAGCTGTGCCGCTACTTCGAGATCCCGCACCGGCTGCTCAGCGAGGTGCCCGAGGACCTCGATCCGGCCGAGCTCTACGAGGAGGCCGACTTCACCGCCCTCACGGGCAACCACAAGGAGCGCTTCGACCGGTTCGCCGCGTTCCTGGACAAGAACGGGCTGCAGAACACCTTCACCCACGGTGACGGCGGCACGGCCTTCGAGAAGAAGCTCCGCTCACTGTCCTTCCCGGCGGGCGTGCGCCCGTGGAACGAGACCGACGTCGCCTCGCTGACCAGCAGGTTCGGCTGGCTGCACCACCGTATAAGCGAGCTCGACTCCCAGAACGCCCAGCTGAAGCGGGACCTGGCGAAGAGCCGGACCGGCGCGCGGGCGGCGGCCAAGGCCGCCTCGGTCATCCCCGCGCCCTCGATCTACCGCCGCGCCAAGCGCGCGGTGGGCGGCCCGCTCCGCCGCGCCCTGAAGCCGAACAAGTCCTGAGCCAGAACCAGTCCTATGAACAGCCCCCTCAGACCGCCGCGGTGCCGCCCGGTCTCATCGTGCGTCGGCGGAGTCTGCTGAGCCTGCGGCGGACCTTGCGGGTGAAGCCGCGCAGCAGGGCCTCGGCGGGGTCCTTGCGCCAGCCCGGGTAGGCCTTGGCCTCGCGGGGTTCGGCCAGGTAGAGCCGGTCGGGGAGGCCGGTCGCCGCGGAGCCGTAGTGCGGGTAGGCCAGATAGAGCTGGGTGTTGCGCTTCTTCAGGACCGGCGCCGGCTTGCTCTTGGCCGCGATGAACTCGAGGACGTCCGCCAGGAGGTCGGGGCGCTGCCGGGCCACCAGCTCCAGGCGCAGCCGCTCGTGGACCAGGAGGCGTTGGGCGACGCCCTCGTTCCAGTACGCGTCCATCAGGGGCTTGGCCAGCTCCATCTTGGTGCGGCGGATCTCCTCGTCGTTGCGCAGGAAGACGGGCCCGAACTGCGGCAGCACGGTGACGAGGAAGGGGCGGACCATGAGCACGTCCCGCTTCGCGCCGGGCGGGACGAGCCGCTCCAGCAGGCCCATCAGGGCGCGCGCGGAGTCGAAGCGCAGGGTGTAGCTCCCGCTCTTCGTCACATGCTTGCCGTCGGTGCGGCCCACCAGGTAGTAGCAGGTGTAGTCGGCGACCACGGAGACGCCGTCGGCCCGCAGATACGCCTCCATCGTGAACAGCGCGTCCTCGCCGGTCCACAGGGACTCGTCGAAGCGCATGCCGTGGCGTTCCAGGAACTCCCGGCGGAACAGCTTCTGCGCGCTGAGGGTGAACTTTATGTTGGAGGAGTAGACGTCCGTCCGCTCGAGCGTCTCGCCCCACATCGACTTCGGCGGCTTGCGGTTGATGCCCTCGACCCGCCCGAGGACCACGTCCGTGCCGTTGCGGTCGGCCATGGCGACCATGCGCTCCAGGGCCTCGGCGCCGAGCCGGTCGTCGGCGTCGAGGAAGAAGACGTACCGCCCGGTGGCCTTGGCGAGGCCGACGTTGCGCGGGCCGCTGGGGCCGCCGGAGTTCTCCTGCCGGATCACGGTGACGGACAGCGGCACGCGGGCGGCGAACTCCTCCAGGCACTCCCCGGTGCCGTCGCGGGAGCCGTCGTCGACGGCTATGACCTCCAGGCGCGCCGGGTCCAGGGTCTGCGCCTCCACCGATGCCAGGCACTCGACCAGGTACGGCATCGCTTCGTACGCCCCGATGACCACCGTGACGTCAGGCTGCGCAACGGACATTTTCCCTCTCACCACGCACCGGTTTCCGACAAAAACGCTCTGGATACCAGGTAGACGGAGGATGAACGGAGTGGGTTGCCTGGATTGCGACACGTGTTCCACATCACAGGATGCACGAAAAACCGGGCCCCCGGAGATCGATCTCCGGGGGCCCGGCCTGAGGAAACACGGATGTCAGGCGGTCGTCACACCCTTGGCCAGTTCCGCCTCGTCGTCCGGTGGGCCGTCCGCCCCGCCGACCCCCGCGCCGGCCAGGGAGCCGAGGCCCACGTTGCGCGCCTCGGCCTTCAGCGCGAGGTCGGTGACCGCGGTGTCGAACCGTTCCAGCGACGTGGGCTCGTCCGGCCCGAGCAGGTACTCCTTGAGTTCCTTGCGGTCCTTGGCCAGCGGATCGCCGGCCGGGTCGCGCACCGCGTCCAGCAGCTGATCCAGCTCGGCGGCGCCGTTGCCGAGGATCACGGCGGCGCGTACCGCGGTGTTCTGCCGCTTGAACTCCTCCGCGCCGAGCTCCGCGGAGTCGGTGACTGCATACGGCTTGCCGCTCGCGATGAAGTCGGAGACCACGCTGGAGATGTCGGAGACCATCGCCTCGGAGGCGTTGAAGCAGTCGTACAGACGGGGTTCGGTGCCGGTGACCACCCGGTGCTCGAAGGAGGGGAAGGAGCGCCAGTAGGCCTCGTTCCACGCAGCGCGCAGCCGGGCGGCCTCCTGGTGCTTGCGGAGGTCGACGATGCCGTCGCGGCTTGTCACGGCCTCGTCGGCCCGCTCGTCGAAGGCCAGCGAGAGGCCGTCCAGACGGGCCTTGAGCCGGGTCAGCTCGGCCTTGGCCTTGGCCTGGGCCGCCGGGTCCGCGGTGAACCGGGAGTCCTCCGCGCGCTGGGCGGCGGCCTTCTTGATCAGGGCGATGATCCGGCGGTGGGCGGCGCCGGCCTTGGCGTTGCGCATGCCGGTGAACGGGTGCGGCTTGTACACGACACGAACCGGCGGCTCGGCCTCGACCAGTTTGCGCACGATGTTCTCGCCGGCCAGCAGGAGCGAGGTGTTGCCCGGGTTGTCGTCCCAGCCCTCCCAGGTGGGCGCGTAGAGGATCGTCGGGACGCGGTCCGTCGGGATGCCGCCCGACGCCAGAATCGGCGCGAGCTGCGGGCGGCCGACCTCCACGATGTCCTCGTCGCGGATGCCGACGTCGGCGATGGCGTAGCGGTCGCGGCCCGCGCGGCCGGCGGTCCACACCTCGTCGTAGACCTTGCTGAACGGGTTGACGCTGGCGACCTTGTCGCTGTCGCCGTGGCCGATGAAGACGTGCTTCATGGTCGGCACACGCAGCAGGTGGATGTTCTTGCCGACGTTCGCGCAGTACAACGCGACCCGCACCATGGACAGGTCCATGTTCATCAGGTGCACCCCCCCGGGCACGCAGATGACAGGGACCGAGGTGGGCGCCATCCGCTCCAGGATGACGCGCTCACGCAGGATGACCAGTGGCCGGGCCTCCATCTGCTCCAGCGTCTCCAGCCACATGTTGACCTGGTAGGCGGAGTCGTCGGAGCCGGAGAAGTACAGCACCGTCTGCGGCCGGTACTCGCGCAGCCAGGCACTGACCGTGCCCAGGACCTTGCCGGCCTTCGGCGGCAGCCGCCTGGCCCGCAGGTGCGGCACCAGCGCGAGGACGTACAGCGCGCCCAGGCCCAGGGTGACGGCGATGCCGACGTACCCCGGAAGCACCACGACCGAGCCGGAGCCGGAGTCGCTGAACGCGCACACGAGCAGGCCCACCACGGCCGCGAGGTCGAGGTGGAGCATCTTCACGGTGGCGCGGCTCAGCAGCAGGCGCGGCGGGGCGTCCGGTATGGGCAGCCGGGAGGCCAGGTCGACGTTCCTGGTCACGACCGGCATCTGGCGACGCTTGCCGATCAGGGTGATCAGCGCGCCGTGCGGAGCCTGCAGACCGAAGAACACCGTGAAGCACGCGATCGCCGCGTAGAAGACCGGCTCCTGGGAGAGGTCGAGTCTCGCCAGCAGCAGGATCAGCAGCAGTTCGCGGACCAGGAACCGGGTGGACAGACCGGCCCGCACCTTGGACAGGAGCCCGATGAGGCGACTGCCCTTGCGGTGGAGGTAGAGGTCCGCCAGGTACGTCACGGCGGCCGCGGCGGCGAAGGCGGGGGCGCTCGGCACGAGCGCGGCCAGCATGAGGCCGGGGTAGCCCAGCATCATGAGGACCGCTGCGGCCAGTTCGGCCGCGCTGCCCACCCGGGCTACGCGAATAGCGGTGGATATCACGGAGAAACCTGCTCTGGGAGGGGGCCGGTCATAGGTACCTAAAAGTCCGGAAAATCCTTTTTGAAGGTTTCGGGAGTTTTACGGATTCAGGCCTCCGTGAATTCTCCGTAAACGGGGAGCCACAGAGGCCTGAAAAATCGATGGCTATTTGGTCACGATTATGCCACGCCGTTCTGTCGGTCCAGTACGTCGGCCAGTGCCTGCTCGAAGCCGGACGCCTTGCCGGCGGCCGCCGTCGGGTCCTGCTGACGGACGTCGATGACATGACCCGTGAGCTCGGAGAGCAGCACGTCGAGCGAGGTGCGGGCGACCGCCTCGGAGGAGAGCAGACTGCCCGCGGGCTCCTGGCCGAAGGCCTTGGTGCGCATCGGCGTCGCCGTGCGTTCCGGGTTGACGCAGTTCACCCGGATGCCGTCACCGGCCCACTCGTCGGACAGGGCCTGAGTGAGGTTCACCATGGCGGCCTTGGTCGAGGAGTAGAGGCTGTACTCGGCACGGCCGCGGGTGTAGCTGCTGGAGGTGTACAGCAGCAACTGGCCCTTCGTCTCGGCGAGATACTTGTAAGCCGAACGTGCGATCTGCACAGGCGCCAGGTAGTTGACTTTCAGCGCTTCCTCGATGGTCGCGTTGTCGGTCTCCGCCAACTTGCCGATGCGCAGCACGCCCGCGGTGTTGACGACGTAGTCGATGCGCCCGGTCTCGCTGTAGGCCTTCGACAGGGCGTCGTCGACCTCCTCCGGGTTCTCCACGTGCGTGCCGGTGGTGGACCGGCCCAGGGCGTAGACCTTGGCGCCGTACGCCTCGGCGAGTTCGGCGATGTCCTTGCCGATGCCGTACGAACCGCCGAAGACGACCACGGTCCTGCCGGTGAGCAACTCGCGGTAGACCTCCTCGCCGTTCTGCTCGGGAGTGGCGGAGGAGGCCAGCTGGAAGAGCTTGTCGGCGATGAACACGTCGACGGGCTGGGTCACCTTCATGTTGTACTCGTCGCCCGCCACGACGTGGATCGGCACGTCCGGCAGGTAGCGCAGCACGACGGTGCAGTCGTCCGTGGCCTGGAAGTTGGGGTCGCCGGCCGCCACCTCGTAGGCCCGGCGGATGGTGGACAGCTTGAACGCCTGCGGGGTCTGACCGCGGCGCAGCCGGGAGCGGTCCGGGATCTCCGTGATGAACTCGCCGTCCTCGCCGTGCGTGCGCGTGACGATGATGGTGTCCGCGGACGGGATCGCCACGTCGACCGCCTGGTAGCGCTCCAGCGCCGTGACGCAGTCGTCGATGACGCGCTGCGAGAGCAGGGGGCGCACGGCGTCGTGGAAGAGGACGTTGAGGTCCTCGCCGTCGGCCAGCCCCTCGCCCAGGGCGGCGATGGCGCGCTCGGTGGTCTCGTTCCGCGTGGAGCCGCCCTCGATGATCGCCCGGACCTTAGTGAACCCGGCCTTGGCCACGATCTTCTCGACGTCCGGCACATAGCCCGGGGCCATGAGCACGATGATGTCGTCGACCGAGTCGGCGTTCTCGAAGGTGGTCAACGTGTGCTCGATGACTGCCTTGCCGGCGATCTTCAGCAGCTGCTTGGGAATCGACAGACCCACGCGCTGGCCGGTGCCACCGGCCAGGATCACTGCGGTGGTACGGGGCTTGGCTATCAGCTGGGACACAGAAGACCTACCTTGAGACGACAGGGACGCGGAAATGGTCCCACTTGCGGTTACCGCGATGCAAGGTGAGTGCCGTTCGCTGCAAATGTGTACGCAACCTGGCATTCACCTTGCGTCGCTGACGATGCCGAGACACCGATGCGGCTTCCCAGGGAAGCTCCCGGAAATCCTGTGAGTAACTCCACAGAAGTAACGCATTGCCGAGAGTGACATGCGCCGTGACATGTGTGACGTGGCTGACTCTAACGGCTGCGGAGAGGTGTCAGCGCCGCCGCAGCCGTTTCAGGCAACGGTGCCCGAGCACCCGCACGAGCTCCTTCGACGAGGTCTGGTGCACCGGGCGGGCCGAGGTCCCGCCGGGCCCCGCGGCCACCGCCGCGAGTGCTCCGTACAGGGCATGTGCGGCCACCTCGGGAGCGATCCGGGCCTCCCTCGCCCGCTCCCCTTCCCACTCGCCTTCCCGCTCCCCTTCACGCTTCCCTTCACGCTCCCCGGCCGGCTTCGCCGCGGGCTCGGGAACGGCGGACAACAGACCCGGATCGCCGATCACCCGCACGCCCGACAACGCAATCCGATCGGCCATCTCGGCACCGATCTCGGCGGCCGTTTCGATCGCCCAACCGGGTGTGGAGATCTTCACATCCCGGGGCGTGGGACTACATATGTTCTTCATATGGATGACCGCACCGTTGCGCACCAGCTTGGAATAGAGCTCGTCGGGAAGTCCATTACTGCGGAATTCCTTGTTGAGGCTCCGCAGCATTTCGGTCTCGGCAAGCGTGAGAGAGCGATTCGCGGTGTCGGGAACAGGCTGCAGGAGATTGCGGGGCAGTCCTAACAGCGCCTCGAAGGTGCGCATCAGCCCGCCCCGGTCCCGGTCGTCGACCACGACGACGGTGACCCGCTCGGCGCCGACCGCCCGCACCCACCGCTCGACCAGCCGGTCGTGCCGGTGCCGACGCCAGAAACTGGGGTTGGGCTTCTCGTAGGGGGCCTTGCGGAGCATGTGCTCCAGCCACTCCTCGTAGCCCATGCGCAGACCGTTCTGCACGTACTGCTGCCACTGCGAGGGCATGATCTTCGCCAGCGGGCGCACGGTGACCAGGACATGCACACGCTCCCCGCCGAGCTGCTCGACGATGCGTTCGATCGTCGCGTCGTCCGGGGCGTCGGCGAAGAACTCGCTGCTGATCACGGAGGTACGGCGGCCGGAGGCGTGCACCTGCTCCACGAGCCGCGTCCAGTGCCGCTCGGTGGGCCGGGCGTCACCGATCATCCCGGTCCGGGCACAGGCGGCCAGCACGGCCTGCATGGGGTGTCTGCTCTGCGCCGGGAACTCGACGCCGTACGCCGGCAGCTTCTCCTTCGCCCCGAAGAGGGCGCCCTGGATCGAGGTCGTCCCGGTTTTGTGCGGGCCGATGTGCAGCAGGCGAGTGCCGGGCGGCAGCGGGGAGAGCTTCGCGGGGGCCACGGCGTCATTGCTCGTACAGTCCGTCTCCATGGTTAATGGACGGTAAGAGGGCTTCCTTAGGGGACGCTGAGAGAAGCCTGGGCCACAGATGAGTCCCAGGCTCCGGTCAGCGGTTTTTCCCACAACAGGGTTTTCCCACCGGCCACCTTCGCCCGCCTTCCCCCGCCTTCCCCCGCCTTCCCCCGCCGAACAGCCGACGAGGCCGTCTCCCGAACAGGAAACGGCCTCGCTCACACCGGTCTCAGGTCTCAGGTCTCAGGTCTCAGAAGGGCTCGAAGCCCTCGAACTCCTGAGTCGCCTCGTCGCGTTCGGCCTGCTTGTCCCGGCGGCGCTGGGTCGCGGGACGCGGCTCCTCGAAGCGGTGGTCCTCGCCTCGGCGGCCGAGCATCTCGGCGCCTGCCGTCAGGGACGGCTCCCAGTCGAAGACGACCGCGTTGTCCTCGGGGCCGATGGCCACGCCGTCGCCGCCGCGGGCGCCCGCCTTCATCAGCGCGTCCTCCACACCGAGGCGGTTGAGCCGGTCTGCGAGGTAGCCGACGGCCTCGTCGTTGTTGAAGTCGGTCTGGCGCACCCAGCGTTCGGGCTTCTCGCCCCGGACGCGGAACAGGCCGTCCTCCTCCAGGGTGACGGTGAAGCCGGTGTCGTCGACCGCCTTCGGACGGATGACGACCCGGGTCGCCTCCTCCTTCGGCTTGGCCGCGCGCGCCGCGCCCACCATCTCGGCGAGGGCGAACGACAGCTCCTTCAGACCCATGTGGGCGACCGCGGACACCTCGAAGACGCGGTAACCGCGCTCCTCCAGCTCCGGACGGACCATCTCGGCGAGGTCCTTGCCGTCGGGGACGTCGATCTTGTTCAGCACCACGAGCCGCGGGCGGTTGCCGAGACCGCCGTACTGCTTGAGCTCCTCCTCGATGATGTCGAGGTCGGAGAGCGGGTCGCGCTCGGACTCCAGGGTCGCGGTGTCCAGCACATGCACGAGCACACTGCACCGCTCGACGTGGCGCAGGAACTCCAGGCCGAGGCCCTTGCCCTGGCTGGCGCCCGGGATCAGGCCCGGCACGTCCGCGATCGTGTAGACCGTGGAGCCGGCCGTGACGACGCCCAGGTTCGGGACGAGGGTCGTGAACGGGTAGTCCGCGATCTTCGGCTTGGCGGCGGACAGGACGGAGATCAGCGAGGACTTGCCCGCGCTCGGGTAGCCGACGAGGGCCACGTCCGCGACCGTCTTCAGCTCCAGGACGATCTCCTGGAGGTCGCCGGGCACACCGAGCAGCGCGAAGCCGGGCGCCTTGCGGCGGGCCGAGGCCAGCGCCGCGTTGCCGAGGCCGCCGCGACCGCCCTGGGCGGCGACGTACGACGTCCCGTGCCCGACCAGGTCCGCCAGCACGTTGCCGGCCTTGTCCTGGATCACCGTGCCGTCCGGGACCGGCAGGATCAGGTCCTGGCCGTCCTTGCCGGAGCGGTTGCCGCCCTCGCCGGGCTTGCCGTTGGTGGCGCTGCGGTGGGGCTTGTGGTGGTAGTCGAGGAGCGTGGTGATCGACTGGTCGACGACCAGGATCACATCGCCGCCACGGCCGCCGTTGCCCCCGTCGGGGCCACCGAGCGGCTTGAACTTCTCACGGTGGACGGAGGCACAGCCGTGGCCTCCGTTACCCGCGGCGACATGCAGTTCGACGCGGTCCACGAAGGTGGTCATGGTGGGTGCCTCCAGCACTACGAAAACGTACGAGTTTGGTCTCTTGCCTAACACGCGAAAGGCGGACCCGCCTTCCCGAAAGGGAAGTGAGGTCCGCCTCGCGAAATGTTCGGTCTGTGTCTAAGCCCTGGGCTCAGGCGGCGACCGGAACGATGTTCACGACCTTGCGGCCACGGTGGGTGCCGAACTGCACCGAACCGGCCTCGAGGGCGAACAGCGTGTCGTCGCCACCGCGGCCGACACCGGCGCCCGGGTGGAAGTGGGTGCCACGCTGGCGGACCAGGATCTCACCCGCGTTGACGACCTGACCGCCGAAGCGCTTCACGCCGAGCCGCTGGGCATTGGAGTCGCGACCGTTCCGGGTGGACGATGCGCCCTTCTTGTGTGCCATGTCTCCTCAGTCCCTTACTTCGCAGCCGCGGGGATCTCAGTGACCTTGATCGCCGTGTACTGCTGGCGGTGGCCCTGACGACGGCGGTAGCCGGTCTTGTTCTTGTAGCGAAGGATGTCGATCTTGACGCCCTTGTGGTGGTCCACGACCTCGGCCTGGACCTTGATGCCGGCCAGCACCCACGGGTCGCTGGTCACAGCGTCGCCGTCGACAACGAGCAGGGTCGAGAGCTCGACCGTGTCGCCAACCTTGGCAGTGGAAATCTTGTCAACCTCAACGATGTCGCCGACAGCAACCTTGTGCTGGCGACCACCGCTGCGCACGATGGCGTACACGCGGATCTCACTCTCTCGCTCTGGGACGGCATCCCCGCAGTCCAGCCACCCGGGAACGAACACGGGCGGCCTCTCCCGACCACCGAGGTACCGGTACCCGGGAGGAAGAGGGTTTACGAGGATGTGGCACGTCTATCGACACACCGAGGGTCAAGGTTACGGGGCGGGGACGCGGGGGGTCAAACCGGCCGCCCCGCCGCGTCACCCCGGGGACGTCGGCCTCTCCTGATCACAGCGCGTGCCGCTATCACAGCGCGTGCCGCTTGCACCACGACAGCGCCGGTGGCATCCGCCGGGAGGCGGAGCTCCGCCCGGCATCACGGAAGCGCTCGGTACCGCTCCGCCCGGGCGCGCCCGGATGCGCATGTCCGACATGATCACATCCATATCGTCACAGTTTCATCACAGAAACCTCTCCGGCGCATGCAATCACCCCGCCTTGCACATGTATGCCCGAATCCCCCTTCCTCGCCCTTCAGTTGCACTTCTTTCTTTGGGCAAAGGCCACAAGGGCGGCGCGCGTAGGATCCTCGTCGCGGCCGTCCTGACGGTCCATCAATATCCGTGGGGGGTAGCAAGTCATGGCTGGCAAGAGACGTGTCGAGCTGGGGCGCAGGCGGTTCATCAGGGTGGCCGGGGGGTCCGTCGCGGGGGTCGCGGTGGTCGGTGGGGGAACCTTCACCGCGTTGGCCACGGGAGTGCTGGACTCCCCCTCGCCGGATCTGCTCGACGGGGTGCCGCGCTCCCTCGTGCTGAGTCTTCCCGACACCCCGGGCAGCACCCAGCCGCCGGTTCCGGATCTGCCGGACCAGCTCAGCGAAGGCGTCCTCAGCCCGCCCAAACCGGGCACGCGGATCCCCTACACCGGTGGGACCGTCGACCCGCAGACCGTCGAGGACTCCGTACCCACGACGCTGCCCTTCGAGTTCAAGACCTCGGGCTACCGGATCGACACCGAGCTCCCCGAGTACATGCGGCCCTGGCGCGACCGGCCCACCACCTGGTCCAACGTCACGCCCGACACCGAGAACGTCTACCTCGACGCCGAGGGCGCCGTGCAGTACCGGCCCGACCGGAACACGCCGGGCTACGACCAGCCCGTCACCCAGATCCAGTTCGGGCTCGGTTGTATCTCCAGCTACCGCACCGCGACCGACCCGACCCGCAAGGCGCTCTTCCTGGAGCGCGCCAAGGCCCAGGCGAAGCGGCTCATCGACAAGCGCGTGGAGACGCGCGGCGCCTGGTACTTCCCGTACCCCTTCGACTGGTACCACCCCGAGCACAGCGGCGTCGACTACAAGGCGCCCTGGTACTCCGGCATGGCGCAGGGCGAATCGATCAGCCTCTTCATCCAGCTGTCCCAGCTGGACGGGGTCACCGAAGAGGAGAAGACGCTCTACAAGGCCGCGGCCGACGGCGCGTTCGCCTCGCTGCTGCGCGGCGACAACGCCAAGCCGTGGGTCGTGAACAAGGACAAGAACGGCTACCTGTGGATCCAGGAGTACCCGGGCGCCGTCGCCGGCACCGGTGACTACACCTTCAACGGCATGATCTTCGCCACCTTCGGCCTCTGGGACTACTACGTCGCCACCGGCAACGAACTGGCCCTCAAGCTGTACGACGGAGCGGTCACCACCATCCGCGACCACTTCTCGCGGCTGCGCCAGGCCAAGTGGCTCTCCTACTACTGCAACACCCACCGGGTCCCGACCAAGGGCTACCACCAGCACCACATCAACCTGTTCCGCCAGTTGCACTGGCAGACCGGCAGCCCCACGCTCGCGGCCCAGCAGGACACGCTGATCAACGACTACCCCTACGCCCAGACCAACCTGCCGGCGGGCTCGGTCCTCGCGTTCGCCGCCGGCACGCACACGCTGTACAAGCTGAAGACCCAGGGCGCGCCCCTCTACGGCTGGTCCCCGACGATGGAGGACGCCCAGCAGGCGACCAAGAAGGTCACCTTCTCCAAGGCCACCCAGGCTCCCGTCGACGTCCGTCGCCGGATCAAGGGGCGCGGGATCTACTACCGCATCAGCGCCGGTGCCTACGCGGGCTGGTGGGTCGGGGAGTACTACCCGAACGTCTTCCTGCGCGGCGTCTTCCTGCCCACCACCTACCGCCCGCAGCGCACCGCCACCTTCCCGGCCAACGTGTCGATCACCTGCATCAAGTTCGGCAGCGACGGCAAGACCGGCACCACGAAGACGGTGAAGTTCGCCAAGAGCTCCAAGGCCCCCTTCGACCAGCGGGCCATCGTCAACGGCCGGCCCATGCTGCGGATCACCGCGGGCGGGCTGACCGGGTACTGGGTGCCGAACGGGCCGGTTCTGACCGACGGATAGCGGACGAGCGGCCGGCGCGCGGCCCGGACGGCCACAGTGCCGTCCCTCCGCGGCACCAAGGTCGCGGTGATCTGCAACCCGAACAACCCCGACGGCGGCTTCCTGCACAAGCACGCGCTCGTGCAGTTCATGGACGCGATGG